>JAFZAB010000131.1 GCA_017548425.1 Victivallales bacterium
ATATACGTTCAGGGAAAAAAAAGTCTGTTAATCATTGTAATTTTTCCAAGAGTGAATTTTATATTCCTGCCCAAACATTGAATCAGATTTCCTTAGAAAAGAATTTTATTGATAATTTAATGCAATGGAGTCCAGGTAAAAAAGCGAATAATGGGGAGATTCAGGTAATTGATTTTTTCTGTGGTTGTGGAGGCATGTCTTTGGGTTTTGCTGCATCCGAAAATTTCAAAATGCTCGGGGGAGTGGATATCAAAGAAGATGCGGTCAAGACTTATGAACAGAACATTGGTGTTCATGGATATCAACAAGATATTGTAAAAATATATGAAGAAGAGGAACTTCTTGAAGAATTTCTAAAAAAGATAAATTATGACAGTAACCGACCGTCAGTTGTCATCGGCTGTGCTCCCTGCCAAGGTTTTTCTGCGCATAGAAAAAAAAATAAGGGGCCTGATGACAGACGTAACTCCCTTGTAGGAATCTTTGCAAGCATTGCGACTGAGATTTCTCCAGATTGTATTGTTATTGAGAATGTTCCTGAACTTTTATCTGAAAAGTATTCATCATATTTTCAAGAAGCAAAAGAAACATTTGAGGATCATCATTATATTGTAAATACAACAGTTGTAAATGCAGCTGAGTTTGGTGTTCCACAAGCGAGGTATCGTGCATTAATAATCGCGATGAAGCATCCTTTTTCCATGCCGATACCATTATATAGTCAAGCAGAGTTCAGGACAGTCCGAGACGCAATAGGGAACTTGCCTCCTGTAGAGGTTGGTGCTGTAGATCCGAATGATATATTGCATAGATGCGCAAATCACAAAAAGACAACCGTAGACACAATTCGCATGATTCCTCATGATGGCGGATCTCGTCCAAATGGGATTGGCCCAAAATGTCTGGATGAAGTCAGTGGCTTTTATGATGTATATGGACGTTTGTCTTGGGGAAAACCATCTATAACGATTACCCATTATGCAAGAAACCCAGCAAGTGGGCGCTTTGTTCATCCTGAACAAGACCGTGGGTTGACATTAAGAGAAATGGCTTGTCTACAAAGTTTTCCTTTGAATTTTGATTTCTGCGGCAGTTTTGATTCCATCGCAGAGCAAATCGGTGAGGCTGTTCCCCCCATTTTGTCTGCTGTTGTGGCTGGCAGTATATTGTGGGACATGGAAAAAAAGGATTATCAATAATGAAATTTACATGTGTAGATAGTTTCTGTGGAGCTGGCGGTTTGACTCTAGGATTGAAAAGGGCTGGCTTCGATATTCTATACAGCTTCGACAACGATAAACACTGTATCGATACAATGCGATGTAACTCACAATATTTTTCTCACACTTCTGAATGTATTAGTATTGAAGATCTTATTGCGGAAGATCCATTGAAAAAACTGTGTCTGAATAGGGGAGATTTGTTTCTTTTAGCCGGAGGACCTCCATGCCAAGGATTTTCTATACAACGCATTGGGAAGGACACCGATACGCGCAATAGATTGGTAAGTGCTTATGGGGAGCTATTGGAAATTTTATACCCAAAGTATTTTCTGATGGAAAATGTTCCTGGAATTACGGGAAAACGAGGCAGTTATTATTTGTCCCATATTATTGAAAAGGCAAAAAAAATGGGATATTATATTCATGAGCAAATATTAAATGCACAATATTATAATGTACCCCAGAGACGAAAGCGCATGATTCTGGTCGGTGAACGGTTGGACGTTGGAATTCCCAATTTTGTCTATCCTGCGCCTTCAAGCAAAAAAATTACCGTCCGTGATACGATTTCTTTTTTACCTGCTCCCCCAGAAGATGGTTCATGTCACCCTGATTTCCCTTTGCACAGACGAGATAAATTATCAGAAAAGAATATTTGCCGTTTGAATGCATTGAAAGAAGGTGAAGGGCGTGATTCATTGCCACCAGAGTTGCTTGCAAATTGCCATAAACTGAGTTCTTCAAAAATTGGGCACAGAAACGTATATGGACGCATGTTGTGGGATGATGTAGCACCGACTATCACGGCACGTTTTGACAGTTTCACTCGAGGGATGTTTGGACATCCAGAACAAACACGAAGCATTTCTTTGAGAGAGGGTGCATTATTGCAAACCTTTCCGTTGGATTTTCAATTTTCTGGAACGAAAGTTTCTATTGCGAAGCAGATTGGTAATGCTGTGCCCGTTAATTTCGCATATGAAATTGCATGCCAGATATTGAAATGCTACAAGGATAAAATGGAGTCTGAAAAATGAGTTTTGAATCTATAACCTGTGAATATTTGAAAGAATTGACAGCATTGCGTAATAATGCGGAATTGTCAGCAGATTTTACTCCTGAACTTTCATATAAACCCGTTTTGCACAATTATTTTCAAAAAATTGTGGCATTGATATCCAGTGACATTGATATCATTTTTGAACCTGCAAAACAAGGCGAATCGGGGAGACCGGATTGGCGTTTCTATGACAAGAAAAGTCAGGGTAATTTTGGATATATCGAAGGCAAGGGGTTATCGTGGGACACGCCAATAAGTATTTCCAATTATCAGGATCAAATTGAGAAATATCTACAACTGAAAAGCAATTTAATACTCACAGATGGTATTGAGTTTTGTTTTTTCGGAAATAGTTTTCGTGAAAATAAGCGTATTTGCATTGTTAACAAATCAAAAAATACTAGATCTGCATATGAGTTAAAACCTGTTTACAGCGATTTGGAAATAGCATTTAGAGCATTTTTTAAGACTCCTGGGTTTCGTCAATGCACTGAGACCGAAATAATAGCAGACGCAGCCAAGAGGGCAAAAAATCTTGCAGAAATTTCCCAGAAATTATCTAGTCTATCGCTAGGCAGTGGATTGAACAGTGCTGAAAACGAGGCAATAGAAGCATTACATCATTTACACAATTTATTACTCAAACATCATGATCCAGCCCTGAAGGACAATGAGCTCTTTTCTGATTTTATCGCACAGGTTTTAGTTTTTGGTATTTTATATGCACATCGTTTTATTACCTGTGAAGATGATGCACCAAGTGATAGATTCAGAAAAATAAAAAAATTTTGGGAGAAACCTATTGAAGGTTCTGCAGAACTATTACCTTTTCACGAATTAATTGTAAACTTGAATAAGCAATTTTATTCAAATAATGCAATCGGTCCACTCCAAACATGGTATGATGATTGTTGTCGGTGTCTCGCTCATACGCAATTGAATCGCGCTAGTACTCCGGACTTTCATACATTATATGAAAATTTTCTGAAGGCATATGATCCCAAGAAAAAAATAGATTTCGGATCATTTTATACACATCCAAAATTGGCTGATATGATGGTGCGAATGACGGAATACATCGCCATAAAAGAGTTAAAAATTTCCTCCGTTTTTTCTGCCGACAACAATATTATTGATCCTTGTTGTGGGACAGGCACATTCATTGAAAGCATCATAAACAATATAAAATTCAATTCTCCAGTTAATATCGTTGGTTTTGAAATACAACCAGCCCCATATGCTTTGGCGAATTACAGAATTGCTCTTTTGCGCGAGAAGTTAGTGTTTCAGCATCATGTCAAAATTGTTTTAACGAATACATTGAGTGATGCGTTGGAAGAAAAAATATCTGCACCCTGTGATTTGTTCGATCAAGAACAAATATTTGCAAAGGAGCTTGTTCGGTCTCCTTTGATTTTAGTTATTGGAAATCCACCATCTTCAGACGCACAAAAGCAGCATACGTGTAATAAGGGATTCAAAATCATTCAACATTTGCTTGATGATTTTCGTCCACCGAAAGAAATACGCAAAAGCCGCCAAAATACACAGAAACATTTACAGAACGATTTTATGAAATTTTTGCGTTGGGCTTGTGAAAAAGTATTGTTGAATGAAAATGGAATTCTGGCATTCGTTATTCCATCCTCCTTTTTTGAGAATCCGACATATGAATATGCTCGGAAATGGATGGCATCGAAATTTAACGAGATTTTCCTATTAAAATTTGATGAAGATAACCGAAAAGGTGGAGCATCAAAAAATTTATTTCAGACGTTGCAAGGGAGATCCGTTATCTTTGCTATTCGTGGGCAGAAGATAAAATACAAGCAATGTTCATTCTACTTTTTAGATATATCGCATTTTTCTAAACAAGAGAAAATACTGTTTTTTGAGAAATCCCCAAAAGAACTCATCAGATATTTCAAGAAAGTAACTCCGAATGAATCATTGATATTGGGCATCGGAGATGTCGAGAAAGATGTTACTGAGGTTTACTCAAAAGGTATTTCTCTATTCCCTGCATTTGAGCAGGATACTGATTGTATCTTTCTTCGTCATTGTTCCGGCATTAAGTTGGCTCCGACTGCATTGTTTGTGCATTCAAAAAAAGGTATTCTTCAAAGACGATGTTTAGAAATAGGCGATTTGAATATCCCATCAGAAAAAATTATTGAGAATTGGTTTTCAGGACAGCGGAAAGTTGTTACCTCTGAAAAACTTTCTCCGTCAATAAGATTGGAGTTTTCTGCCGCTATTAACAATGAAAACCGAATAGCCGAGAACATATTTTCTTACAGTTTTAGACCGTTTTTAACATCTTTCGTTCTTTTAGATGAAAATATCTTTTCAAAAATCAAAGACGAAGGAGGAAGAGGAACTCGTTTGCGTCCGGAACTTATAAAAGCCTTTTCAGATGAGACCAATATTGGCTTTGCAGTTGCTCCCGCTCCAAAGGACATTGGAACAAAGCTTCACCGTTTTGTTTCTTTTTGCTGGCATATTTCCGACAATGACTTGTGTTCCCGACAAAATGCACATGTGTTTTGTGCAAAATACCCCATGTATCATACGGTAAATGTCGATCAGCAAAGATCTGCCCTGAATTATAGTAATATTTCAAAAAAATTAGCACACTTAGGTCTCTCTGAGTTTGACTGGGTATTTTATGCATATGCGATTATGGTCTCAGGATGGTATCTGAAAAAGTTCTCCTCCATTCTCTATTCTTCGTCAGATAAAATTCCCAAAATTCCGATTCATTCGCAGAAAGATGTTTTACAAAAGATTATTTTTGCAGGGAAACAAATTGCTATATGTGAAGACAATGCAAAATGGCATTTTTCTCAAGAAGATCTTTTCAAAAGAAATGTCTCTCTCTTCAATAAGGAGTTTTATTTGGATTCATATAGAATTTCAGAAGACAAAATATTTTTGTATACAAAAAATCATTCTTCCCCAGAGATTGTGCTCAAAGTTTGTCCAGATATTTTACATCTAAAAGTTTCTGGTTATGACGTTGTTGTTACATGGTTAAAATTCCACTCTCATCAATATACACGAACAACGTTTTCAAATGTAGATTACGAAGAGTTTTTGAATCTTCTTTGTGCAATACAAACTCAATTGTTGTATATTTCAAAACTTGATTTGTTATTAGAAAGTGAGTTTAGTAGCCTAGAAAATTGGTTGACATGATAGCTTTATAACGAAAAAATAACTCGCTTAAAAAAGCTACATCATGGTCAATTATCTTCAATATTCAACACAAATATGTGATGCAATTTTATTGCAGGAGATTGTATTCGATTAGTCGTCTGAAAGGAGATATCTGCGGGAATCTTGCCTTTTATGGTGGAGACTGGGCATGAAAAACTTTCCGGCTTGAGACTGGGATTAATCTAGAAGGCTTAACCAACCTAAGAGGCAATATTTTCAAAAAGATATCAAAATCTCAATTATTATGTGACTGAGATTCCACTCACGCTCGCATTACAAAGAGCTTTTTCAGCAAATGCGTTACTGTCATATAAAATTCGTTATAGAAATAATGGATTGGATTACTTGAAATATTTCAAACAAGATACAACTATATAGATGCATTATCATCAACAACAAGATTGTTCTGTTGTCTGCTTTATACTGCCTGTATGAAGCACAAAAGAGAGCTTTGTGACATGGTTTGAAAAATCGGGCGGGGGATTATATTAGTTCGTGTTTCAAGAAAAAGGGAGGGCTGATTATAGAACAATGTCCGAAAAAGGAATCATCCCATGGAACGATATCATACACCATTCATTATGTTGACGGCTGTGGCCTGTCTTGCGCTGTACACGACTGGTACTGTTGCTGTGGCGAGGGAAGTGCGGCTGGATTTGGCGGCGTTTGCGGGACAGTCGGAAAATGGTTCTGGCAACGTGAAACTGCCGTTTGCATGGGGGCTTCATCGGGCGAAAGACGAATGGGCTGGTTGGAACACGCTATGGTTGCGCATGAAGGGAACGGCTGGAAGCAATGTCCATGCGGTCTATAATCGTGTATTCTGTCCGATTGGGCCTGAACGCGCCAATCAAGCCACCGCCATTGTTCCAGACAAGAAGACGTTTGCCATGACGGGAGACTGGTCATGGTTCAGCATGCCCGTGGCGGGCAACCGTCTGGAATATCGCTTCGAACTGACAACAGAAAGCGCGGGCGTTGAAATCGACCAGGCCATCCTTACGGACAACGACGACTTCAAGCCAGCCAGTTTGGATGCAAAGGCCTTGTCGGATCTGCCCGTACGCAAGCCACGAACAGAACCAGCGGATAGACTTTTTGAGATGAATCCATTGATGCCGCTTCGCGACTATGCTTTGGAAGTGGCGAAACTCTCGGGTGTTACGCCCGGCGAGCCAACGGCAGTCGTCAATGAGGACGGTGCTCCGCTACTGAACGGCAAACCATGGTTTCCCATGATGATTTACCATGCATGGCCTGGTGACCATGATTTGGACGATGTGCCGCTGAATGTCATGAGCGATGCTCCGACGTCAGGCGACATTCCCTGTCCAAAGCTCTGCCAGAGGTACTTCTTGGGGCAGGAACGTTGCTATCAGCAGCTTTTCGAATATGCCAATGGCGAACGGAATGCCTCGTCAATAGCCATTATCTATTTGGCGGATGAGCCTGATCTACAAATGGATGTCGTATGCCAACGACGGATGCATGAACTCGTGAAGGCGGTCATGCCCGGCAAGCTGACCCTCTATGTCGATTGCCTGCATGCAAATCCGCCTGAAGCTTTCCGCACGTCGGACATGGCTGGATACGACTTTTATCCAATCGGTCGGAAAGAAGATTGGCTG
The DNA here is from genome assembly GCA_017548425.1 of Victivallales bacterium. GTDB lineage: Bacteria > Verrucomicrobiota > Lentisphaeria > Oligosphaerales > Oligosphaeraceae > UBA1407. The sequence continues at coordinate 7,131 of JAFZAB010000131.1, forward strand.
AGCATCCAATGCATCGAATGGGAAGTGGACAGAATGCGCTGGGCTTCCGGCAACGCTCCATGCATCTTTGTCGTGCAGACATTCGATTGGCAGCGTTTCCTGCCTTACGAGGCAGGGAAAAACTGTCCGGGCGGCTTCCCGACGGATCGCGAACTAGCCTGCATGACATGGCTTCCTGTCGCTCGCGGCGTGCGTGGGCTGTATTTCTTCAACTACCGTGACATCCATGGTGAAAAACGCCAGACCATCGTCGAATACGCCCCGAAGGGCTGGGCGCAGTTCAAGCGTCTGATCGGACTGTTGGATACCATGAAAAAAGCGTTGGCGGGGCCGGAAGTCCATCTTCCATGGAAGGCCGAAGGCGAGGCGCGGTTCCGCATCGCCGTGTCGCCGGAACGAGACCAGGCTTATCTCATTGCAGTAAATCCAATGCTGCATACGGTCAAGGCGACCTGCCAATTGAAGGGCACGCCGCTTGAGAATGCATCATTTGAGAAGCTGTTCGCGGATGGTGTGACGGCCGATTTGTCCGTCGGAACATTCACGTTTGAGGAACTTGGAAGTGCTGTCTATCGTATCAATGGAGGCGATTTATCAGCGCTGCGCCGAAAGAGCACGGAGGAGGTTCTGAAGGAACTCGAACCGCAGGCATCTTCTCCCGCGGGGCCTGGACCTTACCTTCAGGAGGCCCGAAGGCTCGGCCGAACGGGACAATCCCGTGAATGATGGACATTTTTTTTCGGGGGGAAATCTGCCAGTCTTCCTGTGTTTTTTGCTCCCACTTTTTCAAGAAAAGTGCATGGAAAAGTGTAAATAGCACGTCAGGGAGTTGGAAGATGCTCTCGATAGTATTTCAGTAACTCGTTCAGGTTCAAGTGGTAATATGTGCAGTTGCAAGCGGGTTGCTTGGCGTCGGCGTAGGCAAAATGGAGGTCGAGGGATTGCGGGAGGAAGATGGCGTCGTGAAGATTCGAAGCCATTGACACGGGACGCTTGATGATTTCCTTCATGGTCTCGGCATCGATTTTGCCGTAGTATTGGTGGAGCCGTTCGCAGAGGGCAGGTTGACGGCTGGGGGCTGTGATCCAGGCGATGTCCTCGAACGCCTCCTTGAGCAACGGATGTTTTTCTCCGGCGGAAAGGAAAGTCGGTGTTTCGCCTGCACGCGTTTCGACAGCCATCATGTCGCCTGTTTTATCCGACAGGACATAGTAGTATTCGCATGTCAATGGTGTTTGCGCAATCATCTGTTTGGCTTCGGCAACCGTGCGGCATTCCTCCATGATGCGCCGCATCAGATAACTCATGGGAAGACCATCCCAGTTGCCTTCGCCACGGCCACCCATCTCGCCCATGGCAAGACCCGCCGCGTTCATGGCGGTGACCGTGCCGTTGAAACCTGCGAAGCCTACGGAAATCCATGGCAGATAGCCATCTGGAATAAAAACTTGCACTTGTGCAGCGGTCTGCAGGCCGATGTCGCGCATGTAGTCCAATACACGAGCATGGACAACTTGGCCCCCAACCGTAGCCTTGCCGCGTGCGGCAATTCCTGAACAGTGGAAGAGTTCGGGGAAGAAACCGATTTCACGTCCTTGCGCGGTTGTCAGGCCAGCCGCTACGCTCATGGCGTCCAGTTCGTTCAGAAAACGCTCTGGCGTGTTTTTCGCGGAACGACGCTGGGCCTCCAGAATGGTGTCATAGAACCATTCGTTTTTCATGAGAAGATAGCCGCCCGCCACGAGCCTCAGACAGTCGTAACTGCGGGCGATTTCCTTACGGCAGAGATTGCCGTGCTGACGCCCCATCTCTTCCGGAGTCCCTGCGAATATGAGTACTGGGAATTGGTTTGGTCGCTCGATTCGGAGACCTTTCTCAAACCATACGTCCCGTTCGGTGTCGCACAGGGGATTCTGCGAGGGGATTGGCTCAATTAGCCTGCTCCATGCAAAATGCAATACCTGCCGTAGCGCTAGTAGCAACGCTGTGGAATCCACATGGTGGACTGCCTGATTTTGGGGCGCGGTGAAGTCGTCGGCCTGTGGTTCGGAAGCAACCTCCCATTGGCTGAAGTCCATGGAGATCTGTGTGTTTTTAGCTACATAGCGGATGGCGACTGGCACGTCACGAGCCTCCTCAAGTTGGATGGAAATGTTCCATGAATCACCAGAAGCCACAAATGTACGACGGTTGGGCCCTTCGAATGACCATTTCATCTTCAACAGTTTTGCCAACATATCCAACGATCCCGTTGCCGCAGTGTGTGCAAGCATTGCCGTCCCCATCCTGCGATAGAGATGGAACTTATCGGGCATCAGACTGGAAATCGATATGTTTGGCTTGTTTTCGCCTGAAAATGCAGTGCCATTTGGCGAGATGCACCATGGAACGTCACCCGTCGCGATTGTAAAATCATGAAGGCCTTCCAGTCCCTTGCCTTCAGCGATGGAGAGCAGGAATTTCTCCTGCGCGAAGGCGATTTTTATGGTTCCTGCCTGCTTGATTTGTTCGTTTTCGCTGATGTTGAAGCGCACGGCGAGTCGTGATACACGTCCGTCTGTTGGTGCTCCAGAAATCAACTGCTGGATGGCGTTCGCCAATCCGCGAAGAGGGGCCGTTGCATCATCGGTTTTGGTATCGGCATTCTGCGCAGTTGCTTGTGCGGATGTGAAGAAAGGCAGCACTTCATCAAGTACTTTGGGCATCGCCGCGATGGCGGTGTAGTGGTCAAGTTGCGGAAGGATGAAATGATTCACGCCTGTCGTGAGCCCAAGGCCGGCGGCCAAGGCATTTGAGCGGGCGGGAGGCACCAAAGTGTCCAATTCCGCATTGTACATCTTGATGCGTCCTGCACGGACTCGTTCCGCGAGTGCCTGACAGTAATTCATGGGCTCCAGATAGGCGCAGATCTTGTCCAACTGGGCGGTCTGTTCTGGCGTGGCGTTCTGGAAGGCGGTTCGTATGGGCGCGACTTCGGGATTGTTCTGCTGGAGAATCTCCTTGATGCCACCCCCGGCCAGCAGGAAGACTGCCTTGTCCAGCCGATTGTCATTGGCGAATGTCGAAATACCAAGAATTCCGCCGAGACTGGTTCCGATAAGATTGAGACGTTTCGGATCCACGCCCGGGCGTGAGGCGAGAAAATCCACGCTGCGTTTTACGTCACCGGGCACGGCGCGGAACGCATCTGAAATATACCGTGGACCATCTGGCCCCATGATATGGCTTTTGAGGCTGCCCGCAGGACGGCGGTCCAGGAAGAGGGCCATCTGCGGCATCAACGCGGGAAGACCATGGTCTGCGAAGAAGGATGCGATGGACTTTGTGATTTGTCCATTTCCACCCAGAACATGCATGCACAAGACGGCGGGTGCGCCTTCTTTGGGAAGCACCTTCGGTTCATAGTAGAAGGCCTTGACCTGCTTCGCCTCTTTCCAAAATGGAGCTTCTGGCGAGTCGTATGTGACTTTGAATACGCGGTAGTTTGTCGTCTCCTCAAGAAGAGAGCTTTGATATTGGAAATCAAGTTCGGCGGCGAAGATGCAGCCGAGACAGACAAACCATAACATGTAACAAAGCGACTTCATACCAGAAACTCCTATGCTGGCTTTATAAAAATCGTTGATTCAATCCCGTCATCGGGCGTATGCCATCTTGAAGACATCGAGAATCTCGTCATATCCAAGCGGCTTGTTGCCTTTGAGGGTACGGGTCTTGTTTCTGGAGCAGGCGAGGGCCATTGGCTCAAGATCCTCTTCCTTTACACCGAAAGCACGCAGACCAATCGGCATTCCGATTTTGACATAGTACGCCTCTTGCGTGTCGATCGCCTTCTCGATTGTGCTTTCAGGATGGTCAAAATCGATGTCGATATTCCACACGCGGGACGCATACTGGAGCCAACGCATGATATTCGCCTTATAGACGTAACGTGCCCAACTGCACCAAAGAGCGGCAAGACCCGCGCCGTGCGCCACGGTGGGATACAGGCCTGAGATTTCATGTTCCAACTGATGCACGACCAATTGGGTATCCCTGCCGCATTGCGTCAAACCGTTGTGCGCAAGCGACGACGCCCACATCACGTTGGCTCTGGCTTCATAGTCGCATGGATTCTTCAGGCAGTCAAGGCCCGTCGTAAAGACTGTCTTGACAAGACCTTCGGCAATCGCATCGGTCAGCGGCGTGTCAACTCCCGGGCAGAAATAGCGTTCGATGGTATGCATGGTGATATCGACGATGCCGCAGGCGGTCTGGTAGGGATTTACGGTGAACGTGAGTTCCGGATTCTCGATGGCGAAATCCATTCTGTTGCAGGTACATCCGTATCCGCGTTTCTCTTTCGTCTCCATGTTGGTGATAACGCAGGAGTTGGACATTTCCGAACCAGCCGCCGCCAACGTGAGGATGGCTCCTTTTTTGAGGGTACGCTTGGGTATCGCCTTGCCGAGCGAGAAATCCCAGACGTCCACTTCTGGATTGGCGACACCGTTGGCGATATCTTTTGATGAATCCAATACGGATCCGCCGCCGACGGCCAGTACAAAGTCAACGCCTTCGCGTTTGCACAGTTCAATGCCTTTGCGCACCAAGGCAAGCTCGGGATTCGCGACAACGCCGCCGAGTTCCACGAACGCAATCCCTTCATCCGCAAGGCATTTGCGCACACGATCCAGAAGACCGCTTGCCCGCGCGAACTTGCCGCCGTAGTGGAGGAGCACTTTCTTCGGGTTGAATTCTTTGATGATCTTTCCGACCTTGAGTTCTTCGCCTTTGCCGAAATAAACCTTTGTCGGTGTCTCGTAGATGAAATTTTCCATTTTGTTCTCCTTGGATTGTATTTGATTCAACTATGACAGCTTCATGCTTGATTTTAAGGATTGCGCCGCTACTGCGGACAGCGAAAGATGGCGTATGACTATTGAGTATGATCGTATTTCAGATTCACCTGCAAACCGCTAGAGCATGGCACACACTATATATGGTTTGTGTATCTTTACAAATGGATTTGTCAGTATTTCCCATATATTGATTCTAAAAGGAGACGATCCCTTGTTGCTTTTTATTCCACCTCTCGAATGCTAACCGACGAGAAGTAGAGTTTCCCGTGATTGCAGACGTAATTGAGATAGAAATCGCCACTGTCCATGTTTGCAACAAACGGTTTGCTGAGAGTCACCCATTGGGGCATCGGTCCTGTATGCCCCAATTGGATGTTACTTTCGCTTTGGCGTTCACGCTGAATATCTGAATGACAGAATACCATCATGACGCCATCGTAGTCGGGGGAGGTCCGAAATTCCACTGTCACGAGATACTTCTTGCCTTTGACTAATTTTGCAATGGATTGGTGAAGCATTAGATAGTTTCTATATTTATTTGAATAAAGAGTATTGGGTGAAGGCGTTACGACTTCACAACAGAGAGCGTTCCGTCCATCGAATTGCATGGCGGTCGCCTTGTTAATGCCATATCGCTGCACTAGTTGCCATTGATCCGTTCCATCTTCAAAATTCGCATTTTTCAAGGCGTTCTTCTCATCATGATTAGGGCGGAATTTCAAAAAGCAACGCTTGGTCAAGCCACCTTGTCCATTATTGTCCTCCACGCGTATTGCAATGATGTTTTCACCAGATCGTGCGACATCGCCAAAAGGCACGTTGAAAGCCTCATTCCATGAATTGGCATTACCTTCAAAAGGATAGGGGCGATGGAGCACTTTCTGACCGTTAATCCAGATGTCGCAAGCTTCATCAGCCGATCCAACCATGAGGATTGGTTCGCCAGGCAATTTCTCAGGCAGACGGATGCGCAGTCGATACCAGCCAAAACCGTCGTAAGTCGCATATCCACTCTTGTCCCAAGGACGGTCGGTAGGAATTGTTTCCCACTGTGATTCGTCGTAATCGACTGTATGCCAGCCATTTGCTTCGCCGATTTTATCAGGATCCGTCTTGAACGGCCAGTCTATCGGCAGAGGGATCGTGTCTTTTGTCATTTGCTTGGCCAATTCACGCGGCCAATGGTTGTCTTCTCGCTCGCGGCAGAAACCGATATTGAAGGCTTGCGAGAAGGCATTGTCCTCTCTGAATTTGTCCAATGCTTTGACTTTTTCTGCAAAAGCCATGTAATCGCCTGATGTTCTGAAGGCGTCATATGAGATGGCTGTTTCCGCCGTCAGGCGGGCGTTTTCCAGACCAAGCCAAAGGAAATGAACGCGTTTTGCTTCCACGGATTCTGCTGGCAATGCTTGTCTTGCTTCCAGAAGAATTTGATTAAGCTCTGCAAACAATTCTGGCGTAAAGAGGTCGTGTCCAGCAAGATAGTAATGAGCCCAATAGCCGCCTTCTGGGCGATTGGATGATTTCATTGTCGGTTTGGAATTATGAGAGATTTTCCATAGGCGATCAAAATATTTGCGGATGATAGGCGCTGCATCGCCAAAGGCTGAACAGTATTCTGTTTCAATGGTTTCGAAGGGCAAGCCCGGGCGTGAATTCTGAAGACGGGCAATTGTATAAAGCGTCAAACCTTGCGCGGCATACATTCCGGTCAGAGAATCATAATCGCTTCCCTTGAGGGCGCGTGGTTCTGCAAAGAGGAAGCAATGGTGAAAATCACGGTCGTATGCAATGGGATAGCAATGCCCATCCAATGTATAATTGGGGCGTATCACCAAATCGACTCCCGTCTTATACCAACCCTCCCAATTTTTGATGTAATAAGCGATTTTTTCATCTGTCCATGGAAAGTACATCGACGGGCAGTAGCAGAACTGGAAACGCGGCCCAAGAATCGTGTTTTTTGGCGCGTTTGCCGAATTGGCATAGATCAACCCTGAAAACTTTGCCTTCTTTTCTGGAGCGATGCGATCGGCCTCCGCCATTACGCCACGATAGAATTCAATCTGACGGCGGCTCAAGTCACCAAGCTCCTCCATCCATGCGGGATCGCCTTTGTCATAACGTGCCTTGGCGCGAGCGCGGCGTTCGTCTGTCGGAATCGGTGAATGGTCGTCCGCCATGCAATAATCGCACACGCATTGAAGATTGCTGTCATTGCTTTTTAGATTGATACGCGGAATTTGGGGATTGAAATTCTCAAGCCAATCTTTAACAATTTGTTGACGAAACGCTGGCGATCCTGTACACATGCTGATTAGCTTTGACTGGCCGCCCCAATTGAGAGGCGATGGACGGCGTGTGCCGTCTGGAAGCAAGTTGAAGAATTCTGGATGAGTCTGGAGATATTTCCCCGGCCATGATTCGAAGGCGTGCGGATAATGTTGTTCCGACAAGTCGCGGTTGCTACGATGACGCAAAAGCCATCGTACTTCCGCCGTCATGAAATGCGAAAACGCCTCTGGTGAAGGCCATTGGGCTTTGTTCCCCCATAGTTGCCGCCAGAAGAAAAACTTAAGTTTTGTGGAGATCTCTCGCCGTCCTGCTGTAAATTGAAAGCAATTTGTTTTTGGAATACATTCGCCAAGTTCACCGGGCCATAGCCAATGGCAGTTATTTTCGTTTTCGAGAATATCGTATAAAGCAAAAAGGGTGGCATTTGTTTCGATGAGCAGGGCCGCTAAATTGTCGCCTCGATCGTTTCCTGTCAGAATCATTTTATCGTTGTCGCCTAAAAACTGCGCATGATTGTGCGCCATACCCACGCCTGAAACGTTATGTTTTCTGGCGAAGTTTGTTTCGCCCAAGGAGAAAACGAAAGTGCCGTCGGGAATGTCGGTTGGTTCTATTCTGGTTTCAAGTTTCGTTCCCGTCAGTTTTTCGACATGGTAGGTAAGTTCTTCTGCCGCAAATTTCAAGCCATAATTAGCCTTTTCTGGGAGGATAATGATACATTGGCGTTTGACTGGCTCAATCCGAATGGTTTCCGCCCAACTGAATGAACAAATGATGGCTAATATGGCTATAAAAAACTGTCTCATGGAGTGGTTTTCTTGATTTTGATAGTGACACGATATTAATTTCTATACTACTATAACACGGATTTAGGGTCTGGCAATTGCTTGAAATCACGCATGTGGGTGGCATGAAGATCAAAGGTTGTTGGGAATGTGAGGCAAATTATTTGTTTAATGAAAATAGGCGGGTAGATTATAAACTATATGACATGGTTTTCATTGTATCCATTAGGAGGAGAAAAATGGACGATATCTTGCTTGAATCCAGTCTGATTCATCAGAAAGCAGAGCAACTTCTGCGTGATTTTCAAATTGTCGAAATGTGGAAAAGCATTGGCGCGGAAGTGCGGACGGTTGGTTCGTTTCGCTCCAGTCTGATGATTGACAAGGACATAGATCTACATGTCTATACGTCTGAACTGGATGCAACAAAGACGTTTCAGGCGTTGACGCCGTTGTTGGGGGATTCTCGTGTCATCAAATGCAAATATATCAATGGTGCCGAAACGGACGAGCACTGCTTGGAATGGCATATTGCATTGAAATATTTTTCCGACGAAATTTGGACATTGGACATGATCCAAATTCTTGCAGGCTCCGCATTGGACGGCTTTTTCGAAGAGACGACAGATGCCATCATTCGGGCACTGACGCCGGAGACACGTCTGGCCATTCTGAAACTGAAAAAGGCCGCTCCTGCGGGAAATTATATTTGCGGTATTGAGTTCTACAAAGCCGTCTTGCAAGACCATGTACGGACATGGGAGGAATTCGAGCAATGGCGCAAATCAAATCCACTGGAAGGCATGATGTATTGGCGGCCAAAGGCATTGAAATAGAGGTAATTTCAAAACTGCTCAGATGTCCATGTTAAGGAAACCACAGATCACACAGATTACACTGATTTTTCACGGATAGCCTTGCCGCCGGTGCCGATAAAAATGCTTACGATTCTGATTATAAGAAGAATATGAAACAAGCAGGATTCATCGGCCTCCGGCGCCAAGGCTGGTTCTGAAAATTACAGATTAAAATCAGGCTAAAGTAAGACTTTTGAAATTATCTCAAGAAACAATAAAATTTGCAATAAGGTTGCTATTGTGGCTGAAGTGCACACAGGGCTGATAGTATTCTGTCAGCGCTTTCCTTTGCTTCGCTACGGTTTTCGTATGTTCCTCGAAAATCTTTCATTTGAATCGTGATAGTTTCCGCCAATAACGCATCCGAAATGCCTTCGGCACGTTTTCCATTCACCACTTCATAGGTTCGTAGCCGCAGTTCATTATGTTCTGCAATACAAATGCCTTCTTTCTTCCGTTTCGGGTAAGCGAAGATGTAAAAAGAAAGAATCAGTCCAAGGCAAACTGGCAGCCATGTCCACCAGCGTGGTTTTGCCCATACGGCAACCGCTCCTCCTGCAAGTATCAGAACGCCAAATGCCGACAGAAGAAGGCCTAATGTCAGCGAAGGCGGCGTCAGCAGTTCTTCATGAATGCCGCCATGCTGTAACTGCTCCGCAAGGGCTGTGAAGAAATCCATTGTCTGGACGGTGAAGGCATTGTTCACATCTATCCATGTGAAGGCATAGTAGCAAGAATGGATGAAAAGATGCACCGCTCCAAGAAACAAATACAATACAATGCGCCATCGACGTGACAAACCATACAATCCATAAATGCCACCACCCATGACAAAAAAGTATATGATTGTAAAAACAACAATGGCTTCTTCGGCATTCATAATCATTATTGTGCGGTCATTTTATATAAAAAAGTTTGTGGAATAGGTGCTTAATCATGTCTTTCAGCAGGAGTTAGGGGCGATCATGATGATGAAAATCCAGAAATAAGCAATCATTTGAAGTACCGACACTCCAAGAGATTGCGCACATAATCGTTTGGACAGTCCATGACGATCTCTGTATGCAAGAAGAAAGAATTCGGCAAAAAAGCCAATGGCGCACACGGCCCATGAAAAAAAGGTAATCCCGACAAAGACTGACTCAGGGATGAGAGGTGGAGGATCATCGGGAGGAAGGCGGAACGTCTCTTGTTCTATGCATTCAAGCAACCAGGCAATTCCGTAGATGATGGACGCTACCACCTGGAGCAATAAAATCCATTTTATGGATTCTTTTCTCACGATGGCGTATGTGAGCAGGATACCCCACATCATGGTCAGGAGGAATAGCAAAAACAGCGCAAATTCAGGATCCAACCACCAGAAGCTCATACATGTTACTCCAATCTGATTCGTGCACAGGGGTCGTCTTTATCGTCCGTGAATGATTCGATGCCGCCGTCATCCTGCCCGTTGGGGCCGACGCTCCATGCCTGTACGACCTTCACTTGCCTGATGCGCTTTTCCAAATGAAAACTATTAAAGGAGTCCTCCTGCCCATCACGTTCTGGACAAACATATTCCGGAATATCGACCGTTCCATATTTGTAAAGCAATGCCTTGTCTGTAAACGGATCGGTTGGCATATCCGGCAGTTCGGCGGGAAAATCACCATGTTCACGGCGGTATGATTCCGCCATCAGCAAAGCGCGCATGCATCTGGTGCGGGCCGTCAGCCTGTGGAACCTGTTGCCTGATTTCTTTAATGCAGAAGTAAGTACTCCGCTTAAGATATAGGCTGTATTTTGAGTGGGAGTCATGGTGGAAAAATCCTCCGCTAGATACATTTGCAGAATGTACTTTTTGTCGAGCGCGGCCTGCAGCCACAGCTGCGGATAGAACCAGCGAAGTTGCGCATAGGCTATGGTGGAGACTTTGCCCATCGCGACATCCAGATTGAATATCGCCTCCGAATACATGGCCTGTTGGTGAATTATGGGGATGCGTTCTTCCAAAACCGCCATATCTGCGGCAAGACGGCGCAAGTCATCGTCCGACAGCAGACGTGATTCAAGCAACCGTTCCATGGCATCCAGACGTATACTTTCGCTTGCCAGCCAGACGAGACTACCGATCAAAAACGGCTCGTGCTGCAATGGTTCCGTACAATTGGCGAGACGCTGGTAGGCGAGCATGGCGTTCTGCCTGTCCTGTTTCTTCAGAAAGACACGCAGGCGGCTCAATTCCCATTTCGCAAATTTCCGGCTTGGAATCGACGTTTCAAGCATGAGGTCATTCACTTTGCCTGGTTCAAATTCGTATCGTGGCAATGGCGGAACGGAATCAAAGCATTTTTCCATTTCAAAAAGAGGCTCATGATTGGTCTTGCAGTAGTCGTCAAACGCGGATTGCCATTCAGGCGTCAATTCATCGGGCAACTGTCCATCCCAATATTCCATTTTTTCGCCACCAACGGACAGTTCCGACGGCAATTTGTCCTGACATTCGCGCAACCACTTCCAGAAATCGGCATCGACTTTGCCCTGTTTCCCAAAGAACTCCCGCAAGCCGTCAACGGACAATGGACGGCCGAAGCGCGCCTCGACACGAGAACGGGTTACCGCAATCTGCCTGTTTTGCATCATCGCCATTCCCAAAAACAGAAGATAGGCAATTCCAAACACCGCCCAGAGGGCAAGTCCTGCTTTACAGGGAGTTTTGCGCAAGGAAACGCCTTCGGCATGCGCCATGGACTGAACCACGAAGAAACCAGCCGCAACCATACACAGCACGGCGGCAAGATAGGCGATCCCCAAGCGATCAGGCGGCAGGCCGGATAGCAAATTCTTCGTTTGCTCGTACAAAATAAAATTCTTGTACAAATAGCTTAGCGGGAGAAGACAGAAGAGAAAGCCACACAGCCAGACGAGCATTGCAGGAAATGCAACATACAATGGTCTGTAATGGTGGTTTTTGCGACAGTTTTGTACAAACAGCCATGTTGCACGCAGGAAAACAACCAATGAATAGAGGACGATCATTAGTTGGACAATTGCCCATACCTGCACTTCGGGCTCGCATCGATCGGTCATGGGGGTGAATTGGACAAGTCCGCAGTTGGACAGCCATAGCATTTGGAGGAACGTGAACCACAGGGAACTGCCGACGATGAAAAATGTCAGCGCGAAGAACGCTCCATGAGCCGATGTGTTCCAGAAGAAGATTTTTTTAAGAACATATTTCATGTATGTCTATTCCACATAAAATGAAACGATTTATAAAACACTCGCAAGCGGCTCGTCTGCTGACAGAATCTGTATATTGTCGTGCTGAGGCAGGTATTTGCCGACGCTGTTGGCGGCGACGATTCGGCCGCCACGATCTAGAAAATCATAGAACTGATTCTTGTTAAACTCCCTGTCCATCATGTCTTTATAGGATGACTCATTGCCGTCAGGCATCACGACCATATCGTAATGGCGCAGCCGACCGATATTGATTTCATGAGTGGAGAAAATCTCCATGTCAAGGTTGGATTTCTTGTCTAATTCTAACATTTCACGGGCAGGTTGCGGGCCGACGCAAGCGTCTGAAAGAAAACCTACACGTAAAGGACGGATGTCTTTTTTCGGATATTGCACAACAGGCTGGATGCCTGTCAAGGCATGAATGCATCCCATTGCAATGCAGTGGGTTGATTCATACAGTTCTGGATGGAAACTGCACGCCACGACTTTTCCTTTTCCGTATTGCCCGAAAACGACGGCGGGCGTGTCCATGAAATTGTAGGGCGCTCTGCCATGTTCACTGACGCAGCTTTTGAACGTGATGAGAATTTGGCTGTTGCCTTTACCGGTCGGTTCTGTTGGACGCATGACATTGCCGCCGTCGTAACAGACGATACGACGTCCGGCCTTGAGTCCCAACAGCTTGGAGCCTGCATCTGTGACTTCCACCAGCAGATCCGCCAGTCTTCCATTGGCGTCATCAACGTAGTCATAGGGCAGAAACGCGAACCGATTCGGGCGGTTCATGGCGTTGTAGCTGCCTGCGCAGACGCCAAGATAGCCGCCGCCGTCATTGACAAACTTTTTCACGCGTTCAAAACCGATCGGGCTCATGGAATCAATCTGCCGGGAACCACCACCGCCCGGACATACAAGTAGCTGCAAATCTGACAACTTACCGTAGCGGACGTCCTGTCCATCTAGTAGCGTCAATTCCAGTTGCGGTGAATTCGCCAATAGCCTGGCCCATAGCAACGTGCCGTTGCCAAAGCAGCCTTTGTCCAGAAACAGGCCGACGTGAATTTTCAATTGTTTTGGCGTATCAGTGTTCATGCTCGATCGTTTTATGTTTATTTGAAATGTGGTTGCTGACGGTGTGGACGCCGTCGTTACCTTCTACGGTGTGGAGAGGGAGGCAAGTCTTACGCCAAGTTCGAACGCCTTTTGGCAGTCTTGCGGGAAGACTGCTTCGTGACGGACCTTTCGGGCGTCGCCGTCCATGCTCGCGATATGGTAGCGGCTGTAGTCTTTCACTTGGAGCGTCTCCGTGGAATAGAGCGTCTCGCAATGTCCGAAAAAGCGTTTGAGCATGTTCTCATAACGTTGGAAAAGTTCATGGTAGCCAACTTTCGGGAACCATTCCTCCGGGCAGTTCATTGTATAGACCATCGCCGTTTTCTTGGGGGAACTCAATGGCTTGCTGTAGTCGTCATAGTTCAAATACTGGAACAGAAAGCGTTCGAGGAAGGAACGCAATTCACCTGTGACTTCGCTGAAGTAGATGGGGCTGCCCATGATGACGGCGTCCGCCTCATGGAGGCGATCCAGAACGGCTGTCAGATCGTCCCGTTGGATACAACGGCATGGGCGTGGTTCTTTCTGAAGTTTGCAGGCCATGCAACTGACACAACCGCGGAATTTTAGATCATATAGATACACCATTTCCGTTTCCGCGCCGACCGATGCCGCGCCTTCCAGAGCCTTCTTCAGCAGCGTGTCCGTGTTCCAGCCCTTGCGAGGGCTTCCATTGATTGCGATGACTTTTTTCATAATGTTCTCTTTTTGAAGTGGTATTGTATGATAATTGAACTGTCGTTTCATATGACTGAGTACTATAATGTATCCATCTGCAAATGTAAAGATGTTATTCATCTTGGTATCATGTCTTGTTGCCCTTTTTGTTGTTACGGTGTGAAATTCTCTTGCGATGAATTATCTTATAGGGTTTGATGTCGTGGTTATTCCATTTTATGAAAAAAGCATATTGCCTTGGAGTTTGGATTGCAAAATGAAAATCAAAATTGTTACGACAAAGAAGGAAAACAGTGTTATTTCAAGGCATATCCATTCTGTGTTTTTCGAATATTTCGGTCACGTCATTTATGACGGCATCTGGGTTGGAAGGGAGAGTTCCATTCCGAATATAGATGGACTGCGCAAGGATGTCGTAGAAGGTTGCAGGGAACTTGGAATTGGTGCCATGCGATGGCCAGGTGGTTGTTGTGCAGACCATTACCACTGGAAAAACGGAATCGGCAAGGAGCGTCCTGCGAGGCTCCATCCTATCGCCGATCCAGCCAATCCTGTGTGGCGGCATGATTTCGGAACAGATGAATTCCTCCATTTCTGCGAGCTCACTGGGGCGGATCCTGTTCTGACCGTCAACACAGCCACAGGGTCACCGGAGGAGTTTCTGGACTGGTATGAATATGTCAATGCGCCGAAAGAGACAAAATACGGTGCTATGCGGGCTGAAAACGGCCATCCTGAACCATATAATGTAACATATTGGGGAATCGGTAATACCGATGAAAATGTCTGGCATATTGATTATAACAATCCCGTGGCATATGCCCAGACTTATCTCAAATACCAGACGGTGCTGCGTGAAGACAGAAAGCACTTGTATTTTATCGGTCTTGGTCTTTCCATGCGTCATGGATTGCCTGGATGGACAGGAAAAGCGTTGGATCACATCACTCGTAACAAGAGTGCTTTGCCGCCTGACGCGCTGTCTGTCCACCATTATCTTGGCGGTGCCAAGCAGGGTGGCAAGCTGTGCGGAGATGCGGTTGATTTTGATGAAAACGGTTATTATTCCCTGTTGAACCTTCTTGAACGGTACCAGTATGACATCGACCTTCACCGCATGACCATTCGCGAACATGCAGGCCTGAACGCCAAGACAAAAATCTGCTTTGACGAATGGGGCACTTGGCATCCTGAGGCGACTTTTGCAAACAACCAAAACCAACGTCAAACACTTCGAGATGCGATATTTGCCGCATTGGCTTTGCATATTTTCTACCGTAATTGCGACATCGTGGAATTCGCGATGGAGACGCAACTATGCAATCTCCTGCAAAGCCTCTTTGAAACAAGCGGAGAAAAATGTTACAAGACGCCGACATTCTATGCCATGAAGTTGTTGAAAGAACATCTAGGGCAGCGACTTGCAAATGTTCTTCCAGATGACGTTGATGATGATCTTGATACAATCGCCAGCATCTCTGAGGATGGTCAAAACTTGACAATAAGCTTGGTGAACAGGCATCTTCATGATGCTAAATCCATTGCATTGGAACTGCCACAAGGCGAATGGGAACTGACAAAATTGGATATTATTACCGCTGATGACATTCATTCGCTTAATTCTTTTGACAAGCCGGATGTTATATGTGACCGACCGTTTGATGTTTCAGATATCCAACAGGTTGAATTACCGCCTCATAGCATTGTGCGGATCATGTTTGAGCGATAGAGAATTGGATATTGAAAATGAAAAACAAAGTCTTTACGATCGACTTGAACGAACATAATGGAACGATAAAATCTCTTGTCTTGAATGATGATCCGGCAGAGATGAACTGGGTCGAAGGGATGGCCAATTGGGGAGAACCTGTTGGCTTTGAATTTGTTGATATGTCTTTTGATGGCAATGAAATACGTTCATGCTATCGGCAGGGGACATTGGAGCTGGAGGTCATTCGTACACTTTGTGAAGATCGCCTGACGGAGAAATTTGTCTATCGAAATACAGGATACTATGATCTTTACTTCAAGCGGGGGGATTGGGGGATCTATGCAACATTCAACGACAGTTATCCATCAAGCGATATCTGTATCAGCCAACGTTGCCATGCGCATATCTGGTGCGGAGGGGAGTTCTCATACGTTCACGCACGGAAAATGGGACCATTTCCAACGGATATCGCACTTGTTTTGACGCAGGGATCGCTTGACTGTTACAGCGTGGAACGCATTGAGGAAGAATCAAGCAATGATCGCGGAGATTTTGTACTGCATCCATCCCCCTGCCATCTGTTGCCTGGTAGTGAAAAGGTAGTTGAATGGTCCATCATCGCTTTCCCACATGATCATTTTCCGGAGGCATTACTCACCATGGAAAATGGTCTTTGGGCTGAATTTGACCAAGAGACCGTCTTTCCTGATGAGACATTTGAGATCACAATAACATCGCGTCATTTTGATAATAATATTTCTGTTTTTTGCAAAGGACAGCAAATTCCATATTTACGAAAAGATAACAAGCTAATCGTTTCATATTTACCACAAGAGCTGGGTGAACATCGATTCGATTTTCAGATTGGCAAAAAGCGATTTTGGATTTTAGGGTATTGCAGCCAGTCTTTTGATAAACTACTTGAACAAAGAGTTCGTTTCATTTTAAAGAATCAACAAATGCTTGATCCAAGAAGTCCGCTTTACGGCGCTTTCATGATTTATGACAATGAAGAACATGCGACATATTACAATTATATTTGGCGCGACCATAATACAAGCGGTGAGCGTGGCAATATGGGGCTGCTAATCTGCCGTTGGGCGCAACTGCATCCAGAGGATACTGAGGCCGCTCGTGCCATCGATCTTTACGAACAATATCTATTGCGGGAGACGTATGAAGTCGAGACTGGCATCGTACATGGGGATATCGGCAAACATTCATGTCGCATCCGTTTATATAATACAGCAGGTTTAATCAATTTCTGGCTGGAGTTATACAGATTCAAAAAGAATATCCTGTATTTGAAATGGGTTGACCGTTCCATTCGTCTTTTCTACTCTGATGGCGGATTCCATTTTTATCCAAACGGGACGCTATTTTCCGATGCTATAGACATGATTCGGGAAGCCGGAATGGCAAAAGAGGCGGATGAATTGACGGAATTGCTACGAAAGCATGTATCGCAAATGCGCAAAACAGGACTTAATTATCCGCCTCATGAAGTCCGTTTCGAGCAAACGATTGCGACACCCGCCGTCGCAATTCCCGCGGCTTTTTATGACCGAATCGACCATGTTGCAGGCGTTTTGCATGATTTGGTTCCGCAGATTGATCTTCTGAGCCGTTTTTCAGGCGATCAGCCGGATTATCATCTTAATGAAATACCGATTCGCCATTGGGATGAATATTGGTTTGGCAAACGTCGCCTTTTTGGCGATACATTTCCGCACTATTTAAGTTTGCTAACCGCAAGGGCCTATCATCTTTATGCTAAAATCACGAATGATGTAACCTACCAGAAAAAAGCAGCCAAATGTTTGCGTAATTGCCTTTGTCTATTCTCTCCTGACGGCACGGCTTCCTGTGCCTATTTATATCCTTTCTCAGTAACCATGCGTCATAAAGATGGTTCGATTGCCTGTCCTGCAAGGCGTGGTGAATTTTTCGATCCGTTCGCCAACGATCAGGATGGCGTTCTCTATATGATTTTGCGTTTGGGAGGCAAGGAGGTTTTACGGTAGAGGAAAATATGTAAAATCGATGTTACCAAAGAGAATGATTCAATAGTCTTTGCTTGTATTAATTGATAGTTTTCGTTGAAACTCGGGCGGAAGAGATTATATTATATTTGTATTATTTTTCAGACAGTTCGAAAATCCATCCTGTCTTGACGGCTTGTCCGTCTGCATAAACAAAACTAGGAGCACATCATCATGAGTAGAAGCAAGGAAGAGCTGGCGAAGATCGCGCAGCTTGGTAGTAAATCGACGCAGTATGTTTACGACTACGATCCGAAGTTGTTGGAGCGGTTTGAAAACAAACATCCATCCGACGACTACATGGTGATGCTTAACTGCCCTGAATTCACGTCGTTATGCCCAAAAACCGGTCAGCCGGATTTTGCAGAAATCCGTATTGCATACATTCCGGACCACTATTTGGTCGAATCCAAATCACTGAAATTGTATCTGTTCAGTTTTCGCAACCATGGCGATTTCCATGAAGACTGCTGCAACATCATCCGCAAGGATTTGACGGCTCTTCTGGAGCCGCGCTATATAGAAGTTACAGGTATTTTCACGCCGCGTGGTGGCATTTCCATCTATCCGTTCGCAAATTACGCCAAGCCCGGAAGCGGTTACGAATCTTATGCGAAGACGCGCCTCTTCGCCGCCGTTGACCGCCGCGAATGGAAATAACGCCATGGGTAAGAAAGCAATTGTCTTGTCGAGCGGCGGCATCGATTCCACAACCTGCCTGGCGCTGGCGGTTTCGGAAATCGGCGCGGAAAATGTCGCATCTCTTACCATCTTCTATGGACAGAAGCATCGTGTGGAACTCCATGCGGCTCAAGCTGTTGCGCGACACTATGGCGTTCGTCAGTTTGAGTTTGATTTATCGCAAATCATGCGGTTTTCCAATTGCGCATTGCTTGACGGTTCCACGCAGGAAATCAGTCATTCTACCTATCGTGACCAAGGGGCGGAGAACGGCGGAAAAGTCGCCACATATGTTCCGTTCCGCAACGGGCTGATGCTATCCGCGGCGGCCAGCCTTGCGCAGAGCATCTATGAAAATGACGACTGCGACCTTTATCTGGGGGCGCATGCGGACGATGCGGCGGGCAACGCATATGCGGATTGCAGTGTTCCATTTTTGGAGCATATCGGGCAGGCGATTGCCATCGGAACATATGATCGCGTACGGCTGGTGGCGCCATTTTCAACCTTCAACAAGGCGGCAATCGTTGCTTGCGGGCTGAATTTGGGCGTTCCCTATCAGTTGACGTGGAGCTGTTATGAAGGCGGCGAACGGCCTTGCGGCGAATGCGCTACATGCCGAGATCGTGCGGCTGCGTTTACGGCCAACGGTGTGGCCGATCCTGCGTTAAACTATTGATTGAAGGAGAGTCCCATGCGCAAGACAAATGAGAATCTCATCCTTCTCAATACGCTTTTCACGACGGCGCTCATCGTGTCCAACGTTGTGACGGCGAAGCTTTTCCATACGGGAATCAATCTTTTCGGGATTAGTTTGGTGCTGCCTGGAGCGGCGGTTTGCTATGCGTGCACGTTTTTGTTCACGGATGTGATCGGCGAAATCTGGGGGCGTGCCGAAGCGTCGAAAAGTGTGATGTATGGCTTTGCTTCGCAGATATTTGCGTCTGTGCTCATTCTTTTCACGGAAAAGTTGCCAGCGGAAGATCCTGCGATGCAAGAGGCGTATTCGAAGCTACTTGGGCAGAATCTGCTTTTCGTCGTGGCGAGTCTAACCGCCTATTTCGTCTCACAACTGTGGGATGTATGGTTTTTCCATCGGATCCGCGAATGGTATCTGCATACGCATGGCGGTTCGACGGCGGCCCGTTGGATTTGGAATAACGCCAGTACGATGACGAGTCAGATATTCGATACGGTGCTGTTCATCGGAATCGTGTTCGGCATTGGTTTTCGTTGGTTTTGGATGCCTGAAAAGATGCCTGCACTGATTGCCACCATCGTCGGACAGTATCTGTTCAAGTTTCTGCTTGCCGTTCTTGACACGCCGTTTTTCTATCTGATGACGCGTGATGTTAATAGAACCACGAATGAACACGAATGAACACGAAACTATAAACCACAGATCACACGGATTACACAGATAATTCACCGATTGCCTCCCCGCAGGGGCCGACAAACGCCAAAAGAATTGATTGGCAGATTATGAAATCCAATCGTGAAAGAATTCCACCGGCTACCTGCGGCTCGGCGGTTCATCACGCTTCGCGCAAGTGAAAACAACGTCATGCGAAAGCTCTTTACACAAGAGATTTATACCACGAATGAACACGAATGTCACTTGCGGCGCTTATGGCTTATGGCCGATGGCTTATGGATTTAGGAAAGATTTCAGCTGTGGAATCGGTGTGGATTTTGGGCTTTGTCTGTTCCATAATAGATGAACGGGAGGCGGCCAAGAGGTTCGACAACGCCGTGGTCGTACCAATCGAGCGGATCTTGGCAGGGAACCGTCGAATCAACGAACTTGAACTCGAAACGGAAATCTTTAGAGAGTAGGGCAAGTGACTGGCGTGGAATGACAAGCGTCATTGTGTCGCCTTTGATGACGGTCTTGCCGAGATGGTTTGCAACAACGCCGTTGACGAGAATGCGCATGAAATCGCCGTCGTCTTCTGTACCGACGATTGGCTTGGCCGTTTTCACGATAAATGTGATGGTGGCTGGATCGTGAACCACATTAATCCAAATTGGCGCGTTTCGTTGGGTGCGGTTGACGTAGGTCGTGCCATAACCTTTTGCATTGCGTGGCATTGCGGAATCGGCGAAGCAACGATAGCGCTTTGGTGTCAACGATGGATTCGGCGTTTCGTCATCCGAAATTCCTTTGAAACGGCGGACGTTTTCGCGGAGCAGGCGGAAATAGTTGTCGCCGTATCCGCCACGCATCATTTCGATGTCGCGGGAGTATTCGAAGTTTGCGCAATCGACGAACATGATGGGACGGTCTTTCGTTCCTTTCCAGCGGCCAGCGATCCATTCGTTCCAGCCAGTGACGAGCACGATGTCCGGTTTGGCTTCATGGGCTCTTTCCCATTGTTCGCGGAAGTTCCATCCTTGTGTCCAAGCATCTGGCGTTTGGTCATTTGCGCCATTGTGGAATGCGCGGCCACAATTGTTTGTTTCGCCGTACATTGCGGAATCGCCAAACCGCAGTTGTGGATGTTGCGCGACGGAAACGTTCATGACCGTTCGATCGACCTTTTCGCCTGGAAAGACGCGTTGCGGTCGTGTAAAATCCATCCATGGCCAGCCGCCGGGCTTGTCAGGCTCATTCGGCCATTGTGATTTGACGATGGTGAAGAACGCTTTCGTTTCGTCCGAACACTCTTCCTCTTTGGCGACGATGACAGGCTTGCCGTCAAGTTTGAACCATGTAGCTTTCGCAAATCCACGCTTGTAGATGGATTTGTAGATATTTTCGACGGTCTTGCCGGATGCCGTGTTCGTGTAGAACATCACTTGGGGAATCTGCCATCCGTCGTTATGGTATTCCTGCAGAACGCGCATGACGAGCTTGGCGTTCTTTTCGTAGATCACGGCGTTCGTCGTGTCGAAGAAAAGGAAATCGACGCCGCTCTGCATGATGAGCTTCATATGATGGCGAACGACCCATTCGTCGTCGGAGAAATAGTATCCGTAAAGCGGTTCGCCCCAATGGTGGTAAACACCTTCCGCGCCCCATACGGGGCTGTCGGGCTTATGGCCCGCATTTGGATCAGCCGCAAGGATTTTCGTCACGTCATAAGGCTTGTGGCGACCATGTTCGCCAAGCCATAGAAAGTAGAAAAGACCCACAAGCGGTTCTTTGGCAGGATTTGAATGGGAAGTTGTCATTGTTATTTTGGGGAGAATTGTAATATAATTTTATGATGCTTATGTCAGTGGAAGTAAATGACTTACTGCCATGATAGGAGTTTTGAATCGCGGACATCGCGTGCCCAGTCGATGGAGAGTGTTTTGTCTCCGCAAGGGATTATGATTTGGGAAGCGGCGGTGAAATCGTCTATGCGTTGGTTTTCGTAGGAGGAAAGGAATTTCGGAGCCATTCGCATGAAAGCGTCCAGTTTGGTGATGACGGGGCTCAAGTCGTGGTGAGCACCTTCATAATATACGACTTCGCAAGGCTTTCCACGTTCTTTCATGAGTGCTTCCACGACGGCGGTGTTAAGGGCATGGTCAACCGTCTCATCGCCTGTGCCGTGCTCCATGAAAAGCGGTGTGTTCAGGCGGTCTATCAGATATGGGACAGAGCGGACTTTGCATTCTGCGTCGGTGAAAAAACGCCCTGTGGCTTCGGCGAGATTTGGCTGATTTGGAACGCAAACCATTGCACTGGAAGAATAAACGGCGGCGAATGTGTTTGGCGCATAAATGGCGCTGAGCAGGGCGATGTGTCCGCCTTGGCTGCCGCCATAGACAAAAATCCTTTTGTGATTTAGATTCGTGTGGAGTTGGAGGATGAATCGGAGGGCGAGAAGAGCGTCAAAAGTTTGATAGAAACTCAAGTCATATGGCTTGAACCAACCATGTCCGTTGCGGGGAGAGTAGTCGAATCCACTCATTCTGTACTCTGGTGAGAGGCAGAGGAGATTGAATTTGTCCGCGACTGCCTTCATAAACTCCTGATGCTGAAATCTGTTGCCACCCCAACCGTGACAGAAGAGCATCGCACCAGTCTTGTCATCGAATTTGTCTGGAGCAACGACAAGGATGGTTATCTCCTTTGTGTAAGTTTCAGTGCAGCCGATGGAGTCAAAGCTCAGTTCAAACTTTTTCATTTATTTCTATATAATAATAGGTTATGCGCGACAGACATTGCATAAAAGGCCGCCGTTGTTGAAAACAACGGCGGCCTGTGATGTGGAGAATGGACGGATTCGTTATCAGCCAAGACGTTTCTTAAGTTCTTCGACTTCCTGCACAAGAGATTCGATTTTCGCGAGATACATCTGCTCTTTGGCGTATTCGCGGCGCGGTTTCGCAGGGGAGCCGAACAGAATGGATTTCGGAGGAACATCTTTTGAAATACCGGACTGCGCCATGAGAATGGAGCCGTCGGCGACATGCAGATGGCCCGAAATTCCAACTTGGCCCGCGACGATGACGCCTGCGCCGAGAATCGTGCTTCCCGCGATGCCAGCCTGCGCGACGATGAGGCAGCATGGGCCGATCACGACGTTGTGGCCGATTTGGACCAAATTGTCGATTTTCGTGCCCTGCTGAATCCATGTGCGGCCGAAACGTGCGCGGTCGATGGTCGTGTTGGAACCGATTTCGACATCGTCGTCAATTTGGACGATACCGACCTGCGGAATCTTCTTATGTCCTTCCGGACCAGAATCATAGCCATATCCATCACCGCCGATGACGACGCCCGGATGCATGATGACGCGATTGGCGACAACGCAACGTTCGCGAATAACGACATTTGGATAGAAGAGGCAGTTTTCGCCGACGCGGACATCGTCGCAGAGGACGACGCCCGGCAGAATGGCGGTGTTCGCACCGATTTTCACGCGTTCACCGACGACGACGTTTTCGCCGATGTGGACGCCTTCGCCAATTTCCGCGCTTTCCGCGATGCAAGCCGATTTGGCGATGCCAGGCGCGTAGGTCATGGGCGGCGGCGTGAAAATGGCGATGACTTTTGTGAAGCTCTGCGAAGGATTTTCGCATTTGATCCATGCGCGGCCTTCGGGAACCGGTTCGTCAAAATTCATCGGCACGAGAATGGCGCCCGCCTTGGACGGGAGGACCTGCGGGCGGTATTTTTCATTGCCCAAAAATGAGACGTCGGTCGCCATGGCCTCTTTGAGAGAGGAGACGCCGCTGAGTTTTTGCGCGCTTTTGCCAATCAACTGACCGCCGACCAATTCGGCAATTTCTTCGCAAGTGCGTTCCGTGAACATGTTATGATACCTCTTTACGGTCGTTCAATCAGTTGGCGGGCTGGGCTGCGGGGGCCGCTTCCTTCTGTTCGGTGGCCTTCGCACGAATGGTTTCCAGTTTGGCTTTGGCGGCGGCGAGTTCGTCCTCATGGCCGAGATTGACAAGCTTCAAAATATTCTGCGTGACGTCCTTATCCTTCGGATAGCGGAGATAGACCTGAACGCGGTTGAAGGTCTTGCCGGAAACTTCGATAACATGCGTCGCACCAACTTCATCCGCATATTTGTTGACGGTGCTGAGAATGTCGTTGACAAGATCCTCTTCGCGCTTCATGCGGATGCGCTGCAGATTGCGGAGACCTTCCTCCTGATTCTGATCGTATTCACGCTTTTTGGCGCGGAGGCGTTCGACGATGGCCTGGAGATTGCGCTGGCTGGTTTCACGGGTTTCGCGCGGGAGAAGGTCGTTGCCGACTTCTTCGTTGTAGCGTTGGGCCTGCTTGTCCAGATTCTGCATTTCCTCACGGATGAGGCCGAGGCGCGCTTCGAAATCCTTTTTCTGGTCTTCGAAGCTGATGTTGGCGTTGACAGTCTTGTAGAAATTCTCGAAAATGGTTTCGAGATTGACATAGATGGTTTTGTCTTGCGCGGAGAGCTGCAGTCCGCAGACGAGGGCGGCAATCATCAGTGTGATACGCAATTTCATGTTGTGTTGCTCCTGGTGTGTTGATTTCTTGATGGTTATACGTCAAAAAGGCGGTCGATAAGACATGCTATTCGACCGCCGGTTTTCCTGTTGGTTCCCTAATTTTCGATGTCAATCGTCATCTTCTTCGGCCTCTCCGTCATTTTTTTTGACGTTGAGTTCGGCGAGCGCGAGATTGACGAACGGGATGAATTTCTTGTTTCGTTCATCCCAGTCGATCAGCTGCTGATGGACTTCGACGACGAGGCGTTCATTGAGTTTTCCGCTGATGGCGTCGCAGAGCTCGCTCCAGCTTTCACAGGATACGGGCTGTTCGACGTATTCCCAGCCTTTCATGACGCCAATGCCGTCAAGCAGTTCATGATGCAATGGCTTAGCGTTGGCAATGAGCAACTTGCATCGTTTCATCATCGTTCTCGCCAGCTTGACGAGCATGCCCATGAACGTGCTGTCCATGTACGTGCAGTCCGCCAGATCGACGATAATGCAACCGACAGTTGTTGAATCGGCCAGATAGTCGATCCATTTGTCAAAGCCTTCCGCCAAGTTCCGAACGCCGCTCCCCTGGACTCGCATCATGGCGATTGAGCCCTTTTCAGCGATGTAGAGCACACCGGCCTGTGCATTCCCTTCCGACATTTTTCCCACTCCTTGCTGAATTAGTTTCGCCTGCGCATTTCCGCTTTTTAGGCGCAGGCATACGATTTGCGTTTTGAGGTCAATAGTAAAATACTCTCATGAGGTCAATTTTCAAGCCGTATTGGTGAGATAGTTTTGGTATTATTGTGAAAAACATTGAACGGCGGGCCTTTTACCTTTATATTATAGTGATTTGAAAACAACCATGAGTCATTCCAACGAGTAACTGAGATGCAAAAACTAATAGCGAAAGCGGACGTCCTGATCGAGGCGTTGCCGTATATCCAGGCGTTCCACAACGCCGTCGTTCTCGTGAAGTTCGGCGGCTCCGCGATGGAAGTTCCCGAAGTGACGCGCAGCGTTTTGAAGGACATCGTGTTCATGGCGAGCGCGGGCATGAAGCCGATTGTCGTCCATGGCGGCGGCAAGGCGATCAACGCCGAACTGGCCCGTCAGGAGATTCCGACGAAATTCGTGAACGGCCTGCGCTATACATGCGACCGCACGATTCGCGTCGTTGACGATGTCCTGCACAACACGGTGAACGCGGAACTCGTGCGGATTCTGGCGGAATACGGCGCGGAACCCGCGCCTGTTTCGGGCAAGAATGTCCTTCGAGGCCAACGGATTACGACGAAAGACAAAGAGACCGGCGAAGAGCTGGACATCGGGCACGTCGGCAAGGTCGTGAATGTCGATACTCCTCAGATTCAATGGCTTCTGGAACGCGGGCGGATTCCCGTGATTGCGCCGTTGGCGTGCGACATGGACGGACGTGTCTATAACGTGAACGCGGACATGGCGGCCTGCGTCATCGCGGCGGAGATGAAAGTCCGCAAGCTTGTGTTTTTGAGCGACGTGCCCGGCGTGCTTCGTGATCCGAAGGACGAAACGAGCCTGATTTCGACGATTCAGATCGGCGACATTCCGCACATGGTGGAAGAGGGCGTCATTTCTGGCGGAATGATTCCGAAACTGAATTCCGCGGCGGATGCGATTCGCGCAGGCGTTGGCAAAGTGCATATGATCGATGGACGGCTGCGGCATTCGCTGCTGCTGGAAATCTTCACGGATCACGGAACGGGAACGCAGATCGTTCCATAAAGAGAAAGAACCACGAATGGACACAAATGGACACGAATGTTCATGATGGTCCACTGAAAACACGGACAAAACAGAATGCCTCGCAGACGGGCCGACTGCATCTCCAAGGATTTCATGGTGAAACAAAACGTTGATTGCCAATGAAACAAACGGCTCCGTCTGCTCGGCGGTTCGTCACGCTTCGCGCAAGCGGAAACAACGTCAAGCGAAAGCTCGATGTCCATGGTCTGTTGGCTCGGCAGTTGTGAAAGCGCTTCGCGCAACAGATGGAATGCAGAGGAAAATCTTTGCGAAAGACAAGAATACGAACGATAGTTAAGTAAATAACCATCGAAAGGAAAACATATTATGACGGAACTTCTGGATAAGATTCGGAATATCGGGCTGACGGGCAAGAGCCTGCTGCGGCTGTTGGACCTGTCGGACAAGCAAATGCTTGATCTCGTTGATCTGGCGATTGATCTGAAGGCGCGCAAGAAGGCGAACGGCCATCTGGTGAATCCGTTCCTGCGTGGACGCAACATCTGCCTGATCTTCCAGAAGTCATCGACGCGTACACGCTGCGCGACGCTTTGCGCTGTTCGTGACGAAGGCGCGAACGCCGAATATCTCGGTCAGGGCGAAATTCATTTCGGCAAGAAGGAATCCGTCGCCGATTCGGCCCGCGTTCTGGGGCGTTTCTTTGACGGCATCCTCTTCCGCGGCTTCAAGCAGGAGACGGTCGAAGGTCTTGCAAAGTATTCAGGCGTACCCGTTTGGAACGGTTTGACGGATGAATGGCATCCGACGCAGATTCTGGCGGATCTGCAGACGATGAAAGAGTATTTCGGTCATTTGAAAGGATTGAAGGTTGCATTCGTCGGCGATGGCCGCAACAACGTGTGCAATTCGCTGATGGTTGGTTGCGCCAAGGCAGGCATCGACATGGTCGATATCTGCCCGGAAGAACTGAGCCCCGAAGAGCACATTGTCGCGGCGGCGCGTGAAGCGGCCGCCCGCAACGGCAGCACGGTGACCGTCGAGCACGATCCAAAGAAAGGCATCGCAGGCGTAAATGTCATCTACACAGACGTTTGGGTGTCCATGGGCGAAGAGGCGATGTTCCAGCAGCGGTTGAAGTTGCTGAAGCCGTATCAAGTGAACATGGATCTTGTGAAGGCGACGGGCAATCTCGAAAGCGGGAAGGTTATTTTCCTGCATTGCCTTCCGGCCTTCCATGACAACAAGACGGAAGTCAGTAAAGACACGGGGGCGTTGGAAGTCACGGATGACGTGTTCGAATCCAATTTCTCCAAAGTGTTCGACGAGGCTGAAAATCGTATGCATACGATAAAAGCCATGATTCTGGCCTCTCTGGCCTAGTTGTTCAAGCCGTTGGGACGTTCGTTCCAACGGCTTTTTTTTGAACAGAACCACTCCTTGATAAAGGAACCACGAATGGACACGAATGGACACGAATGTTCATTTCAGTCCACTGAATACACGGAAGAGACAGAATGCCTCGCAGACGGGCCGACTGCATCTCCAAGGATTTCATGGTGAAACAAAACGTTGATTGCCAATGAAACAAACGGCTCCGTCTGCTCGGCGGTTCGTCACGCTTCGCGCAAGCGGAAAGAACGTTATGCGGAAGCTCGAAGTTCATAGTCTGGCGGCTGTGGCGGTTCTGAAAACGCTTCGCGTATAGATAGAAAATATAGTGTAAAAATATTACCATAAATCAACCAAAGGACAAAAAGAAAACTAGAGAGAGACTAACATGATGAAACGAAAGCATTTGGATGAAATTTCGTGGGAAGATTTCAACAATCTGTCATTGGAGGAGAAAGCACCGTATCTGGTTCAGGCCAACGGTCGTCCTTTCCATACGCTGTTCGCACAACAGTTTGATCGCGAACAATTGGACCGCCTGTGCGATTTGGCGACGCGTATCCGCCGCATTTCCAAGCATCGTGAAGGCGTGAAATTCTTAGGCGACTTGCTCTGCCACAAGCGGGCCATGCTGTATTTCTCACAGCCGTCGAGCCGAACATTCTTGTCGTTCTACGCTGCATGCCAGATACTTGGCTTCAGGATTGCGGAAGTGCGCGATCCATCGATCTCCAGTGAAATGAAGGGCGAATCGCGGGAGGATTCCATCCGCACGTTCAGTTCGTATTTTGACATGATCATCATGCGCAGTCCGTTGCAGGGCTTGGCGGAAAAGATGGCGTGGTTGCTGTCGAACACAAACCGCCCGCTGCCGATCATCAATGCGGGCTCCGGAAAGGATCAGCATCCGACGCAGGCTCTTTTGGACATCTACACGCTCGTATTGAGCTTCGAAAAGCGCGGCGGGCTAGCGAACAAGCATATTCTGTTCTGCGGCGATTTGGCGCGTGGTCGTACCGTTCGGTCGTTGGCGTTGCTGTTGACGAATTATTCGAACATCAGCATGACATTCGCCGCTCCCGACCAGTTGCAGATTGGAAAAGACATCCTCGAACAACTGGATAATGCAGGCGTAAAATACGAATTGACAAGCAATTTCAAAGACGCCATCCCGCAGGCGGATGCCGTTTACATGACGCGTATTCAAGACGAATGGGACACGAAGCCCGGTGAGAGCTCACATATCGATTTGAGTCAGTATTCCTTCACGGGAGACGATTTGAAACGCCTTCCGATGTATTCCATCATCATGCATCCGCTGCCGCGCCGTACGGAAATCGACACGGCGTGCGACAACGATCCGCGTGCGATGTACTGGCGGCAGATGCGCAACGGCATGTGGATTCGCTCCGCGTTGATCGCCACGAATTTTGGTCGCGACGATGAAATCACGCAGTATTACATGAAGAATCTTAAGTAAGGTAATGACATGGATATAGAACAAATTGCAAAACGTGGCAGGGAAGCCGCGAGAATTCTCGCGGCGGCATCGGGCACGGCTCGCGCGAAGGCGCTGAACGCCATGGCAGATTGCCTTATTTCCTGCAAAGACGAACTTTATGAAGCCAATCGGCAGGATTTGGAAGCGGGACGAGCGGCTGGTTTGTCCGAAGCTTTCCAAAAGCGTCTGGCGGTGACGGATAAGATTTTCGACTACATGGTGAAGCGGTTGCGCGAAGCGGCGGCTCTGCCGGATCCTGTTGGGCGCGTGTTGGAAGGGCGGACAATGCCGTCCGGTCTGCAAGTGTCCCGTGTGGCAGTGCCAATCGGCGTTGTTGCAATTATTTACGAAGCGCGTCCAAATGTCACAACGGATGCGGCGGCTGTTGCGCTGAAATCTGGCAACGCCGTCATTTTGAAGGGCGGTTCGGAATCCATCCGTTCCAATCGCATTTTAGTGGCGGCGATGCGCAAGGCGATTGTCGCGGCGGGGCTTCCGGAAGACACGGTGCAATTCATTGATTCGACGGATCATGCGGTCGTCAATGAATTGTTGAAACAGGATTGTTATATCGATGTTGTTATTCCGCGTGGCGGCAAAGGCCTCATCAAGGCGGTTTCCGAAAACACACGGATTCCCGTGTTGAAGCATTACGACGGCATCTGCCATCAGTATGTGGCGGCGGATGCGGACATCGACATGGCCGTGGCGGTCGTCGTCAATTCGAAAACGGAGCGCGTGGAAGTCTGCAACGCGTTGGAGACGCTGTTGGTTGATGAAAAGATCGCTGCCGCATTCCTTCCGAAAGTGCGGGATGCGTTCGCGGCGAAAGGCGTCGAAATCCGTGGTTGTGAAAAGACACGCAAAATTTTGCCGGAAGTCGTTGCGGCAACGGAAGATGACTGGGATACCGAATATCTCGCGCCGATCATTTCCATCCGTGTTGTCGATGGATTGGACGAAGCCGTGGCGCATATCGCGGCGCATGGTTCGGGCCATACGGACGGCATCATCACGAACAATTTGCAGGAATCACAGGCTTTCGTGGCGCGCGTCGATTCGGCTTCCGTTCTCGTCAATGCTTCCACAAGACTTTCTGGCGGAGGCGATTACGGCATGGGCGCAGTTGTCGGTATCAGCACTGACAAACTGCATGCGCGTGGTCCTGTCGGTCCGAACGAACTGTGTTCCTACAAATGGGTGGCCATCGGCAACGGCCATTTGCGGTAATCAGAGCTGTTCGAGCCACGTCTTGAGACAGAGCAGAATCCAGAGACGGGCGCCGTTGTCGCGGCGTCCGCCGAGATGGTCGTTGCAGAGTTGTTCAATGGCCTCTGGCTTGAACCAACCGTAACGATCCCATGATTTGACAGAAGATGCCAAATCCAGTAGTTTGTCTTTGCATTCTGTTCTAAACCAAGATGATACAGGCATGCCAAAGCCGCGTTTCGTTTGTTTGAGAAGCTCTGGCGGAAGCAGATAGGACGCGATTCCATGGAAGACGCGTTTTCTCTGGCGGGATGTCACGCGGAGTTTTCGCGGCAACGACAGACCGAATTCGACAAGATCCATGTCCATGACGGGGCAGTCTCCTGCGAGGCCTGCCATTTCGGCGGCGAGAGCTTCCTTGCGGCAACCGTCGTCCGGCAGATAAGACACCATGTCCAAAGCGTTGAACTGCTCGACGAAATCATCGACATCCATTTTGGTAATCATTTCCGCCCAATCATTTAGATAGGGCGTCGCGGCATTTTTCGTCCAATCTTGGCAGATGGTCTGTTTCAAATCCTCTGAAAAGACTTCTTGGAAGGCCGCGTATCCGGGCAGGGGGGCTTGCCGCCAAAAAGCCGCGAAGCGGCTGAGTGTCGCAAAACGGGCCCGTGCGTCTTCCGGTTCACCTAATATCTTGAGAATCAACGATGTGGCGGGTTTGATGATGAAATTGGGAAGCCATCTCCAGGCATGGCGGACGGCCATGGCCTGATAGCGACGGTAGCCGCCGAATATTTCATCGCCGCCGCTGCCTGTCAGGATGGCGGCGGCTCCATGCTGTTTGGC
This sequence comes from Victivallales bacterium, assembly GCA_017548425.1. GTDB lineage: Bacteria > Verrucomicrobiota > Lentisphaeria > Oligosphaerales > Oligosphaeraceae > UBA1407. The sequence goes on from JAFZAB010000131.1 coordinate 37,969, forward strand.
GAGACGCATGGCGCAAAGCGTCGGAATCAGCGACGAATCGCCAAATGGTTCGCCGTTAAGTCGTTGCGCGGCAGAGAGTTCATTCCATGCATTCGGCATGACTTGCATCAGTTCATGGGCGACATTGAATTTTTTCGCGGAGATGGCGGCGAGGCTTCGTTCATCGTATTTGGGATCGTCGAAACCAACGGTGAAGGCGTGTCCGCCGAAGCCGTCGGACGTCGAAGCGAGTGCCATCACAAGATTGGAATCGATGCCGCCGGAAAGGAGGATATCCGCCCGCGGATGGTTGTCCAGACAGCGTTTGACGGCGATGTCCAGAAGCCGCCAGGCTTCGGCGACGGCGTCGTGGTAATTGATTTTCTGTTTTGGAATGAAACGCGGCTTCCACCATGCGGTGTCTTCGCAAGCGTTTTCCGTAATTGCAACACAGTGGCCTGGAGAGACTTTGGACACGCAACGGAAAATCGTATGCGGCGAGGGAACATATCCGAGAGAAAGATAGTCAAATAAAGCCTTAAGAGAGATCTGCGGAGAAAAGCCGGGGAGGCGTCGGAGATCGTTCAACGATGTGGAGAAGACATGCGTGCCGTTGGGGAGGGCGGCGTGGAAGATGAGTTCACGTCCGAGCTGGTCTCGTACGAGAAGGAGTTTGCGGCGCGACTTGTCAAGAATGGCGAAGGAGAAGGCGCCGCGAAGATGCTGAAAATCCGCATCTTTTTGATTATAAATATACAGGATAAGTTCGGGAGCGGTTGTTTCGGGCGGAAGGCCGAACGTCTCGCAGAGATCACGGCGGTTGGACAAACCGCCGTGAAAGGCGCAAACGGCGGATTCCGTCGAGCTGACGGAATCTCCCGCAAGGCTCCAACCGTCACCATGCAAGAAGTTGGCGACCGCCGTCATGGATGGCTCGCTGAACTCGAAGGCCGGATGGCCCAAATGAAAATAGCCGTAAAAGGACATACAAGGGATTTAAAAGCTTTTGTTTTTGTAACGTTACCGTGAAATACATTAACAGAGCGGCGGCAGAAATCAAGTTTTTGCCGAAAAGGGGATTATATTATAATAAGTATTGGGATGGCTTCCGTCTGTTCGGCGGCTGCGGCGGTCTGAAAACGCTTCGCGCAACAGATAGAAGAGAGAGTAAAATCTTTGCGAAAATAGAAAATTGAATTGAAGGATAATGGTACATGAGCCCTATATATGACAGAGACTATATGCGGTCGCGGGAGGAACGCGGGCCTCTGGGCTGGCTGAATCCAAACGGCTCGATGGTGAAAGCGTTGATACTCGCCAATGTGGCGGTGTTTTTGCTGGATGCGCTGTCGAACCATGCCTTGACGGATTTGCTGTTGCTGCATCCATGGTATATTAGCCATCTTCAGCTTTGGCGGTTGTTCAGCTACCAGTTCGCCCACGGCGGCTTTATGCATTTGTTGTTCAACATGTACGGCCTGTGGCTCTTCGGACAGGGCGTGGAACAGCTTCTTGGACAGCGGCGCTTTTTGCAACTCTACCTGTTCAGTGGCGTGGTGGGAGCTCTCATCTGGCTGCTTGCGAACTGGTGGGGCGGCGGCATGGCGGTCATTGTCCAGGATAATGGCGCCATGGGGCGCTATCTGTACAAAAGCATTTCGCATTTGGATGCGGTGTTGAGCGAACATCCAGAGTACCGTCTGGTAAGCGTTTACGGCGGTTGCGTCGGCGCGAGCGGCGCGCTGTTCGGCGTGATGGCGGCGGCCGCGATGGCGTTTCCAAATTCCGTCATCTCGTTGCTCTTCCCGCCTATCTCCTTGAAAATGAAGACGTTCATTTGGGTGTATGCGGTGCTGGAAGTCGTGATGGCGTTAGACAAAAACAGCAACGTGGCCCATCTGGCCCATCTGGGCGGCATGCTGGGGGCGTTCATCTACATGAGACGTCTTCGCCGTGGACAGCAATTCTCTGTCTTGGAATGGCTTAAGTCATTTTTTGGAAAATTCGGGAAACGTTCTCGCCGTCATGGGCCGGACATGGATTTTCCGAAATACGACGGCGGCCCCACAAGCGAAGAGGTGGATCGTGTATTGGAAAAAATGTCACGTGACGGTTTTGAAAGTCTGACGGAGGCGGAACGTCGGACGTTGGATGAGGCGAGCAAACGTCTTCGCCGTCAATGATATTTTTTCCGTGTTGTTTGACAAATAGAAAAGTTGCCATAAACTTTATATAATAACGAAAACCATCGGATTCGCCGTTCTTGACGGCGTGGCCGGAAGAAGAGACGATAGAAACCAGACGGAGGCGCAGAAATGGCCGAAAAGAAGGAAAACGAAAAAGAAGTGATTGAAGTCGAACCCGTTGCGGCTCCAGTTGATAACGCACCGGTTGACATCAATGTCGCAAGCGATACGGATCGTGGTATCGTGCAGATATCGAACGGCGTCATCAGCGCGGTTGTGAAAAAGTACACGTTGGAGGTTCCGGGCGTCGTCCGTTTCCAGCAGCAAGGCATGCTGGACGGTTTGTTCGATGTCTTGAGCAAACGCCCGATCGACCGTAGCATCGAATTGGATTTGCAGGAGAGCGGCGCGATTATCACGCTGACGCTGATTTTGCGGTTCGGCGTGTGCATTCCGGAAGTCTGCCAGAACATTCAGGAGACCATCAAAGAGAAGGTCGAGACGTTGACGGGATATCCTGTCGCGAAGGTGAATGTGAACGTGGTGGATTTGGACGATTGGGACGAAGTTAAGGAAAAGAAAGCGGCCAAGGCGAAGGAACAGGAGCCTCCCAAAGAGGAGAAGGCGCCTGAAGAGCCGAAGCCCGAAGGAGACGATGAATGATGGCCCCATTAGCCGTTGCGCAGTTGCCTAGCTGGCATGAAGTGTGGGCAAGCGTCCGCACGTTGGGATTTCTGACGGGTGTCGCTTGTTCGTTCATTGTGCTGCTGATTTGCTGGATCATCGAGTTCTCGCGTCGTATGCGGCGTAAGAACAAGGTGTTGCGTGTCACACAGGCGGATGGCGGCGAGCTTGTCTTGACGTACAAGGCGATTCGCACGCATGTCCGGTTGCTGTTGGATCGCGAATTCAGCGCGTTGGCTTTGAAAGGAATCGAAATCAGCGGCGGCGCGTCCAAGACGTTGCGGTTGCATGTGATTGCTTCCGAAGGCGTTAAACTCTCTGACATTCGCGGAAAAGTTTGCGACCGTCTGGCCCGTTCATTCAAGAATGATCTGGGTTTGGGCGATGCCATCAAAGGCATCAGCGTGGATGTGGAAGAATTCCGCAAAGCGGAGGAATTGCTTCAAGGCGCGCCTGCGGAAGGCGCGCAACAGGAAGCCGCCGCTCCGCAGCAGCAGGAATTGATTGTTCCGCCTCTGCCGCCGGATGACGTGACGCCTTTGGCGTCCACGCCGCAGAAGCAGGACGGTAACAATAACAATAACAACAATAATGGCGGCAAAAAGCACAAGTGACGATGAGGCTTGCCTCATCGTCGGCTCTTTGTAATGGTTTATGAAAAAAAAGCTGCGGAAAAACCAGACGTTTTTCCGCAGCTTTTGGGATTATATGGCGGTTGTGATTACTGTTCGAAATCCTCTTCCGCGTCAGCATGGAGGAAATTGACAGTTTCCTGCTCTATGACGGCCTTGATGATGTCGCCAGGCTTCGCGGCCTTTTGGCAAGCCTCAATGAATTGAGGATTGCGGAGGATGGACGCCAGATAACGCATCATGTGGAGATGGAGCTCGATGTTCTGGCTGCAGAGAAGGAAGAAGAAATGGACGGGTTTGCCGTCCGGGGCTTTGAAATCAACGCCTTTCTTCGAGTAGCCATAGACGATGCAACCGGGCATCTGAAGGGTCGGAATCGGATCACGGGGATGCGGAACGGCGATGCCGTTGCCGACGGCGGTGCTGAGAATGCGCTCACGGGCGAGGCATTTCTCCTGCAGATCACGGATGTCGAGCACCAGATTGCTGAAGATTCTCGGATTCGTCAGTTCTTCAATGACATCTTCGACGGTTTCACCGTGGAGATTCATGATGACGCGCGATTCGTCCATCGTACGGCTCAACGGGATGCCGACAGGGGACTGGGGGATGACGATGTGATCGTCCGACGGAGATGCGGACGGGAACAACATGCGGTCGATCTGGCTGCCGTTGAAACGCCACTGTCCTCCGATTTTCACGCCTTCGATCTGGCCGTTCTCGCGCATGCGGAGAATCGTGCGCTCATTGACCTTCAGATGTTCCGCCAATTCTTTGAGAGTTAAAATCATGGCCTCGCTCCTAGTTGATGGATGTGTATTCAATAAGACAAAACATGACAAAACTGGATAAACATGACAAAACAAGACAATATAGGCATTTTTTGATTTGTCAAGTTTTCTTGTTTTGTTTTTTTACATTACAGCATTCCGCAAGCGCGGAAAAAGAAGAAAGGTTTAAGAAAATGGCATTTGAAAGAACATTTGGTAATTGGTCCGTCGGATATGAAGAGAGCAAATCGCGTCTGTCGTTGCGACGTCAGGACGCGTCGATTGACGTGTCGCTTGGCCTCTCGATGTCGGTCGGCGATCAGTCATGGAGTGTGAAAGAACCGATGGACGCCGCGACAGGGCGGTTGGCATTGGTCGCTCCGGACAATAGCGTGCAGGGCTATCTGACGTTTTCGGCGGACGGCGGTCGTCTGGAAGTCCGTGCGATTCACCGCACAGCGCAATTCTACGCGGGCGTGGTGTCGTTTTCGGGCACGGTTTTCATGCGCGGCGCGTTTGCGTGCCGCGTGTCGGCTCCGGAAAAAATCCATGTCGTGCAGATGGGCAGCGGAGCGACGGATAGTCTGTCGAACGACGCGTTGTTCGACCGTGAGAACGACCGTTGCCTCGCGTTTTCAGGCGCGGACAAACTGACGTTGAAAACAGTGAACGACGGCGAATTCGCCATCAGCGGCGAACTGCCGTTGACGCGCGCCGCGAACGCGGGGCTCGTCATCGATTTGTCTGATCATTATTATAAAGACCGCTATGTTCCGTACTACCAGCCGATCGACCGCAAGCGTTGTCCGTCTCCGCCGACGGGCTGGATGTCGTGGAACGTCTATTTTGACCAAGCGGGTGCGGCGGAGAATCTGGCGGAAGCGCGGATTGGCGCTAAAGAGTTGAAGCCGTTTGGCATGGAATATTGGTCGATTGAATCATGGCAGGGCGATTCGGACAAACTGCCTGTTTCGAAATTCGACAATTTGAGTCTGAAGGCGCATAAGACGCAGTTCCCGGAAGGCATGGCGAAACTGGCGGACGATATCCGCGAGATCGGTTTCAAGCCGGGCATCTGGACGGCGCCGTTCGGAACAGGCAGCCAAGAGTTCTACGAAGCGCATAAAGATTGGTTCCTCCATGGAGAGGACGGCCAGCCGTTGCACACGTGGAACGGCGTCTATACGATTGATCCGTCCAATGACGAAGTCATCGCCTATCTGCGTGACATCCATCGCAAGATGGCGCAGGAGTGGGGCTATGAATTCTTCAAGATCGACGGCATGTCCGGCCGCGGGCCAGGCTACTGCGCGCACTTCTTTGAACGGCCGGAAGTTCGTGCGCGGTTCAAGAATCCGAACTGCCCGAATCCGTTCGAACGCTGTGTGAACGCTTTCCGCGAAGGCATCGGCCCGATGCGTGTCTTTTTGGCCTGCCAAGGCCATTACACAGGGCCGGAGGCAGGGCTCGCGGATGCGTCGCGAATCGGCGGCGACATTGTCGCGCCGAACACGAATTCCAACTGGAACAACATCATGAGCCAGGCAAGAGCGACGTTGAACCAATTGTTCGTCCATAACATCGTCTTCTACATGGATCCGGATACGCTGTTGGTCGGCGACTATCATCCGCTGGAAGAGGCGCGTGTGACGGCGACGGTCGTCGCGCTGCCAGGCCAGATGATGTTCGCGGGAGACAAATTGGCGGAATTGGCTCCGGAGCGGATGCGGATGTTGCAGCAGGCCTTGCCGGTCTGCGATGTCCATCCGATGAACATGTATCCTGTGTTCGAAATGGCTCCCGTGTGGGATTTGAAGGTGAAGCGTCCGTTCGGCGAATGGGACGTCGTCGCGCTGTTCAACTGGAGCGACGAAGAGAAAGAAGTCGGCTTCAAATTTGAAGAGCTTGGTCTGGATGCAAGCAAATTCTATGCGATCTATGAATTCTGGACCGACGAATTCCAAGACATTTACGAAGAGGAATTCAGCATGACCATTCCGCCGCACGCCGTGCGGCTGCTGGCGGTCCATGAAGAGCAGGCCAGGCCGCAGTTCCTGTCGTCGGATCGTCATCTGACGCAAGGCGCTGTCGATCTGGAGGATTTGTCATGGGATGCGAAGAAGAAGGAATTGACAGGCCGCGTCAAATTGGTCGGTGGCCATCCGACGCAGTTGGCGTTCCTGCTTTCCGATAACTTTGCGTTGCAGAAGGTTAGCGTGAAAGATGCGGAGATGGCGCTGAAAGTCGATCACGACGGCGTCCTGCGCGTCACGTTGTCATCCGCAAAGGATATTTCCGCCGAGTTCCATGTGAAAGTAGAGGACAAATAGGTAAATAGAATAAAGCAACGGAGCGAAAAGAATGAAACGTTCGGAAATCAACCAGTATATTCGTGAAGCGGAAGCATTTCTGGCTGCCAACAAATTCAAACTGCCGCCATATGCCGCTTGGACGTTGGAGCAGTGGAAAGAACATAAGGCGAAAGGCGACATCGAATCCATCATCGACTGCGGTCTCGGCTGGGATGTGACGGATTTCGGTTTTGAAGACTACATGAAAATCGGTCTCTTCCTGTTCACGATTCGTAATGGCGTGCAGCACAGTGAGAAATATCCGAAACCCTACGCGGAAAAGATCATGATTGTTCGTGAAAAACAGGTGACGCCGTTCCACTACCATCGCTTCAAGATGGAAGACATCATCAACCGCGGCGGCGGCCGTCTGGCCTTCCGCCTCTATAACAGCACGCCTGACAACAAGTTAGCGGATACGCCCGTGACCATTTATCGCGATGGTGTGAAATACGTCATTCCCGCTGGCGAAGTCTTCGACATCGGCAACGGCGAAAGCGTGACGTTGACGCAGGGCGTCTTTCATGAATTCTGGGGCGTTGAAGGAACGGGTCTGGTAATGGTTGGCGAAGTGTCCGTCGTAAACGACGACCACAACGACAACATCTTCCTGGAGGCTCCGAAGCGCTTCCCGAGCATTGAAGAGGACGAAGCCCCTTATCGCCTGCTGTGCAGCGACTACGACAAATTCCTGAAGTAGTCTGAGCTCTTTCCATCGCGGGGCTGTTGCTTCCTCTTCGTGAGTTCTTGCAACAGCCCCATGTTTTTGATGATGGGGTGTTTGTGTAATCGGCCACACTGGAGTGCGACCCTCCCGGTTTGAAAATTTTCATTTCCATGATTGCAAATGCCCCATGTAAGGCTTAATATAATGTTTTTCATGTCGTTCTGCCCATAAGGGACAGAGCAACCACCAACAACTAGGAATCATCATGAAGCCAAAGTAGGCGTTTCATGTTTTGAAACGCCTACTTTGCATGGTGTTTCCAAAAAAATCACAGGAGAAACGATAATGGCAGACAAGAAAGAAATTTTCGCGGACGGCATCGGTCAGATCCATTTCGCAGGCGGCATGGTCCGCTTCGACTTCGTCACGCTTCAACCGCAGCCGGAAGGCAAGGAGCCCGTTCCGGAGGCCAATGTCCGCGTCATCATGCCGCCGCAGGGCTTCCTCGCGGCTTTCGATTCCATGCAGCAGCTCATCAACAAGCTCGTCGAGGCTGGCGTGCTGAAGAAGAACGAGAATGCCAAGTAACACAGCGTCCCGCCGTCGGGCAGATGCGCAAGCATTCGCATCTGCCCGAATAGAACCAAACAATGAGACATTCACCCGAATGTTACATGAAAAATGATTAAAAAAAGGCTGATTTCTATATAAATCATTATATTATTGAAAATTGGCTTGAAAAAGAGAAAAAATAGTATTATTCTTTACACATAAAATCAGTTTATGATACATCTCTAATGGTGGCTACCATGGGGAAAGTACATGAAAAAAGTTGATCTTAGGTGAATACGATGATAATTTCAGATTAAAATACTCATTAAAGAAAAACAGGGGCGGCGGAAGAAGGAATCGCGATTTTTTTCTGAAAAAAGTGTGGATTGAGCACAAAAATGCTCTTGGTTAGAGGAAGGCAGCGTGGTGTCTGCCCGCAACGTCCATCTGGAGAAATCCGTCGCTGAAAGCATCGAGCAGACTAGAGGCACGGCCCCCAAAACAAAACGCCCCATTTTCAAGTGACCGACCCACTGAAAAACTGAATCCGATTTGTATGGTTTTAGAGTAACCAGCACTGTCAGGCAGTTTTGAACTTGGTTTCGAAACTCAATGACACCAAAGTAGAGGCTTACATATCATGTCAACATTTGAGATTTACCGCTACTACAATGAATACACAGCAGGAGGCCAATCGCACGTTATTGATGTAACAGGAAGAAACGATTTCTACTGGACTGGCGGCTTCGATTACTGGACCTACGATGAAAATGACCACCTATATTACAAGTGGAGATATAGGATGGACAACTGGGGCAATATTGTCATTAGCGAGATAAATATGGATGTTGACGCGCCGACAATTTTCGCAGGTGACGACGCCATCATCGCAAACAACTATTCCTCCTACGGCTATGAATACATCTATGCGGACAAGGCTGTCGCTCTGGAATCCCTTTCCGTCGAGGATGGCGCCGAATTCCGTGTTTATGCAGAATTGAAATCAACGAACATTGACATTGCGGGCGAACTATACGTACAGGGCACCACAAAAACGAATTCCATGACCGTCACAGGAAGCGCCTGGTTCGGTGACGGGACACTCATTGCCGATGGCACTGAAAACGCCATGCTGGAAGGAACTGGAACTATTGTATTTCTGAACAACTGCAGCCTGGGCGCCAACATAGAATCCACAGATAAATTCACCATAGGAGAAGGTCTTACGCTTGTGACAGCGGTGGCATACGGCGGGCGCGACACCGTCTTCTATGCTGACATCGTGAACAACGGAAGCATCATTTCCGTTGGAAGAAACCTGAATGTAACTGGCCAGGCCGATGGGCTTCTGGAATTGAAGAACCACAACCTGATCGAGGCGGGTGAATCCACGATAAAACTTTCCTACGTCAAACTAGACAATACGGCTAGCGCAAGGCTGAATGCCTCAGGCGCGAATCTGTATTTCGGCGAAGGCACGCAAGTCACAAACGGCATATTGACAGGCGCATATCTGAATGTCAGCGGGACCACGCAGATGAGCGGCGTGACCGTGGACGCGGACGGGGCCATGGCAGTCGGAAGCGTCCTGACGCTGAAGGACAGTTTCACCGTGAACGGGACTGTGCAGGCCTCCGATGGCTCGCTGGTCGCAGCAGGGACAGCCGAACTTGGTGGAAGCGGAACCATTACATTCCTGAGCAACAGCAGCCTGGGCGACAGCAATTATGAATCGGGTGCATTCACAATCGGCGAGAACCTGACGCTCAAGACAGGTGTGGCATACGGCGGGCTCGATGCCAAGTTCTATGCGGACATCGTGAACAACGGAAGCATCATTTCCAATGGAAGGAACCTGAATGTCACTGGGCAATCCTCGGAAAACCTTCTTGAATTGAAGAACAACAATCTGATTGAGACACGTTCCTCCACGATGAAGCTTGCCAACGTGAAGTTGGACAACGCGGTTGACGCCAGGCTGAATGCTTCGGGCGAGAATCTGTATTTCGGCGAAGGCACGCAAGTCACAAACGGCATACTGACAGGCGAATATCTATATGTCAGCGGCGCCACGCGGATGAGCGGCGTGACTGTGGACGCGGAAGGAACCATGGCAGTCGGAAGCGTCCTGACTCTGAAGGACAGTTTCACCGTGAACGGGACGGTGCAGGCCTCCAATGGCTCCCTGGTGGCATCAGGGGCAGCCGAACTTGGTGGGAGCGGAACCATTACATTCCTGAACAGCAGTAGCCTGGGCGACAGCAGCTATGCCTCGGGTGCATTCACAATCGGTGAGAACCTGACGCTCAAGTCAAAAGTGGCATACGGCGGGAACGATGCCGTGTTCTACGCGGATATCGTGAACAACGGGACCATCCTTTCCGATGGAAGAAACCTGAATGTCAGGGGACAATCAGAAAATAACCGTCTTAGGCTTGAAAACAACGGATTGATAAGCATCGGGCTAAGCCCCTCCACCTTGAGATTATCAAACGTGGCGCTTGACAACACCCGTGGCATTGTGCAGGGGCAGCGCGACACGATTGAAATCAAGAACAGCACGGTAAACGGCGGTCTTCTGACGGGGAACACCATCCGTTTTTCCAGCAGCAACAGCATTTCCACAGTGACAATCACTGGCTCATCCAAGGTTTCCGTGGCGAATGGCGACCTTTCCGTGGAAGACACGATAACCTTGAATGGAAAAATGGAAGTTTCAGAGGCGCAGCTACTTAATTCCAATACGGAACAGGCAAGCAAGATAGAAGGCATGGGAACAGTCGTTTTCCTGAAAAACAGCAGTCTGGGCGACACGAATTACACATCAGGGGCATTCACCATAGGGGAGAACCTGACGCTCAAGACATCTGTGGCATACGGCGGCAACGATCCACGCTTCTATGCGGACATCGTGAACAAAGGAAGCATCCTTTCCGACGGGAGAACATTGTATATAACTGGGCAGTCCTCTGAAAATCTTCTGGAACTGGACAACAGCAATCTGCTTGAGACCCGCTCGTCACAGATGAACCTTGCCAATGTCAGGCTTGCCAACACAAGCGAGGCCAGGCTGAATGCCTCAGGCGCGAATATGAATTTCGGCACAGGCACGCAAATCACAGACGGCATACTGACTGGCGAGTATCTGAATGTGACTGGAGCGACGTGGATGACTGGCGTCACAGTGGACGCCGAGGGAATCATGAATGTGGGAAACGTCTTGACACTAAAAGACACATTCACCGTGGAAGGGACGGTGCAGGCTTCAGACGGCACACTGGTGGCAGAGGGGACAAACACAGAACTGCAGGGAAGCGGAACACTTTCATTCCTGAGTAATTGCAGCCTGGGCGACAACGCTTATACATCGGGGACATTCACAATAGGGAAGAACCTGACGCTCAAGACATCTGTGGCATACGGCGGCAACGATCCACGCTTCTATGCGGACATTGTTAACAATGGAAGCATCATTTCCGATGGAAGGACATTGTATGTCACCGGGCAGACGGACAGGAAACTGGCATTGTCGAACAAGGGAACCATAGAAGCGAAAAGCACCCGCATCAAATTCACGCAGGTGGAAATGGACAATTCAGGCGGTGTCCTGGACGGTGGCGAATACGGCCTCTATTTCAATGATTCGCGCTTGTCTGGGTCAAACATGAGCATTTCAGGGTATCTTGATTTCAACTCCACATCAAATATCCTGCTGGAGCAACTTGTTCTGGACGGGGCGACGCTGTCGCTTAGCGGAAGCGCAGTCATTTCCGACCTCAGTGGCAAGGGCGGAACAATTGCCGTGCAGAACGGAGGAAGCCTGTCTCTCAACGATGCCAAATTCACTGAAAACACCAACATTGTCAACAATGGAGGCGCTTTGACGCTGAGCGGTCTTTGCGGTTTCTACACCCTGAATCTGAAAAACACCCAGAACGCGACGCTGACAGGCAATGACTTTACAAATGCTACGCTCCAGTTCTCTGGGAACAATGCGATTGACCTGTCTGGAAACTATTGGAACGGGCTCTCCGACGTGGAGGAAATCAGAAGCAAATGGAATCTTGGCAGCAATGTGGTCATAAACGACGTGCTTGACATTGCACCTGGTAAATTCTACCTGATGGGAGACAATCTGAATTCATCATACCTGCCAAATGGAAAGGACTTGGAACTTGTCTTCTCGCGGGCGCCTGAAACCGCCACATTGGAAGGAAACATATTCATCGAGGAGAACGCCACTGGCAGGACGCTTCAACTCACGGCGAACGACTGGTCCCTGGAAGGTTCGGTATTGACTGTGAACGCCTCGGTCTTTGATTCAAAACGGAACTGGAGCATCCGCCTGGGCGAAGGGATAAAAGACTTGTCCGGAAACACGCTTCCCGCCTCGGACAGGGAAGGCCGTGACGTCATCATAGACAATTCAGGATGCTCTGTGGCGGACGTCAGCCTGAAAGGCGTCTGCAATCCAGGAAACACTGGGCTGACGGAAATGATTGTGACTTTCACGGGGAACATCGATCCGGCGACGCTGGTGGATGCAGTCACCATCGTCGGGCCAAACGACGATAGCATCAAGCCTGTTTCAGCGGAACTTCTCACCTCAAGCATAGCAAAAATCCATCTGCAGCCACTGACCGCTACTGGAAAATACACGGTACACGTGAATGAGACGGCGGCGGATTTCGCAGGCAATGCCCTGAATGCAGCCTGGCAGAGCGAGTTTGAAATCAACACGGTAAATTTGGAGGCGGAAATTACCTCGTCTCCTTCACAGGCATTCTCAGGACAGAGCATTGATGTGACCTGGGAGACATCCAATGCAGAGGGGGCGGCATTTGCCTCCGAGTGGAGCGACGGCATCTACCTGTCTGTGGATGACAAATGGGACATAAACGACACTCGCATCGGCACTCTTCGCCATGCTGGATTGGAAGCGGGGCAGACCATTTCAAGCACGCTGCCAGTCATGGTCAATGCAAGTGAAGGCAATTATTATCTGCTGGTTCGTCCTGACGACCAATTTGAATTGGGCTCGGGTGGCACGCCACGAAGCATAGCCGCACGGAAAATCACCTTGTCGACGCAGGAACTTCATGCAGGTGAGGCGGGGCTCTGCCAGTGTGAGAGCGAATCTTTCTTCTACTACAAAGTTACGCAGGACGCAAACTCCACATTGAATTTGAACTGGAACTTCAATAACAGCCAGATGGTGGCTTCCATCGCTGAAATGTACGTTTCATACGATGAAATGCCGACATTCAATAGAAACGACTATTTCCTGCAAGGAACTAGAAATGACTCGCTGAGCCTGACACTACCAGCCACCTCGGTTCAGCGCACTGCATACATCATGATTCACACGTCAACGGCCGGCACCACATCTGGCACGCTAAACGTAAGTGACGTTCCATTGAGCATTACAAAGGTGCTGGGTGAGCGCAGCAACGACACGGATTCCACCATTGTTGTGACAGGTGTGGATTTCACGCCAGACATGACCGTCACGCTGAAGGATGCAAACGGAAACACATACACACCCAATGAAGTTACATTCATCAACTCCAACAAGGTCGCCTTGCTTTTCGAGGCAAACACGCTTCCAGCGGGAACATACGCCATTTCCGCCGATGCGAACGGCGAGCACGCTGAACTCGAGGATGCCCTCACCATCACGCAAAAATCCGATGTGCAGATATCCGTCTCCATTGACGCGCCTGCACGGATTGGCTACCACATGATTTCCACAATTCCAGTCACTGTGACCGCATCTGGACAAGGTGACACCGACAGCCCCTTGATTGTGGTGGTGCCGTACATTGCCGTTCCAGACAGCAACGGCGGCTCCACGCTCTCGGCAGGCGGCATTCTCACCACCGACAAGACAAAAGTCAATTACGGATTCTGGACTTCCACAATGCCGGAAGGCTTCTCGCATGCGGTGGTTTTCTCTGCATCTGGAACACAGGCAGGGCGTTTTTCGGCAGGGGAATCTGTTCAATGCGATGTATATTACACAGGCTGGGTGCAGCCATGGGATATGTCCTACCCCTCCATACAATGGTCCTACGCTGTCATCACGCCAGAAGACACCACGCCAATTGATTGGAACGCCATCTTTGAAGACGGGGACATGGACCCCGCGCTGAAAGAATATCTTGCAAGCGCTATGGCCAAGTCAATCGGCGCAACATTTGGCGACTATGTAAGGGTAAGCAATCGGAATCTCGTCGCCATGTCAAATGCAGGCATTCAAGAGCCAAACACCATTGCCCTTGAAACACTGCGCGCCATTGGATACAATTCGCCACTGCGCATCCTGGCATCGGAAAAAAGCAGCACCGACCTGTCAGTGGGCAAACTTGCGCTAAGCGTGGAACGCAACTGCCGCAGCGACCTGGTCTCGCGCTATGAGGCAGGTTCTTTTGGATACAATTGGACCTGCAACTGGGATGCCAGCCTTTCAATCGAATCAACGGGCGACATCACCGCATATTTCGGTGGCTCGGCAAGGACATACAAGAAGGGCTTTGACGGATTGCTGAGGAACAATGATGGCGACGGCTCCACTTTGAAGGCATATTACGGCAAGTATATACTGACCGAAAGGGACGGCACCGCTTACACTTTCTCAAACACGGGAGTGCTGCTCTCCGTCGCAGACAGCGCAGGCAACACCATTTCATGCACGTATGCGAATGGATTGCTTACAGGCCTTTCCGGCTCAAACGGGGCAAAAATCATGCTCACCCGCAATGACGCGGGATATATCGCACGAATCGATGGCTCAGACGGGTCTTGGGCAACTTTCGAGTACAGCGCACAGGGCGATTTGATTGCCACGGAGGATTCTTCAGGCGTCTCCATCAACTACACCTACGACGACACACATGCGCTTCTGTCAATGCAGAACTCGCAGGGCACAGTTGGAACATACGGCTATGACCAGGAAACAAGACTGCTCAATGCGGTTTCCCTCGACGGCAAGGAACTCTCAATCGCATACGAGGCAGACGGGACTGTCGTAATCGAGGATTCCCGCGGAAACACCTCAAGCTATCTATACGATGATGCAGGGCGACTCATCCGCGTCATGGACGGCGGAACGGGTCTTGTCTGGAACTATTCCTACGATGCGCAGGGAAACATGCTTTCAGCAGGCGACAACGTACATGGAACCACATACGCCTTCTATGACGACATGAACCGCATACGCCTCTACGTGGCTCCTACTGGCGAGGAAGAAAGATATTCCTACAATGAACAGGGCGATCTGGCGCAAATACGCGACGAGCGTGGAAACACAATTTCCCTCTCATACGACAATCGCCGCAATGTCACCGCCATGGCATATTCCAACGGGGCGACCGTCTCATTTGACTACAACTATAATGAGAATACGGTTTCCTATACCAACTCCGCAGGCAACCTCATCGTGGTGCGCTGCAATGAACTGGACGCACCTGTTTCTGTGACGATTGGAAACCGTACAAGCACAATCCAGTACGACGGGGCAGGAAACCTTACAGGCTTTGAACTGCCAAACGGCCTGGGAGGAAACTCCTACATTTACGACAGTTTCAATCGCCCTGCAATCATCAGGGACGCAAATGGAAACGGCGTCAGCTATGCATGGAACGAGTTCAACAAGGTGGCGTCCATCGAGTTTGCAGACGGTACACGCGAAGCTTTCACTTACGATGCCTCGGGTAATCTGGAAACGTGGACGACGCGCGGCGGCGCAACCATAAACTATTCCCTTGACGAATACGGCAGCCTGTGCAGGCAAAGCCTTTCCGACGGGCGGGTTTACGAATACGCATACGATAACGCGGGAAGACTTGTCTCTGCCGGAGACATAAGCATCGCCTATACGCCTGGCAATGCGCTTTCCAGTTTGAACTGGGCCGACGGAAGGCGCGTCTCCTTTGAATACGACCAGACGGAAAACAATGTTACGGCAGTCCAGATCAACGGTCAGAACATCGAACTCGCATATACACAATATGGCGATATCGCCGCCGTAACCGCAGGGGCTTTCTCTCTTGAGAACGACTTCGGCTTCTTCGGCGAAAATACACAAACGGTTTTCGGAAACCAGGCGGAGGTGCTCTATCAATACGATACAAGCCTGCTTCTGACTGGAATCTCCGCATCCAACGGCTTCTCGGAATCGTATTCTTTCGATGAATTTGGAAATCTCGCAAGCAAAACTGTTTCTGGCGGCGTCTGGAACTACACCTACGATGCGGCCAACCGCCTGCTGTCCGAGCAATTCACTGCCAATTCAAATCCTGATGAAGTCCTCGACAGCCGCGCCTACACCTACGACTTGGCAGGCAACAGGCTGACCACGACAATCAATGGAACTTCAGTCCAAACTGAATATGACGAACTTAACAGGATTGTACGGGCGGGAGACGTGGATTTCACCTACGATGCAAACGGCAACCTGCTCAGCGACGGTGTGCGCGCCTACACTTGGACCGCCGACAACCGCATCCTCACCGAAACCATACTCTCCACAGGCACGACGCGCACCGTGGAATACGATGCGTTCGGCAACCGCAGCAACGTCACATACGGCAATGGCGTAACCGTCAAATACACGATTGACGTGGATGGCATGCTGTTCGCCAGTGAATCGACGGACGGGACGAAGCGCACATACGTACTTGGGGACGGAGGACAGATCGCAGGATTCCTCGATGAAAATGACAATGCCTATTACTTCGTCACGGACCGCCTGGGCTCGGTAATCAGCGTGCTTGATGAAACAGGAAATGCCGTCAACAGCTATTCCTACGATGCATGGGGCAATATCATCGACAGCACGGTCACCGTGAAAAACGAGCTGACCTATCTTGGCGCATACGGAGTCCTCACCAACGATTCAGGCACCTATACCATAAAGGCCCGCGACTACGATCCTGTAACTGGACGTTGGCTTTCCGCCGACCCAGCGGGTTCGGCAGTTGGCCCCAACTTGTATCAATACTGCCGCGACAATGCCCTGGCATACATTGACCTGACTGGAAACGACGCCATCAGCACATACAAGACCGTTGAGAACGCGTTCAAGGCCTACAAAACCTATTCGCCTTATGCAAAGGGCTACAAGAAAGCCAAAAGCTATGGTGACACCTTCAACTCATGGGCTGAGGAATATTACAACAACAATTCCCAGGTGTCGAGCAAACTCTCCCGTGATGCGTTCATTGACGTATTCACAACCATCGCGAATACGGCGTCACCGACGGGCAAAGGCATGATCAACCAAACAGGTGGTTTCGTCAAACGGTTGTCATCAGGAATCGAATACAAAACCATTTGGTTCACAAACACTCCTGACGTACACAACATGCGCGCCCAGTTCGCCGACCATGATTTGTGGGAAATGTCTGAATTGCTTTACAACGCCTCCCTTGAGAAGGATCCCCAAAAAGTCAAGGACATTGTGAACTTCACTAAGTTCATGATGGAACGCGGCATAACAAATGACCAGCAAATCAAGAACCTGTATTTGAAACTTTCCACAGTGTCAGGCTCCATGGACCCCAATGACAAACTGGTCAGCCCAGGTGCCGGGGAAAACGGCTACATTGCAGGCGACCAAACTTTGACATACACTATCCGCTTTGAAAACGACCCTGAAAAGGCGGACGCGCCAGTCAGATGGCTCCGGATATTCGATACGCTGGATGACAATCTGGACATCAACACATTCTCGCTCCTTTCATACAACCTGGCAGGAAATTTCTTCACTGTTGACGGGAATCGCTCATCATATTCGGAAAAGGTCGTGGTCGAAATCAACGGCGTTTCCGTTACAGTTGATGTCTCCATAGCGCTTGACCGCGAAACGAGGCAGATTTCGGCCGTGTTCACCGCACTGGACCCGGAGACTGGCATCATGCTTCAGGACATCGACAAGGGATTCCTTTATCCCAATGACGAATCGGGACGGGGCGACGGGCAGATTGTATATTCCATCGCCGCGCTGCCCAATCTAGAGACTGGCACGACCATCCGCAACACCGCTGACATTTATTTCGATTTCAACGAACCGATGAGCACGCCGACCACGCTCAATACCATTGACGCGGACGCGCCGGGCGTAGCCAGTCTGGCACTTTCCATGGACGGCGAGGGCTTGATCACCCTTGACATGAGTGCGGAGGATGTCGGCGCAGGCATCGCTGGCTTCAACATCCGCTGGTCCACGGACGGCGAGCATTTCAGCGACTACGGCTACACCACCTATACGCAACTGCAACTGCCAGGCCGCAGTGGCATGACCTATTACTTCCAGATCCAGGCGGTCGATGTGGTCGGTTTGACATCTGAATGGACGGAAATCCAGTCTCTTACCTTCATCGGAACACCGACTGAATTGGAAGGCAACGCCATGGGGCTGTCGTGGAAAGCTGTTGACGGAGCGGAATCCTATGTCGTCGAATATTCGACGGATGCTTTCGAACATTTCGTTCGTATTCAAGTGATTGGAACTTCGCTTGATTCCTTCAGCCTCCCGCAGGCGAGCTACCAATGGCGTGTGCGCGCGGCCGAATCGGACGATTGGGAATATGGCGAGGAGATTGTCGCTCCTGAACAGGGCCAGACGCCGCAACTTGTGCAGTCCAATGAGGACGGAGCACTCGATTTGTTCTTCGCCCACAAATACGACACGTGGAATGGCAACTATCTTGCACAACATACAGGTTTGCTTAACGGCTGGAATGGCACCGATGAAACGAGTCCCTTGGATGGCAAGAACATGATAACGGACGTGTTCCATGGCTCGACCGACAGAAATCTGCTCTATCTCACCGATGATGCCAACGGCGACGCCCTATTTGTCGATGACATCTATTCCGAGCTGCCTGGCACGCTTGAGGAACAGCAGGCGCGTATCGCCCGAATCAACGAAATCCGCGCGGGTATCGGCAATGACATCATTGATTTGACTAGCCAGCGCTTCGATTATGTTGGCAACGGCATGACTGTTCGAGGCGGTCTTGGAGACGATATCATCTGGGCGAACACCGGCAATAACTGGCTCTTTGGAGACGCTGGCAATGATCGCATCGTCGGCGCATCCGGCAATGATGTCATTGTCGGCGGAGCTGGCAACGATTCCATGCATGGCGGTGGTGGCGATGACATCTTCGCCTTCGGCGGTGACTGGGGCAATGATTCCGTTGAGCAGTTGGAAGATGGAAAGGTGACGCTGTGGTTTGAAGATGGCTCGTTGGAGAAATGGGATGCATCAACGTTGACCTACAGAGACGGCGATAATTCCGTAAGAGTCAGCGGTGTTTCGGCAGAAAACATTTCGTTGAAGTTTGGCGACGACGGGAGCGAACAGTACGGCAAGCTGCTGGCAAACGGAGCTTTCGACGAATATAGTAGCGAGAGGATTTTCGAAAATAAAAATTCAAGAGGCATGCTGGCGTAGGATGTCCCGCGGTGCGTCTCGCCTGCGGGCTGGGATGTCCCGCAGGCGTCCC
>JAFZAB010000132.1 GCA_017548425.1 Victivallales bacterium
GGCGGAGGAGCGCGTCGATTACTGACGGAAGCGGCGGCGGTCGGGAGGGTCCCGCTCCAGCGGGACCGCGGCGACATTCGTCGCCGCTTAACAATGTCTGTTTACGCGTTGCCCAAATCGCGGTCGGGAGGGTCGCACTCCAGTGCGACCGATTGCGCAAGGCGCAATCATCTTTGATAAGGTTTCCATGAAAACAGGTTTTTAGGAAGCCGCGCAATGGCGCGGCGGTCGCTCTGGAGAGCGACCCTCCCATTAAAAATTGTGGCCTAGCCTCTTGTGAATGAGGCTAGGCCGCTTCGCGTATTCCGCCATATCCGTCAACGGCGGGACGCCGTCGTTACTTTGCCGTGTAATTCGCCTTCACCCAGACGGACTTCTTCGGCATGACGAACGTCGTTTGCACGACGTTCGCGTTCTCAAACGTGAGGCCGGTGCACGTCCATTTGTAGAACTGCTTGTTCGCGGGCGGCTCCGCCGCCGTGATCGTGACCGTCTCGCCCGCGTAGGCCTGCGCCTTGTCCGCCGTGCCGTTCGTCACCTTCACGGTGTATCTCGGCAGGACCTGGTACGTCGCCTTCACCGTCACGTCCTTCGCGGGCATGACGAACGTCGTCTCCGACGACAGCTTGTCCGCGAACTTCACGCCGCTCGTCGCCGTCGTCCAGCGGAGGAGCTTGTGTGACGGGAAGCGGTCGTCCGCCGTGATCGTGACGACGTCGCCCTTGGCGGCCGTCGCCTTGTCGGCGACGCCGTCGATGACGGTCACCGTGTATTCCTGCGGTGCGACCGGCTTGGCCTTGTACGTCGCCGTCACGGTGACGGCGGCGGCGGGCATGGTAAACGACGTTTGCTCGGCGGTCGCGTCCGCGAACGTGACGCCGTCGCCAACCCATTTATCAAATTCTTCGTCGGCGGCGGGCTCGTCCGCCGTGATCGTGACGGTCTCGCCTTCGAAGGCCTTCGCCTTGTTCGCCATGCCATCAACGACCGTCACGGAGTATGCCTCTGGGTATGTCTCCGGCATCAGGCAGAGAACGCGGAACCCGATAACGTAGCTGGGGTACGAGGGGTTGAAGATGCTGCGGATCGCCGAACGGCAAAGGCGCGCGTAGTAGTTCCAAGAGCCGCCGCGGACCACGCGGCCCGTGCCCGACCTGTCCCCCTTCGGATCCTCTACCGACGATGTGTTGTACGGACTGCCGTCCCACCAGTCGAGGCAACATTCCCACACGTTGCCGTGCATGTCGTAGAGCCCCCAGTTGTTCGGACGGTAGCTGCCGACCTTCGTGTGATTAGATGTGTATCCTCCCTTGCCATCGGATTCGTTGTAATAATACCGGCCGACATCGCCCATGGCGGCGTCTTTGGCTGCATTCTCCAGATCTTCGTCCGAGTTCAGAGCGTGCGTCGTGCCCGCGCGGCAGGCGTACTCCCACTGGGCCTCCGTCGGCAGGTCGAACGTCTGCCCCGTTCCGGCCCGTAGGACACCCATGAAGGACGTCTCATCGACTGCGTGGCCGTATTTCGGCCACCCCGCTCCGGCCTCTGCACCAGTGCCGCGAATGTCGTCGTAGGAGACCGTCTCCACGGGGCGGCAGTCGCCCTTGTATTTTGATGGGGTGCCCCCCTTGACCAGCTCCCATTGTTTCTGCGTGCATTCGAACACGCCGATGTAGAACGGCTGCGTCAACGTCACCTCGTGCTGGGTCTCGGTTTTGTCGCGGCCCATTTCGTCCGCCGGGGAGCCCATCATGAATTTTCCCGCTGGGATGTACCGTAGCCACAGCTCCGTCGTGCGGCATGCGTCGTCCGTCAGATCTGGATCGTCGTTCGTGTAGCGGACCTTCCATTCCGTCTTGTCCAGATCGTACACGACCATGTACAGCGGCGGATCCGCGAGCAGTTTCATCTGTAAGGCGAACATGATCCCTAGCAAACACAGCAGCGACAGCAGTCTTTTCATCGTGGTGATTCCTTTTTGTCCGTTAAGCGTTGAAAATTAACCCAAAGTACAGAAAACTCTTATACTTGACTAATGTATATGGCCGCTTTTGCGATTGCAAATGGAAAAAAGGATTTTTGCCAAATGTCTGTTTGCGCGTTGCGCAAACGGTCGCGATCGGGAGGGTCCCTCCCGTGCGACCGCAGCGGCGGGGACACCGCCGCCACACCACCGCGCCACCTCGAATTTTTCCTTTTATGACTTTTTATGATTCTTTATTACTTTTATGATTTTCAATGACTTAACATGATTTTATATGATTCTTTATGATAATAATCGAATTTGTTAAAAATAATTTGCAATTCATTCAAGAGGTTATATTCTATGTGCCAGACAGTTTGACTTGTTGTATTTTGAAATGGTGATATATTAATGTCAAGAAATAACATGAAGGATATGGACGCCGCCGTGAAGCTCTTCATGGCGTTGGACAGGCCGTTCGCGGATATTGTCGATTTCTTCCTGAAGAATGAAGGCTACAAGGTCATCCGCAAATCCATGCAGGAGCGGAATACGGAGACGATCGGCCATCCGCCGAATGGACGATACCGAAAGAGCGTGCATGACGTCGTAAAGGAGCTGACTATCCGGAAGCGCGGCGGGAAGCCGCGCCGACTGACGGTCGCTCTGGAAAACCAGTCGTACGTGAGCCGCATCATGCCGGGGCGTGAATTGATGTCGTCCGCGCTCCACTGGGACCATTGGCATCACGGTATCCAATCGGAGCATGAAAAAAACGATGATCTGAAGACGACGGAAGAGCTGTTGGACGGCATCCTCACCGGCGACAGGATGACGCCCGTCCTGACATTGACGCCCTATTTCGGCCAAAAGCCATGGAAGGGCGCGAACCGCTTCGTGGCGGATCTGACGACATGCCCGCCCGGCTTGGAGAACGCCATGGCGGACTGCCCCGCCAACGTCATCTCCTTCCGTGACATGACGGCGAAACAACTGTCGATGTTCACGTCTGGCTCGATGCGGGCGGTCGCGAAAAGTATCCGCTATGCGCGTAATCGCAGGCAGTTAAGATATGAAATGCGTACGGATCCATCGTTCCGCGACATGCCGGCGGAAGCATACGAGGTCATCAACAAAGCGACCGGAATGAAATTGAAACCAAAGCAAAAGGAGCACAACAACATGGCAAAGGATGTATCGTCATACGACCAGTATTTACTCGACATGGGTGAAAGGAGAGGTGAAAAGAGAGGTGAAAGCAACACCATCTTGAGATTTATTCGAAGCAAACGAAAGCGCCACATTTCAGACACGCAAATACAGCAGGATCTCCTGGATGATTTTGGTCTCAACGAGTCGAAGGCAAGCCACTATATGACGGCTGCCGCTAAAGCATGACAAGACAGGTTGTCTTATCAATTCCTGTCCAGTGCCGACGGCGGAAGCTGTCGGGCGGGTGGTCTCGCGGTGCGTCTCGCATGCGGGCTGGTGGTTCCGCGGTGCGTCTCGCCTGCGGGAGTGGTTCCGCATGCGTCACCTCCATGCCTCTTGTCACACTTCAGCGCGATCCTCTTCTTCGTTAATCCCCAGCACTTCGGCGGCAGTTTTGAAATGCATCTTTGCAAATTTCGGCAATGCCTCCGCGCCAAGCTGTTGAACAAGTTGTTTGGCGGTTTTCAAAACTTCCGCACTCGCGCCTTTCGGCAACGGCATGCCCGCCTGTTCGCCCAACGCCTTCATCCGTTGGACAAATTCCGCACGGGCCAAAATGGAGGCCGCCGCCACCGCGACGTCCGCCTCCGCCTTCGGATGCTGTTCCAACTGAATCTGACGTCCACGCGATTGCAATGCACGCTGCACCGTCGTGGCCGACTGCGCAAACTGATCGGAAATCGCCCGTGGGCATGATGGCACTTTTTCCAAAACATTTTCCAACGTCTTCGCATGGCCCCATGCCAGCAGTCGGTTCAGATTGCCGATGGACGCATAGAGGCGGTTGTAAGTCTCCGGCATCAAGACGATTAGGTTGAAACGTCCAGCCGCTTCCTTCCGTATCAAGTCCGCCAATTCGAAAATCTTGCGTTCCGTTTTGATGGTCTTGGAATCCGCCACGCCTGCCTGCAACAGACGGCGCGCCATGTCGCCTTCCGTATAGCAGCAGGCGACGACCAACGGTCCGAAAAAGTCGCCCTTCCCGCTTTCGTCTATACCCGCATGCGGCAAAAACATGGCAGGATTTTCCACCACGGCGAGCTCTGTTTCATAGCCAAAACGAGCCTCCTTCAAAACCTCAGGCTCTAAAAGAAACTGCACAAAATCCGCCGTGCCAGCGCCTTGCACCGTCAGCTTGCCAGATTCATAGGCCACGACGTTCGTCTTGTCCTTCTTGCCGCGCCAATAGGCGTACGGCGCGGCATCGAACTCCCAGCCGCGTTCCTCCATAAGCCCATGCAACTGCTCCGCCTGGGCCTTCGTCAACGTGCATACATAATTCGTCTTGGAACCTGCCATAAAACAACCTAATTTTTCATGAAACGAACAACATGGCTAAATATACTCTTGGGCTTTGTTTTTTCTAGAAATCACAGGACGGCAAAACCATTGCACGCCTCCTGCCCGCTCCATGAAAACAACCCGCGCCATTTGAAAAAAGCCGCTCTTATATTACCTTATATAATTTACCCATGATATTTTAACATCCCATTTAACACAACCATCAATCTGGAATAACATGGCCAACGTCTATCCTTTCGCTTCCGTCTCCGCCCTCGGAGAAAACGCACCGCGCGTCGCAACGCTCCCCTATGACGTCATGAACCGCGCGGAAGCCGCCAAAATGGCGGCCGGCAATCCCGTGAGCTTCCTTCGCGTGACACGTTCGGAAATCGACCTGCCGGACTCCGTCGATCCCTATGATCCAACCGTTTACGCAAAAGCCGCAGAAAATTGGCGCACCCTCAAGGAAACGGTTCTCACGACGGATAAGCGGCCCGCCTTCTACGTCTATTCGCTCGTCATGAACGGCCGCCGCCAGACAGGCGTCGTCGCCGCCGCATCCGTTGACGACTACGACAACAACATCGTCCGCAAGCATGAAAAGACACGCAAGGAAAAGGAAGACGACCGCACGCGCCACATCACCGCCCTCCGCGCCCAGACCGGCCCCGTATTCCTTACTTATAAGGATTCCGCCGCTATCGACGACATCGTCGAGAAGACCATGAAGACCGTTCCGATCTTCGACTTCACCGCCGAAGACGGCATCTCCCACACCGGCTGGCGTGTTTCAGACGAATTGACGCTCGCCCTCCAAGGCGCTTTCGCCGCCGTTCCGTTGTTGTACATCGCGGACGGACATCATCGCGCGGCCTCCGCCTCCCGCACACAGGCCGCCCTCAAGGCGGCCGGAACGGACTCCCCCGAATCCGCCCATTTCCTCTCCGTCATTTTCCCCGCCGGCCAGTTGAAGATTCTCGCCTACAATCGCGTCGTCTTTGATTTGAACGGTCTTACTGAAGGACAGTTCCTGCAGAAAATAGCGGACGCCGTCGAAACCATCGCGCCAAGCGACAGCGCAGAACCGTCCGACGCAGGACAAGCCTGCATGTTCTTCCAAGGCAAATGGTGGAAGATCGTCTTCAAACCGACCGCCCCCACGGCCGGCCCTGTTGACAAACTGGACGTCTCCCGTCTGCAGAACGACGTCCTCTCCCCCATCCTCGGCATCGACGATCCGCGCACATCCAAGAAGATCGACTTCGTCGGCGGCATCCGCGGCACGGGCGAATTGGAAAAACGCGTCCTCTCCGGCGAAGCAAAAGTCGCCTTCTCCATGTATCCGACCAGCCTCGAACAATTGATGGACATCGCGGATGACAACGCCATCATGCCGCCGAAATCCACATGGTTCGAGCCCAAGCTCCGCGACGGCCTCTTCGTCCACGAAATCTGATTATTATATATAGTAAAGGCATCCCATGAAAATCCAAAACGGCCAAATCTATCTGGAAGACGTTCCCGTCACGCTCATTGCGCAGACCTACGGCACGCCCACCTACGTCTATGAAGAAAACCGCATCCGCGACAATTTCCGCCGCGCGTTGAACGCCTTCAAAAAATACTACCCCAACTTCCGTTTCTTCTACGCCATCAAGGCCAACAACAATCTGGCCGTCGCGAACATCCTCCGTCAGGAAGGCGCGGGAATCGATGCGGCGTCCATCAATGAAATCCTTCTCGCCCAAAAACTTGGCCTCGGCGGCGACAATGTCATGTTCTCCGGAAACTTCCTGTCGGACGACGACATCCAGCAGGGCTTGAAGTCTGGCGTCATCTTCAATCTGGATGATATTTCCATTCTGCCGCGCGTTCTCAAATATGGCAAGCCGGAATTCCTCTCGTTCCGCCTCAACCCCGGCTACGGGGCGTGCGAAGTCGGCGATTTCGTCTGCAACGGCGGCCCGAACGCCAAATTCGGCGTCCATCCAGATCAGATCATGGATGCCTACCGCATGGCTAAAGAGGCTGGCATCAAGCGTTTCGGCGCTCACATGATGCCTGGTTCCTGCATCCGCGATCCAGAATATTTCAAATTCATCACAGGCCTTCTGATGGACAATATCGGAAAGGTCGGCAAAGAACTCGGCATTGATTTCGAATTCATCGATCTCGGCGGCGGTCTCGGCATCCCCTACAAGCATGAAGACGCTCCGCTGGACATCGACAAAGCCGCCCAGCTCGTCGCGGAAATCTTCACCGAGAAGCTCAACGAATACGGTCTCAAGCCGCCACGGCTCATGATGGAGCCCGCCAGATATTTCGTCGGTGACGCAGGTTACGTCGTCGGAACCGTCCATTCCATCAAGAATTCCTACAAGCGGATCATCGGAACGGACGTCTCCATGAACACGCTGGCCCGCCCCGCCATGTACGGCGCATACCATCATATTTATGTCAATGGTCGTGAAGACGAGGCCCGCAAACCAGTCGGTCTCTGCGGACAAGTCTGCGAAAACACGGACTTCTGGGTGAAAGAGCGCATGCTGCCAGAAGGCATCACGCTCGGCGACATCATCGTCGTGGAGAACGCGGGCGCCTATGGCTACGCCATGAGCTATCAGTACAACGGTCGTCTGAAACCCGCCGAAGTGCTCGTCAACGGCGACAAGCATTGGCTGATCCGTCAACGCGAAACCATTGACGATCTCGTGCGAAACGTCACGGTTCCCGACCATCTGAAATAGGATTTTTTACGATTTTCGTTTTTTTTGCGTGAATCAATAAAATACAATTTCCATTTTTGCGTTTCATGATTGACAGACGCGGAACGCAAGATGATGAAAACGAAAAATCAATCGAACCGTCCGGGTCTGGCAAAATCCTAAAAAGTATCCATCACCCTGAACACGCAGAAAGGAGATTAAACATGAAGAAACTACTCGCAGCTCTCATCTTCGCAGGTTTCGGAATCGTCATCGCGCAGGACGCCCCGCAGGCTCCGGCAGACAAACCCGCGCCCCCCAAGAATGAACAAGGCGGCCGCCCCGGCCGTCCCGGCGGCCCCGGCCAGTTCAATCCCGAAAGATTCCAGGCCCAGATGCTGAAACGCATGGAAACCCAAATGGCCGAAATTCTGAAGGAATACGACAAGAACCAGGACGGTGCGCTTGACGCCGCCGAAAAGGAAGCCATGGAAAAGGATTTTGAAGAAGTCCTCAAGAAGGCGCGTCTCGCCAACACCTACCAGAGAATCAAAGTCATCGACGCCGATGGCGACCTGAAGCTCAGCGACGAAGAAAAGGAAAAAGCCCCGCAGCGTCTCCGTGAAGACATGCAGAACCGCGGCCCGCGCGGCGGCGGATTCGGTGGCGGATTCGGCGGCGGATTCGGCGGCGGCCCGCGTGAC
>JAFZAB010000133.1 GCA_017548425.1 Victivallales bacterium
CGTGTCGATGAAACCAGGCGAGACGCAGTTGACGGTGATGTTGCGGCGAGCCGTTTCTTTGCAAATGGATTTGGCCATGGCGACGAGGCCCGCCTTGGAGGCGGCGTAGTTGGCCTGACCTTCGATGCCCATGCGGCCGGACGGCGACGTTACGTGGATGATTCGTCCGTATCGTTTCTGCAACATCCTCTGGATGGCTAACTTGGACATATTGAAGGCTCCCGTGAGATTGACGTCGATGACAGATCGCCATGATTCTTCCGACATCATGGCGGCGACGGCGTCGCGGCGGATGCCTGCGGAGTTGACGAGAATGTCCAGCGTGGGATGCTCTTCGTCAAAACGGCGGAAGAATTCTTCCGCTTGCGCGTAGTCGGCGACGTTTAGCTTGGCGAGTGTGAGTTTCGCGGCTAATTCTCCAAGGGATTCTTTGAATTGGTTGGCGGCATCGTCATTGCTGGAATAGACGGCAACGACTGTCGCCTTCGCCTGAAGGAGTGCTTTGACGGTGGCGGCGCCGATGCCGCGGGAGCCGCCGGTCACGATGGCGGTTCGATTTTCAAATTGGTAGGTCAACATGAGAAATGGCTCGGTTCGAGTTTTTGCAGGTCTTTGTTGCTGCGGTAGTTATATACGACAAGACGGATGGCGTTTTGTTCCGGAAGAGGCTGGCAGAAGGCTTTGTATTGGTAGCAAAGCCGTCCAATTTCTTCGAATTGGCCAAGAAAATAGAGCTTTTTGCGGGTGGCGACGATGGTGGTGTCATCGACGGCGATCCAACGCGGGGCCGGCAGGAGTTTGAATTTGTTCAAAAAATCCGCACACCATTTGGCGGGCGTGGCGTCTCTTGTAATATAATCCGCCAAAGAAAAATGCCATATGAAAAGGCGGCGAAGCCGCCATTCGAATGTGAGAAGTTTTTGGCCGGCCAGAAGGGATGTGCTCGTGAGGCGGAAACAGCGGTCAAGCGTGAAATGGATGTCGTAGAACGCCCATGGTGATTGTCCTTGTGACTTCCAGGAGAATGACTTGAGAATCTGGCGGCAACACGTTTCCGGAAGCTCCGGAGTGCCTTTTGTGAAGTGGATTCGGAAGAAGACAAACGGCGCGTCCGAAGATGGCGGAACCATGTAGGCGGTCGCGAGAAAGGAATCGTCCGACATTCGATACAGATGGGCGGTCCATTCGTCCGGCAGGGCGGCGAGCGGCGTGACGGAACGCGACTTTTCATCGATGATTTTGATGTATTCAAGCGAGCGTTTGCGGAAGCGTTCTGTTTCGGAAGGAGAACGCGGTGTCGTCCAGTCCAGTTCAAGGCGCGGGCCGAAATCGTCTTCAAGAACGATTCGCGAGACGCCTTTGACGAGTTCGTTGACGGACAACTCCCAACGTTTAGGCGTCTGGAACGCAACGCCGTTCCAGGCGAAAAGTGCTAAATTGGAATCTGTTGTGCTCACACGTTTTATGGCGTTGGGAAGGGTGCGCTTCTGCGCGACCGCATGGAAAATTATGGATGCATCGTCATGGATGCGACATCTTGGAAGGCGTTTGCGAAATCGTCGCGGATGTCATGGCGGTGTTGTGGCAAGATGGCGAAAAGCGACGAGCCGCTGCCGGAGACATGGACGCATAACGCGCCTTTGGCAAGAAGGTGGTCGCGCATCATGGCGATCAATGGAAATTTATCGAAGATGGCGTATTCCAAATCGTTATGACATAGTTTGGCAATCTCTTCCGCGGAAGCGGACGCGCAGGCCTGGCGGAATTCGTCCAACGTGACGGCGGGCTGTGGCTTGCAGTGGTCATAGGCCCATTTCACGGGAATCGGAATGCCCGGTGAAACGACGAGTACGTCAAGATTCGTGGAAACGTTGATTGGCGACAGGATGTCGCCAATACCAGTCGCGGCGGATGGCGTTGGATTTAGAAAGAACGGAATATCTGCTCCGACGGTGGCCGCGAGCTTGACAAGTTCGCCGTGTGAAAGCGGCTTTGGGAGAAAGCCGTTCAACTGCAAAATCGTTGCGGCGGCGTCCGATGAACCGCCGCCCAATCCGGCCGCCACGGGAATTCGTTTGACGAGTTCCACATGAAAGGCTTGCGGCAGACCTGTTTGGCTACAGAAGGCGCGGGCGGCCTTCAGGCAGAGATTGCCATCCGTCTCCAATTCCGGCATGTTGCAGGAAATGGACAGAGACGGCTTGCCGGATGGCGTAACTGTCACGTCATCAACGAGTTCAGGAATCGGCAGAAAGACGGTTTCCAATTCGTGGTAACCGTCCGCCCGCGTTCCGAGAACTTTGAGGAAGAGATTGATTTTTGCGCAAGTTCTCATAGCTTT
Source organism: Victivallales bacterium (assembly GCA_017548425.1). GTDB lineage: Bacteria > Verrucomicrobiota > Lentisphaeria > Oligosphaerales > Oligosphaeraceae > UBA1407. The sequence continues at coordinate 2,342 of JAFZAB010000133.1, forward strand.
CGCAAGCTAAAAGCTTAAAGCTAAAAGCTTAAAGCTAATCCATTTTTTTTTCTATGTATTAAATAAAAAAGCAAAACGTAGTTTCAAAGCATAAAAAACGAAAGCTAAAAGCTAAAGCAAAAAGTTTTATTCAAGACACATTTATTCAAAGAACAAATGGCTGTATTCGCTTTTAGCTTTAAGCTTTTAGCTTTAGGCTGTTGCGGCTTTATTCCTCGCGGATTTTATCCCACGCCCGCGTGTACTTTTCGTTGTCGGCGCCAAGGTCGAGCAATGGTTTGCATTTAGCGCGTTCCACTGGCGGGAGATTGAAGACGGGATTGTTCTTCATCTCGTCGGAGACGAGCTTTACAGCTTCGGTATTCGGGGAGACATAACCGATTTCATCCATGTTTTCGGCGGAGATTTCCGGACGATACATGAAATCGATGAAATCATGGGCGAGTTTGCTGTTCTGCGTCGTCGAAGTGATGGCGAAGCAGTCGAACGTGACGGTGCCGCCTTCCTTGGGGATGACGAACTTGATGGTGGGTTTCTCCATGGAAACTTGGATCATGTCACCGCTGTAGTTGTGGATGAGATAGAATTCGCCAGTGGCGAGGGCGCGTTTGGCGTCATCGACTTCAAATTTGGCGATGTTCTTCTTCCATTTGTTGACGAGTTCGACGGCGGCGTCGATCTGGGCCTGGTCGGTGGAGTTGACGTCGTAGCCGAGCGTCAGGAGGGCGGCGCCGATCGTTTCACGCTGGTCGTTGAGCAAGCTGCAACGCTTTGCGATTTCGGGCCTTTCGAACATGCGCCATGACGGTTCGAAGTCTTTGACTTTGTCCGGATCATAGCCGATGCCCGTGAAGCTGACAAAATACGGAACGGTGTAGGACATGTCTTTGTCCAGAACCAGGCTTTCATAGGACTGGTCGAAATACTTCTTGACGTTGGGCAGCAACGTCATGTCGATATCGCTCAACATGCCTTGTTCATACATGGTTTTGGCCATGTAGGAGGAGGGGACGATGATGTCGTAGCCACCGGCGCCGGCCTTCAGCTTGGCGTACATGGCTTCGTTGGAATCGAACACATCGATTTTGACTTTGCAGTCGAATTCCTTTTCGAACTGTTCGACGACGCTGTCAGCAAGATAGTCGCCCCAATTGTAGATGTGAAGCGTCTGCTTCGGCTTGCCGCAAGAGACGAGGCAGACGACGGCGATCAGGGCGAATGCGCAAGAGACAAGGGTGTGCTTCATTTGTGTTCCTCCGTTTTCATGGTGAGTAGTTTCTGGGCCGAGAATACAATAATAAATGTAAGTATTAGGAAAACAACGGAGAGCGCGTTGAGCACGGCGGTGTTTTTGCCGTGGCGGATGGCGCTCTGGATATAAACGGGCAACGTTGTGTCGCCCGCGCCTTTGACAAAGAACGTGATGACGAAATCGTCGAAGGAAAGCATGAATGCGAAGAGGGCGCCTGCCACGATGCCTGGCAGGATGAGCGGAAGCGTGACGCGGAAGAACGTGTAGAGGCCGGAGGCCCCGAGATCTTGCGCGGCTTCTATCAGAGAGGTGTCGAACTCATGGAGGCGTTCGAGCACGACCATGGTCACATAGCTCATGCAGAACGTGATATGCGCGATGATGATGGTCGTCAGACCAAGCTCCATGTTGATTCCAAATGGAATCAGCAATGGACTGCAGACCGAAAAGATCGTGACGAACAGCAACAATAGGCTGATGCCCTGCAAAATATCCGGCACGACGAGCGGCGTGTGGACGAGTGCGTAGTAGATGGCCTTCAGCTTGCTCGTCGAACGATGGAGCGCAAGGGCGCTGAGCGTGCCGAGAACCGTGGAGAAGGCGGTGGAGATGATGGCGATGACAAGCGTCTTGACGAGTGCGTTCCAGATGTCTGGTTCATGGAACAGTTTGATGTACCATTTCATGGAAAATCCGGCCCACGAACCACCGTATTTGCTGGCGTTGAACGACGCAACTGCGACTAGCACGAGCGGCGTGTAGAGGAACACAAGCGTCAAAAGCGTGACAATGAAGGGGATGCGGCTATGGCGAATGACTTTCATGGCTTTTCTCCTTCTTATTCAGACTTTTGCTTCTTCTGCTGAAGCTTCTTGATCCAACTGGTCAAGACAAGCGGCAGGAATACGACGAACATCAGCAGTGCGGACAAAGCACTGGCGTGAGGCAAGTTACGATCCGAGAAAACGCGTTGCGCAATCTTGTCGCCGATGAGTTCGGATGTCGGGCCACCGACCAAATCCGGAATCAGATAGGCGCCGAGCGCGGGGATGAGAACGACCATGATCGCCGTGCCGATGCCTTTGCTGATGGACGGCAGGAAGACGCGTCTGAACGCATAGAACGAACTGGCCCCCAAGTCTTTGGCGGCGTCCAACAACGAGAAGTCGAATTTTTCCGCGGCCGTGTAGATGGGCAGGACGGCGAACGGCAGATAGGTGTAGATCATGACGACGAGCACGGCCCACTGGTTGTAGAGAAGCGTCGTGGATTCTTGCGCAAGTCCAAGGAAGACAAGGAGATGCTTAAACGCGCCGTCCGGATGGAGGAACATCTTCCATGCGTAGATGCGGATCAGGAAATTTGTCCAGAACGGGACGATGATCAACAGCAGGAAGACGTTTTTCAGCTTGCTGTTCATGCGGGACAGCTGGTAGCTGATGGGAATGGAGAGCGCGACGCAGACAGCGGTCGAGACAACGCCCTGCCAAAGCGTCCGCCAGATGATGGACGGATAGCTTGGATTCCGCAGGTCGAACCATGTCTTCATCGTGAAGCCTTCGCCGATGCCGCCAAACGGATCGACGGGCTTGAACGCGATCAGAAACACAAGGAGCATGGGGATGGCGTAGAAGACGACCAACCAGACAAAAGAGGGCGCTCCAATAATCCAGTTGACGAATTTCCGTAGTTTCATTCTTCTTGCTTCTCGGTCTTATCAGGTTCAGGTGCTTCAGGGGTGGTTTCTTCCGTGTTTTCCGTTTCGTCAATGTCCGGAAGGGCGAGCAGTTGCTCGTCGTCTTCCGCGTAATGTTCAAGCATGTATGCGTTGTCGGCCTCGAATTTCAGCCACACGTCATCGTCCCATTTGATGCGGCGTTCGTCCAGAGCGAAGCCGAAATGCTGTTGGACGACGGAGACGCGCCAGTCATCGACGCGAATCCAATATCGTGTGTGCGGACCGAGATAGATGACCTCTTCAACCTTGCCGTGCAAGATGTTCGTATTCGCGTCCGTCTTCTCCGGCTTGTTCAGCGAGACCATGAATTTCTCCGGGCGGATGGAAACGTGAATCTTCTCGCCGACATGGACCTTTTTGTCGTTGTAGAGGTTGATGGTCGGGAATCCGTCAATTTTGAGTTTGCAGTAGTCGCCTTCGACGGATGCGACATGGCCTTCGAAGAAGTTCGTGTCGCCAATGAAGGCGGCGACGAAACTTGTGCGCGGCGCTTCGTAGAGTTCGGGCGGCGTGCCGATCTGCTCAAGCTTGCCTGCGCGAAAGACGGCGATGTGGTCGCTGATACTCATGGCTTCCTGCTGGTCGTGCGTCACGAAAATGAACGTGATGCCGACGTCGTCATGGATGGTGTCCAATTCGATGAGCATCCGCTGGCGGAGTTTGAGATCCAACGCGGCGAGCGGTTCGTCCAGCAGCAGGACTTTCGGCTTGTTGATAAGGGCGCGGGCGATGGCGACACGCTGCCGCTGGCCGCCGGAAAGCTGCCCCGGCTTGCGGTTCTCATATCCGGTCAATTGCACAAGTTCAAGATATTTAGGGACTTCCTCTTTGATCGTCTTGGCATCGACGCCCGTGGCCTTAAGGCCGAACGCGATATTCTCCCAAACGGTCATGTGCGGAAAAAGGGCGTAGTTTTGGAAGACGGTGCGGACGGCACGCTGATTCGCCGGCAAGTCGGAAATATCGACGCCATCGAGAATTACACGTCCTTCATCTGGAACTTCAAAACCGCCGCAGATTCGGAGAAGCGTTGTTTTCCCGCAACCACTGGGCCCCAAAAGGGAAAACACTTCACCTTCATTTATGGAAAGCGTCACATTGTCGAGTACGGTATTCTGGCCGTAGCGTTTCGTAATATTCTCAAAGCGCAGAATTTCCTTCATCGTTCAATGCGCACTCCTATAAATTTAAAGGTGGATGGGAGGGGGTTTCATAAAATAGGGGGTTAGGGCCTTGGAAAAAGATATTGTTATTAAAATAATGCCCCCCCACTTTAATTCAAATAAATAGGGGGGGCAGATGATGTTTTTTCTGTAAAAAATTAGCGGAGGATGTTATGCCTGCTCACGTGTCGTCGAGAAGCTCGTGAAAGAGTCCATGATTTCACGATATTTTTCAATTGGCAGGCGGGCGCCTTTGCGAGCGGCGACCTTGCGGCCGCGTTCCGCGTCGCCGTAGAGAAGGTCTATCGCCATGATGGCCAATATCTTGGAATTGACGATGTAGGCGTGTTCGGGATCGACGATGCGGTAGTCCGTTCCATGGCCTGTTCCAGCGGCGCCTGGGCAGTAGCCGTGGATGGCGGGCATGATGACGGAGAGGTCGCCCATGTCCGTAGAGCCCATGGAGAAGCCGTTTTTGCAGATAGGACGCGCTGCCGCCGGATCGGCGATGGGAACGGCGTCCGCGAAGCAGTTGCAAAGCTCGTCGTCGTTGTCGAGCGGCATGTAACCCGCTGTGGTTGTGATATCAACGGTGCAGCCGATGGCCATGGCGCAACCGCGCATGCATTGATCGAACTTGTCCGAAAGCGTATGGATTTTGTCCAATTTTTCCGCGCGGAGCTGATATTCGATGGTGACGCTGTCCGGAATGATGTTGACGGATTCGCCGCCATGCGTCAGAATGCCGTGGGAGCGGATGAAGCGGTCGCCGGAATACGTTTCGCGGAGTAGGGCGAGGGCATGCAGCGCGAGATTGGCGGCGCTAAGGGCGTTGATGGAATGCTGCGGGCCGCCGGCCGCGTGGGCGCTTTTGCCGTGGAATGTGACGACTTTCATGCAGAAGCCGTTGTGGTCCGTCGCGCCGTAGCCGCCGCTGGAGAGGTGGTTCATAATGGACATGTCGATGTCGTCGAAAACGCCATCGAGAATCAGAGCGGCTTTCCCACCTAAGGCTTTGATTTTACCTTCTTTAATCAGTTTGTTGCGCCATTCTATTTCGATGCATTCCTCTGCGGGGCAGGGGATGAAGGCGATCTTGCCGGAGATGTCGTTTTTGGCATTGGCCTGGACGAGACCGATGGCTGCGCCGAGCATGGAGGCGATGTGCGAATTGTGGCCGCAAGCGTGTGCGGCTCCCGTGGCGGGATCGCATTCGGGATGCGTCGGAATGATCAGTGAATCCATTTCACCGCAGATGGCGAGAGCCGGGCCGGGCTTGATGCCGTTCAAATCCGCCCGCATGCCTGTGATGGCGAGATTGCGTTTCGGCGGGAGGCCGATGTCCGTCAATGTTTTGGCGGCGAGTTCAGAGGTCTTGAACTCCTTGTAACCAGGCTCCGGATTTTTCCAGACGGTCGTTCCGATGTCGATGATTTTTTCGCGATTGGCGTCAATTGCCGCCAAGACGTCTTGGATGAGCTGTTGCTTTGATCTCATGGTGAAAACTCCGTGGAAATGTGTTGGTTTGAAAATTGGTAATGAGACAATATACGCTGAAAGTGGAAAAAGTGAAAACGGACGCCTGAAAAAAATCAAAAAGGCTTTTCTTTTATATAAAAAGGAAGTATGTTAGTAGATGAGCTGTTGTCATGAGGTGGAAGGCTTGGAAAACGGCGTGGAGCATCATCGAACATTAACCATTAATAAATATCATTTCAGGAGACGAATCAAATGACCTTGAATCCAGAATGGCGTCGAAGAGTTGAAAATTGGCGCAATGCGCTGCCGCGTCTTTTCTATTGCGAGCTTGGCGAAGTGGAGCTGTCCTGTTTTGTCACAGACGGTAGCATGCTTCCGGAAGTCGCGAAAAAGCAGGCTTTTAAGAAAGTAAAGCCGGGCGATGTTTGGGGGACGGAATGGCAGTTGGGCTGGTTCAAGGGAACGGTGAAAGTGCCGCAAAGTGCGAAAGGTCAGCGGGTTGTGCTGAAGCTCGAACCAGGCGGCATGGAATCGGCCATTTGGGTGAACGGCGTTTCGCGTGGCGCTCGTGACAACAGCGGTCGTGAACTGCTGTTGACGGCGAAGGCGAAAGGCGGCGAGACGTTTGAGATTCTGGCGGAGACGTTTGGCGGCAATCCGCGAACAAGCGGTGGTGGCCCGCATCCGGAATGGTTTGATGCGGAACCGCATGTCAATGCGCCGCAACGTCTTGGACGTAGCACGTTCGGCGTTTGGAACGAGCATATTTACCAATTGTGGCTGGATGTGGAATGCCTCCTGCAATTGCGTGACGGCATCGCCGACAAGGAGTCGCTCCGCGTGGCGATGATTGACGACGCGTTGAAGGATATGACGCTGACCGTTGATTTGGAACTGTCTGAAGCCGAACGGGATAAGACCATCAAGGCTGGCCGCGCGATTTTGGCGAAAGTCCTGTCGTGCCACAATGGCAGCACGGCGCCGATGATGAGCTGTTTCGGTCATTCGCACATCGACGTGGCGTGGTTGTGGACGTTGGAGGAGACGGAGCGCAAATGCGTTCGCACGTTCTCCAACCAGTTGGCGTTGATGGACGAGTATCCCGAATACAAGTTCCTGCAAAGCCAGGCGTATCTCTACGACCGTGTGAAAACGCTCTATCCTGATCTGTATGAACGGATTAAGAAAGCCGTCAAACGCGGCCAGTGGCTTGTGGAAGGCTCCATGTGGGTGGAGGCGGACACGAATATTTCCGGCGGCGAATCGCTGATTCGCCAATTCCAGAAAGGAAAGAAATATTTCAAAGACGAGTTCGGCGTCGATACGGAAATCATGTGGCTGCCGGACGTTTTCGGCTACAGCGGCGCTGTCCCGCAGATCATGAAAGGTTGCGGCATCAAATGGTTCAGCACGCAGAAGATCTTCTGGACGTACAATGGCGCGGATCCGTTCCCGTACAACATCTTCTGGTGGCAGGGCATCGACGGTACGAAGATGCTCTCCTATCTGCATAACGATTATAATTCACAGACGTTCCCGAATGCGATTTTCGCCCGTTGGCGCGAACGCGTCCAGAAGGATTCCATCCACAGCGGCCGTCTTGTGCCGTTCGGCTACGGCGACGGCGGCGGCGGACCGACGCGCAACCATTTGGAATTCCTGCGCCGTGAAGCGGATTTGGAAGGCCTGCCGAAGACGCAAATCGTTGAACCTAAAGTGTATTTCGAAGGCATTGACGAGAAGGCCGCATTGCCGACGTGGGTTGGCGAACTCTATTATCAGTGCCATCGCGGAACATATACGACGCAGGCCAAGACGAAACGCGGCAACCGCAAGAGCGAAGTCGCGTTGCATGAATTGGAATTCTGGGGCGGCGTTGCGCAGTCGATCAAGAATGTGAAATATCCAGACGACGCGGCTGACCGCATGTGGAAAGGCGTGCTGCTGAATCAATTCCACGATATCATTCCAGGCTCTTCCATCCGTGAAGTCTATCAGGCGGCGGAAAAGCTTTATGACGACATCCAGAAAGAAGCGAACGGCCTGACGGCGAACGCCATCAAGTCGTTGGTGTCGCCAAACAAGAAGAAAGTGACGTATTTCAATTCGCTTTCATTCGACCGTTGGGCGGTTGTCGAATTGCCGTTCAAAGGCGCGAAGGATGCGAACGACGAAATGATCGCCGTTCAGACGCTGGACGGCAAGACGTACGCGGAAGTTTATCTGCCTGCCTGCGGTTGGACAACGCTGACGGAAGCGAAGCCGTACTACGGCGAACGCGGCGAAGGCGTGAAAGCGACAAAGACGAAGCTAGACAACGGCGTTGTCGAATTCCGTTTCAACGCGTTGGGCGAACTGACGAGCGCGCGGAATTGCGATTCCACGCAGGAGTTCATGGCGGCTCCGGGCAACAGTCTGCGCATGTACAAAGACGTGCCTGGTGCGTATGACGCATGGGATATCGACAGCATGTACAAGCAGACGCCGTTTGAAATCGAACAGAAGGCGACGGTTGAAGTCGTGGCGCAAGGGCCTGTCTTCGGCATGCTTCGTGTGACGCGGAAGATTCATGATTCGTTGTTTACGCAGGATATCGTGCTGTCGGCGAGTTCCGCTCATTTGGAATTCCGGACGACGGTTGATTGGCGTGAAAATCATAAGATGCTGAAAGTGAACTTCCCCGTGAACGTCCATTCGGATGAGGCGCTTCATGAAATTCAATTCGGCCATGTGTCGCGTCCGACACATGCGACGCGTCCGTACGATGCGAACCGCTTCGAAGTCTGCAACCAGAAATGGACGGCTCTCGTCGAAGGCGGACAGCGCGGCGCGGCAATTCTAAACGACTGCAAATACGGCGTGAATGTTGAAGGCAACAGCATGAACATGACGCTGTTGCGGTCGCCGTTGGCGCCCGACCACTGGGCGGACAAAGGCGTCCAGCATTTCACCTACGCGTTCACGATGTGGGAGCCGGAGGACGAGCCGAACTACGTGAATCTGCCTGTCACGCTTGGTTACGAGTTGAACTATCCCGTCCAGATGGCGGCTGGTGATGGCGGCGGCGATTTGAGCCTGCTTCGTTGCGACAAAGCGAACATCATTCTCGAATGCATGAAGCCTTCGGAAGACGGTTCGGGCGATCTGATCCTCCGCCTGTACGAATCGAACCATGAGCGGACGGACTGTGTGTTGCATTTGAGCCTGCCGTTCTCCAAGATTTTGGAAACGGACATGTTGGAAGGCAACGGCGTGGAAGTTCCGTTCACGGAAGGCGATTGCGACTGCTGCGGCGCAGAGGTCGAATTGGCGTTTAGGCCATTTGAAATCAAAACCTTACGGCTTAAAGCGTAAGCCTCTAGAAATCTAGAAAAACAATACTTCCCAATAAGCAATGAATCAAGCAAAAATCAGTTGGACAATTGCGGTAACGGTTGTGATGGCGGCGCTTTGCCTGCTGTTGCGAAGCTGCACGAACAATCCGTGGCCGGCCTCCATTTCGGAGGGCGACACGTATTTCACAAGCTTTAGCAGCGAATTCAAGACGTTCGATCCCGCCGTCTCGTACTATGTCCATGAAGGCGAACTGCTGGACAGCATCGTCGAAATGCCGTTCTGCTATGATTATCTGAAGCGTCCATATGAACTCAGGCCAATGCTCGCGACGGAAGTGCCGACGCCAGTATATTATGGTAAAGACGGCTCCGTTCTGCCAGGCGATCCGCCGTCGGCGGACGTGGTGCGCGTCGAATACGTCATCCATCTGAAGGAAGGCGTGAAATACCAGCCGCATCCATGCTTTGCAAAAGAGGCGGACGGAACGCCTTCATACAAAGGCGTGAAATTGGAAGAAATCGCTGGAATCAAATCCATTGCGTCATTCCCGAAGCAAGACACGCGCATCATGACGGCGGAGGATTTCAAGGTGGCGTTGACGCGGCTTTGCGATACGCGGCTGTCGTCGCCGATTTACAGCACGTTCCTTTCCTTCATCACGGGCATGGACGAATGTTCGACGGCGATCAAGGCGGAAGTCGCCAGATTGGAAGAAGAACAGCAGAAACGCGGCCTGAATCCGGAACGTTACACGGTTCTGCCGGACTATCGCAAGATTCCGTTGGCTGGCGTGGAAATCGTTGACGACAAGACAGTTAAAATCATCATGCCGCGAAAGTATCCGCAGGCGTTGTATTGGATGGCGTTGCATTTCTTCTCGCCCGTGCCGTACGAGGCGTTGGAGTTTTTTGCGGAACCGGCCATAGTCGATGCGGGGTTCGCGTTCAAAAATTGGCCGCTCGGAACAGGGCCGTACATGATGACGGACTGCAATCTGCGCGATTTTCTGACGTTGAAGGCGAATCCGAACTTCCGTGACGATTTCTACGATTGGGATGCCTCTGAGGAGGACAAGGCGGCTGGACTGATGGCGGATAAAGGCCAGAAAATGCCGTTTATCAAGCAGATACGCTTCCAGTTTGAACGTGAGTCTATTCCCGTCTGGATCAAATTCCTGCAAGGCTACTATGACACGAGCGGCATTCCGTCGGACATGTACGACGCCGCCGTGAACATGGAGACAAACGGCGACATGGGGCTTTCGCCCGAAATGGCGGAGAAGGGCATGCAGATGATCAGCTCCGTGAGCGCGACGTCTTTCTATCTGGGCTTCAACATGTTGGATCCCGTCGTCGGCGGCATGGATCCGAAGCAGAAGAAGCTGCGGCAGGCCATTTCGATTGTTTTGGATTATCAGGAGTACATCGACATCTTCATGAACGGTCGTGGCGTCATGAGCCAAAGCATTTTGGCACCAGGCATTTACGGCTGTCAGGAAGGCAAAGAGGGCGTCAATCCGTTCACATGCCGTTGGGATGAAAAGGAGCAGAAAATTGTCCGTCTGGACGTGGAGCGTGCGAAACAACTGATGGTGGAGGCGGGTTATCCGAATGGCGTCGGAGCGGACGGCAAGCCGCTCGTCCTGCATTACGACGCGTCAGGCTCCAGTTCACAGTCCAAAGCAGGCTTCCTGTGGATGCGGGAGAAAATGTCGAAGCTTGGAATTGTTCTGGAAGAACGACTTACGGATTTAAACCGCTTCCGCGACAAAGTGAACAAAGGCGACTGGCAGCTGTTGTTCTCCGGCTGGGTGGCGGACTATCCGGATCCGGAAAACTTCCTCTTCTTGTTCGCCAGCGAAAACAGCGCCGCGGCCAGCCAAGGTGGCGGTTCGAACAAGACGAACTATTCGTCTCCAGAATTTGACAAAGTGTTCCATCAGTTGGAGACGATGAACAATGGCCCGGAACGCATGGCGTTGATTCAGAAGGCATTGCGTATCCTTCAAGAAGACGCGCCCTGCTGTTGGGGCTATCATCCGAAGAGCCTTGTGCTGACGCATGGTTGGCTGAAAAACTACAAGCCGCATCACATGTCCAAAACGTTCAAGAAATGCCTGCGCATCGACCATGACGTGCGCAATGCGTTCCGTCGGAAATACAACCAGCCGATTTTGTGGCCCGGCTATGTGGTGATTGCTTTGGTGTATCTTGTCGGACTGCTGTTGATTTGGCGGAAAAAGGATTGAGGGGTAAGGACTTATGCTTGCATATATCATCAGACGGTTGTTATACGTGGTGCCGACGCTGCTCGGCGTGAATGTTTTGGTTTTCGTGCTCTTCTTCATGGTGAACACGCCTGACGACATGGCGCGTCAGGCCTTGGGAGAGAAGAACATGGATCCATTGCAGGTGGAACGCTGGAAAGAGGCCCACGGCTACGAAGTGCCGCTTTTCTGGAATGGCGAGGCGAATGGCGCGCAGAAGTTGACACAGACGATTTTCTTCCGTAAGAGCCTTGCGATGCTTTGGGGCAATTTCGGCCATTCGGACATGACGCAGGAGTCGATCGGCGGCGAAATCCGCCGCCGTGCATTGCCGTCGCTGTGCGTCTCGACGCCGATCTTCTTGGCTACGTTGTTGATTAACATCATCTTGGCGATGATTGTCGCGACGAAACGCGGGAGCATTTCGGATGTGGTGACGCAGTTCCTATGCGTCGCGTTGATGTCGATTTCAGGCCTGATCTACATCATCGCAGGGCAGTATTTCTTCGCGAAACTGCTGCGGTGGACGCCTGTTTCAGGCTTCCTGCAAGGGATGGACATGTGGAAGTTCCTCGTACTGCCGATCTTAGTTGGAAC
>JAFZAB010000134.1 GCA_017548425.1 Victivallales bacterium
GCCTTCAGGCGATTGCCTGAAGGCGGTGTTGCGTCTTAAGTGGTTGTAGCTCAACTATTAGTTGTCAATGCCTTTTTCGCCATAGACGTCTTTCGGCCACCACTTGTAGTACTTGAAGCCGCGGACGTGGCCGTCCATCATGACACCCTGGCAGATGGTGAAGGAGCTGTGGCGCCACAGGGCGTGGTCAATCTGCTCGGCGGAGAAACTGCTCTTGACCTGCGTATTGCCGTTGAGGGCGTCATCGCCGTCGAGGCGCTGTTCATATGCGTCATGGAAGAAGACGGTGCCGCTGGGGTTCTTGTAGTAGGTTTCCTGACGGGCTTCCGGGCCGTAGGCGTAGCGTTCGCCGCCGGGGGCGCCGCCGGTCTTGTCCTTCCATATCTTGGAGGAACCGCCGTAGTAGCCGTAGGCGGCGTACTTGCAGGCTTCCAAACGCGTGCAGCCATAGGCGTCCGCGATGTCAGCGCTCGGGCAGCCGAATGTCCGCTTGTCGCCGACGTACGGATAGTACATGATGCCCCAGAAGTGCTTTTCACGCTTCAGCAGGCTGAAGTTCGGGTTGTTGATGTCGAAGCCGTTGTTGTCCCACGAGCCGCCGTTGAGGCACCAGGTGCCTTCCGTCCAGTTGTTGGTGAAGTAGTTGTAGCCGTCGTTGTCATCGTTGTACTGGCGGAAGCCAAGTCCGATGGCCTTCAGGTTGTTGACGCAGGAGATGGCCTTCGCCTTGTCCTGCGCCTTTTCGAGCGCGGGCAGCAGCATGGCCGCGAGGATCGCGATGATCGCGATCACGACGAGCAATTCAATTAAGGTAAAGCATTTCTTCATGATTCTTTCTTCCTCTACTGGTTGGCTATTGTCCTTAAGATTGTTCCTCAACCTTTGTCTTACTGGAGGTGGTAGTTCCACCATTTCGCGGGGTAGTAGAGGTGGAGCTTGAGAGAGGAGACGTGGCCGTCAATCCAGCAGAAGTTGCCCATCTCGTTGTGGCGGAACATCGCCTCGACCTTCGTCGCGTCGGATGACCACTGGGTGAAACCATCGAACGGCATGTCGGTACCGTCGTAGCGGGCTTCCCACGTGTCTTCCGTGAAGACGGTCTCGCTGGGGTTCTTCATGTCCTTGGAGGTGATGGCGGGATATTTGACCAGCGTCTTGCCGTAGGTGGAGAGTTCACCCGTGGCGCCGTTCCATGTATGGCATTCCAGATAGAGGCCCGGATAGCCATAGGTGGAGTACTTCAAGTAGTTGTCAATACCCGTGTAAAGGCCATCGACGCTGCCGCTCGGGTAGTTGTCAACGGACATGGCGGAGGGGCAGCCGAAAATCTTCAGGTCGCCGATGTAGCCGCGCATGGCGACGGCCCAGTAAACCTGGTTGCTGGCGTAATCCGTGTGCTTGTAGTTGTTGAAGTCCTTCGGCCAGCCGCCGCCGTTGGCGTTGATGTAGGACGTGCCGTCGCCGAAACGGCTGTCCGGCATGGCGCCTTCATGGTCTTGCGCATACTGTCTCATGCTTGTACCAATCTGCTTGAGGTTGGCCGTGCAAGAGATGGCGAGCGCCTTGTTGCGGGCCTTGGCGAGCGCGGGGAGGAGCATGGCGGCCAGGATCGCGATGATGGCGATGACCACCAAGAGTTCAATCAGCGTGAATTGAACCAGTTTCTTGCATTTCATGGTTTGTTCTCCTTGCTGGATTTTTCTACACTACTAATAACTCTAAATGACAATTAAAAAGGCAAATTAAATTTTGGTTAAGTTTTAATTTAATTGCCGATTACAAGACTTTCAAATAAAAAAAGTGTTTTTTTGTAAAAAAAATGTAGAAAATGGAAAAAAGTGTCATTCTCATCTAGAGGGACGCGCTTCTGCGCGTCCCTCCGAAGGGGCTTAAAGCTGGAAGTATCCTTTGGAGAATACCGTGTCCAGCATGGTGTCGAGATAGTCCAGTTCGTAAAGCATGTCGAGGCATGTGTAGCGTTTGCGGATCATGCCCGCGACGGTGGCTGCGCGTTTGCAACCCGCGAGATCCGTGCCGATATCGGCGGGATTGACGGGGCAGCCGAGCAGTTCGAAACGTGCGCGGAGTTCGTTGAACGGGATGAGCTGCTTCATGACGCGGTCGCGCATGATGTCCCACTTCTCGTAGATGAGCTGGCGGCGGGCGGCGAGCTTGTCGCCTTCCAAGTTCTTGGAAAGAGCGATCTTGAGGGTGTCTTCATAGAACTGCGTGCCTTTGAGGAAGCCCGCGATCTGCGCTTCGCGTTCTGCGTTCGTCTTGCCGGGGCGGTTTTCCGTGAGACGGCGGATGTCGGCGGCGGAGATTTTGAAGGTTTCCGTCATGAGGGCCGTGATGATGAGCGTGCCGAGGGCGACTTTGAAGCCGTGGGACGGATTGACGCCGTCTTTCTTGAGGTCGTACATTTCCCATGCATGGCTGCAGAGATGCTCCGCTCCGGAGGCGGGGCGGGAGTCATGGTAGTACTGCATGGAGAAGCCCGTGGCGGCGAGGCCTTGGAAGAGGTCGGCGAGCGGTTTGGACTTGCCTTCCTTCAGGCTTTGCGGATCGGAGAGCCATTCCTTCAGATTGGCCTGGACCATGCCCCATGCGCGTTCGTCGATGGGATGTTCGCCAAGCGCGTCGGCGATAAGCCAGTCGGCGCCGCCTGGAATCTTCGCGGCGAGATCCGCATAACCGGAGGCGGTCATTTCGAAGGGGGCGGAGCTGACGACGGCGTTGTCGGCGATGATGGCGAGCGGGGCGGCGCAGGGGACGGTCTTCTTGAAGCCGTTGACGACCATGGCGGCGCCGTAGGAGGTATATCCGTCAACGGAGGCGGCGGTGGCGACGCAGAGATATCCGTCGCATTCCGCTTCCGTGGAGGAGAGCTTCGTCAAATCGTTGATCGTTCCGGATCCGACGGCGATGGGGGCCTTCCCCTTGACGATTTCGCGGAGCTTCGGGATGTAGCAGTAGTCGGCGTGGAGGGCGGGTTCGATTGGGAAGATGTACGGCTCGTCCTGCGGGACGCCCGCGTCTTTCAGCAGTTGCGAGACCTTTTCGCCGGCGGCCTTCCATGTGTTTTCGTCCGCGATGATGACGGCCGTCTTGCCGGGCCAGAGTTTTTTGACGTTTTCCGGAACGTCTTTGAGGACATTGTCTCCGAGAACGCAGAGTTTGGTCTGAAGACCTTCGGGAATTGCGATGATACCCATGATTTGCTTCCTTTTTCTGTTTTGGCGAGGCCTGACGGCTACGCCGTTTGTTTTGGTCTGGTTAGATTTTTCATCCAGTTGAAACTATTGATCTTGACAAATGCGACGAAGCATTTGAGAACTTGATCCGAAAGCAGGCAGGCATAGACGACCCACGGCGCGGCGTGCAGATAGTGCATGGCGATGAAGGCCGACGGCAGGACGACGCAGAACACGAAGAACGTGTCGTTCTTGAAGACGAACGCCGTGTCGCCGCCGGATTTGACGAGCCCCATGAGGCAGGGCCCCTGGTAGCAGCCGAAGGCGATGACGACGATGAGCACTCGCATCATACTGTCGATGATGGCCCGCGTCTCTGGTTCGAGCTTGTAGCACTTCAGGAAAATTGCATTGCCGAAGAAGACGGTCGCGCTGAGGCACAGGCCGATGAAGCAGAAGATGACTTGCATCGTCTTGGCTTGCGTTTTCATCTTCTCGAATTCGCCCGCGCCGATGGTCTTGCCCGTCATGATGCCGGTGGCGGCGGCGAGACCGAAAACGCCGACATGGAGGAACTGATACAGCGTGCCGACGATGGAGATGGAGGCGAGAACGGATTTCCCCATGCGGCCGATGATGGCCGTCTGGCAGAATTGGTTGACGGCCCATGTGAGCTGTCCCGCCATAAGCGGCGTGCCGTATTTGATCAGATCATGGAAGATGTCCGGATTCCAGCGTTTGAAATCCGGCAGGCGCATTTTCAGATTGGGATCGAAATGACGGACGAAAATGGCGACGACGGCCAGTTCGATGAACCGTGCGATGAACGTGGCGATGGCGGCGCCGCGGACTTCCATGCGCGGGAATCCTAAATTACCGAATATCAACACGTAATTAAGAACGACGTTGACGAAGAGGGCCACCGCGGAGTTGATGAGGCCGATGCGAACCATTTCGACGGAACGCATGGCGCATAACAGCGTCATGCTGATGCCGAAGACGAGATAGGAGACGGCGAGAATGCGCAGGTATTCGGCACAGCAGCGGATGATGTCCGGATTGTCCGTAATGAGTCCGACGAACCATTCGGGGAGGAAGAAGGCGATGAACGCCATGGGGGCTGTCACGACGAATGTCAGCCGCAGGGCGATGGAGATGACGTCTTTGATGTGGTCCGTGTCGCGTTTGCCCCAATATTGCGACGACAGGATGATGAGCGCGCTTTCGACACCGAAAAGAATGATTTGGAGGACGCCTTGGATTTTCGAACCGATGTGCAGGGCGGCGATCGGCACTTCGCCGAGCTGCCCGATCATGATGTTGTCCGCCAACGAGACACCAAACGTGATGACGTTCTGGAGAATGATGGGAATCGCCAGAACGATCAAATTCTTGTAGAATGACTTGTCTCGTACCCAGAACATATCGTGAATGATGACCAATGTAGATATTCAACCACTATTTATCTTAATGTCATATTACGCAAAGTCAAAAATATCAGCGGCATTTCTTGGAGACGAAGCGCCGGAAGGCGGGAAAAAAGCTGTAGGCGGGCAGTTGATATTACGGGAGGGGCTTTTATATTGTATTAAATACTGGAAAAACTGGAGTTCCTGGAAGTCTAGAAGCCTGGAAATCTAGAAACAAGAAAAAATATGGAGAAAAGCGATGCTTCCACACAATATGTCGTTTGATTTGGATCAACTGACGAAAATGGATTTCAATGTGCAACGAATCGGTGAGCCCAAACTGGATTCCACGCTGAAGGATGCGATTTTCGTCGATGATTCGGAACGTGTTTCCTATTGCACAGATCCAACATTGAATGATGAGCTGCGCAAGGCGGGCAAGACGGTTCCGACGTTTGTGGCGGCCGGTCCGCGTAAGCGTATTTTCCATGATGCGCAGTGGAGTCGTGCGGCCATCGTGACCTGCGGCGGCATCTGCCCTGGTCTGAACGATGTCATTAAGGCTCTCGTTAATACCTTATACTATATATACGGCGTTGATAGCATCTACGGTATTCGCTACGGCTATCAGGGGCTTGTTCCGGACAGTCCTGTGAAGCCGATAGAATTGGATCCTGATTACGTTGATGACATCCACACGGAAGGCGGCACAATCTTGGGCTCTTCCCGTGGCGAACAGCCTGTGGAAAAAATTGTCGAGACGCTTGAACGCATGAACATCAATATGCTGTTCACAATCGGCGGTGATGGAACACAGCGTGGCGCCCATGCAATTGTGGAAGAGATTGCAAAGCACCATCTTCCAATTAGCGTTATTGGCGTGCCGAAAACCATCGACAACGATTTGAATTTCATGGACAAGACCTTCGGTTTCGAGACAGCCGTTGAAGCGGCGGCCCCGATCATCGGCTGCGCGCATAACGAGGCGAAAGCCGCCTACAACGGCATCGGCCTTGTCAAACTGATGGGACGTGACTCCGGCTTCATTGCCGCAACGTCCGCTTTGGCGAACAGTGTTGTCAATTTCTGCTTGATTCCGGAAGTCCAGTTCGAATTGGAAGGTGAAAATGGTCTGTTGGCGGCGTTGGAACGTCGGTTGACGAGCAAGGACAAACATCATGCGGTCATTGTCGTCGCGGAAGGAGCCGGGCAAAACTTGATCAAGGGGGGGGAGAAGCAAAAAGACGCTTCGGGCAATATTCTGCATGAAGATATCGGCACGTTCCTGCGTGATGAAATCAAGGCCTATTTCAAGAAGAAGGGCATTGAGCATACCGTGAAATACATTGACCCGAGCTACATCATCCGCAGTCTGCCCGCCACGGGCATTGATTCGACGTTCTGCCTCCATCTGGCCCAGCATGCGGTCCATGCCGCCATGGCGGGCATGACGGATGTGGTCGTCGGCAACTGGAATGGCTATTTCACCTACGTACCGATTCCGCTGGCGACCGTCAAACGCCGCCAGATCGACCCGCAGGGGCAGTTGTGGCAGAGCGTGCTGCTGACGACGCGGCAGAACAAATACGGTTTCATTGAGAATATTAAATAAGGTTAAGGACGCAAAGGGAAATCACATGAAGTACTACAGCGAAGAGCATCAATGGGTTGAAATTGAAGGCGACAAGGCGCGGATCGGTATCACGAAATTCGCGGCGGAGGAATTGGGCGAGCTGAGCTACGTCGAACTGCCATCTGTCGGAAGCGTCTTCAAACAGGGCGATTCCCTGTGCGTCGTGGAATCGGTGAAGGCGGCCAGTGACGTGTTCATGCCGGTCGGCGGCAAAATCGTCGAAGTGAACACGCAGCTTGAGAAGAAACCGGAGCTGGTCAACGAAGACGCGGAAGGCGAGGGATGGATCTGTCTGGTGACGGATGTGAATGCGGATGAATTGACAAAATTGATGGATGAAGAGAAGTATTTGGCCAGTCTGAAGTGAAAAAATCGCCAAAATATTAAAAAAAAGTTAAAAAATCATGGGAAAAACGTTTTTTTCACTTGAAAACATTTGCGAAACGGCCATATAAGTGATACTTTGATACAGAACTCATATTTTGTGTATTTTAGTATATGGAAAAGTAAAAAAAAGTAAAAGTCGTTTGGTTTATTTGAACACAAGGAGAAACAGATTATGCAGATGATCGCCATTATTGGTGCCGTCGTGTCCGGTATTGTGATGTGGGTTGGTAACTCCAACTACAAGAAAGGTGCGGCTTGGGGCCAGCCCGTCGCCATCGCGTTTGGTGTGATTGCTATCGCCATGGGTATCTGGGCCATGACGTTGAACGGTGGCAACGCCGGCGCCGTCAACAAGGAAATCGGTTATCAGAAAGTTCGTGCTGAAAAGCTCGGTAAGTACATCGCCGCCAACTTCGCGGACAAGAAGATTCTCATTCTGACGAGCGCCGAGTACAAAGACGGCAATGGTAACGTTGTTCCGAACCACCTCCTCCAAGGCCTGAAGAAAGGTCTTGGCAGCGTCTCCTGCGACGTTCTCGAACGCCCCGTTCCGGCGGAAGGCTCGGACGAAGCCATGGAAGAAATGGAATGGCGCTTCAAACACCTTGCCAACCTGTTCGAAGGCAAGGACAACAAGGGTAACGCCATCTCCGGTTACTCCCCCGTTGGTGACTTTGATCTCATGATCACCACGATCGGTCTGCCGGAAGACACCTTCAAGGGTGGCAAGGCCCAGGGCAAACTGGCTGGCAAGTCCATCGCTTTCGTTCAGGGCTACACCGAACGCTGGGGCGCTCTCTTCAAGAGCAAGACCATCGTCGCCGCCGTTACCGACAAGCCGTATCCGGGCGAAAACGACAAGGCTGGTCTCGCGACTTGGGAACAGAATCCTCCGTCGGATCTGGACAAGGCCTTTGATGTTCGCTACACCTTGAAGACCAACTAATCCTGTAAGTCTCAGGCAGTAAATGCCAAATAAAAAACAACCCCGTCGGTTCACCTAATCGGACGGGGTTGTTGAGTTTAGTGGTGTTTCCTTTTTTTTGCATGGGGCGGGGGAGTGGTGAGAAAGATGATGAATCCGATTCCAATTTTGTTCTTAGTTTTGGCTGTTTTGGCGATGGTTGTCAATATTTTCCTGTTTGCGCATTATGGCGTTATGCAGGGCGGTGTTTTCAGCCTGTCTGGGCTGGCGTTGCGTGTCATTTTGTTGCTGGTCACCATTGGCTGCGTCATGATGGCATGGCGTCATCGTTCCTACGACGCGTTCAAAAATCCGAAGCAACGTTGGGCCGACAAGCTAAGACGCTGGTCTTTTGAAAGCGAGCGTTTCGATGCCATCCATCTGGAATGGAGCTATCAGAAGGTGCAGGCGCGCGTTTTGGGGCGCTATCTGGCGGAGAAGTATGCGGGAATGCGTTGCGTGGTTCTTCGTGAGCCAATCATGAAGGATGTGGCCGGAAAGAACAGCGTGAATCCTGCGATTGAGGGGCTTCGTGAAGGATTGGAAAATCATGTAACGATTGTCAAAGAATTGGAAATCGGTAATTTGCAAAAGCCGGAGCCGCTGCCGGAAGGTGAGGAGGAGCCGGTCGAGATGGGTTTGAAGAAGAACAATCCGTGGACGGCCGCCGATTTGGAAGAGATGTTGGCCGAGGCTGGTGATTTTGATTTGCTCATCAGCTGCGTTCAATTGCCGGAGGACGTCATGGATGATCATGGCCGTTTTACTCTGCCGAGCCTGAGGGGACGGAAAGTCGCATTGCTTGGCGGATATTCCCAAGCATACGACAGCGCGTTGGCGGAAGGTAACGTGGTTGCGGCTGTAACGTTCAAGCCAGACTGCCGCTTCGATGAGAAGGATATTCCAGCAGACGACAAAGAAGCATTTGACAAACGCTATCTGTTGCTTGAAGGCGGTCCGCGTGTAGAGGTTCTGCCAGATCTGCTTCCGGTATTGCCTACGCAGGAGTGATGGGATGTGGCGCGTGCGTCCCGCCTGCGCTTGATGAATTCACCCACGGCGGAACGCCGATGATATCACAAACAGAAGACGAAAAAACTATGAAGCTACAGTCATTGCGAGAACAAGTATGGCGGGCGAACATGCAGTTGCCGCAGGACGGACTTGTTTTCCGCACATGGGGCAATGTCAGCGGTTTGGACAAGGCCAGCGGCATTTTGGCGATCAAGCCGAGTGGCGTTCCGTATGAAAAACTGTCCGCTGAAAACATGGTTCTTGTTGATTTGGACGGACATGTGGTGGAAGGGGATTTGAATCCGTCGTCCGATTTGGCGACACATCTGGCCTTGTATCGCGCATGGCCGGAGATTGGCGGCGTGGCCCATACGCACAGCCTTGCGGCGACGTCGTTTGCGCAGGCCAGACGCGCCATTCCATGTTATGGGACGACGCATGCGGACTATTTCCATGGAACTGTGCCGTGTACACGGCCGTTGACGGAAAACGAAATCAACGACGCTTACGAAGCGCATACAGGCGATGTGATTATTGAGACGTTTGCGGATAAACAGTTGAATCCGTTGCACATTCCTGCCGTGCTCGTCTGTAACCATGGCCCGTTCACATGGGGGGCGGATGCGATGGCCGCGGCGGATAATGCGGCGTATTTGGAAATGGTCGCGAAGCTTGCGTTGGACACGTTGGCGCTTTCGCCAGATTGCGCTCCTGCGGATAAATGCTTGCTGGACAAGCATTTCCTGCGAAAACACGGCCCCAACGCGTACTATGGTCAAGGGAAGCATTGACGGAGGGCTGTCATGGAATTCAATGTGGATCAATTGACGTTTCCGTTGAGATGGCATGGCCGTCTCGTCATGAAAGCGGGCATGGGAAGCATGGAGGAATCCGTGGCCCGCGTGTTTTTGTCGTTGGGAGTGACGGAAGGGGAGGTCGCATATGCGAACAAAAGCTCGAATGGCACGTATGAGACGTGGCGTTTGAGCGGAATGGTTCATGATTTGGCGATGCTTCGCGCGTTGTTCACGGCTTTGGAGGCTTTGCCGGGCGTTAAGATGTTGATTTAAGGTGTTCTCCTGTAAACAGTTGCTGCATGTTGGTCTTGGAAGAGAGTGTCCAGTTTGAACTGACCGTCAAAAACTCGCGATTTTTGGCGGAGGCGTTTATTGTGGGCAACGCCGAGGCGGCGCGGGAACGGTTGCGGGAGCAGAAAGAACGTTTCAGCGACGCGAGCCATGTCGTTCATGCGTTCATCGTCGGCCCGGAAGGAAATGTGATGGGCTGTTCAGACGACGGCGAGCCGTCTGGAACATCCGGCCGTCCTGTTCTGGAAGTTTTGAAAGGGAGTGGCGTGACGAATGTGATTCTGACGGTGACGCGATGGTTCGGCGGAACGAAGCTTGGCACGGGCGGCTTGGTGAAAGCCTATACGGAAAGTGCGCAAGGTGTTGTGGCGCAGATGCGGACGCATGAATTGGTCGCGATGTCCCGTTTTGAGATGACGGTTCCGTACGGCCTATACGAACAGGTAAAGAAGCTCTTGGCGACCCATGGCGCGGAGATTCAGACGGAGACGTTTGGCGAAGGCGTCGCGATGGCGGGGCGTCTCCGTGAGGCGGAGGTGGAACCGTTGGCTGGTCAGCTTCGGGATTTGTCCCGTGGCAAAATCGAACTGCGAACGGAAGCGGAGGGATGACGATGACGGAAAATCGGACAGCCCCTCTGTTGTTGATTGCGGATTCGCATGTGCAGCCGAATACGAAATGCGAAGATGAGTTCTTCAGCATGCTCGATTGGATTGCGTCCACGAATTACGATGTCTTCTTTCTGGGGGACAATCTGGATTTGTGGATTGCGTCGGGCAGCCGTTATGAGGCGGATGCGCATCGCCGCTTTCTCGCATGGTGTGAGCGTGAAAAGGCCCGTCGTCGTGTCTTGATGGTGGAGGGCAACCATGAGTTCTACTTGAAACGCCATCATGACGGCTGCTTCACGGCATGCAGCGAAACGTTCTACAAAATCGGTGATATTCTCTTCATGCATGGAGATGTCGCCCAGAAGAGATTCGGTTTCCATCGTTGTTTCAGAGTGTTCGCCAAGAATGCCTTCGGCGATTGGGTGATGGGATGGTTGCCGTTTGGCCCCGCATTTGCGGGTATCATGAAACGTTTTCTCAGTAGCGGTGGCCTGCCGGATTTAAAGAAATTGGAGAAGCCATTGCTCTATGTCGAAAAGCGTGCAAAGAACTTGTGCCGGAAGTTCGGTGTGTCGCATATCATCATGGGGCATTTCCATCATGTTGTGCACAGGGAGCTAGGCGACGGCAGGAAATTTGATGTCATTCCCGCATGGAAGTATCGTTACGAAGTTGGCGTGCTAGCGGCGGATGGCTCGCTGGAAGTCCTTCCGTGGATGGAAGTTAAGATGAAAAATGAACAAAGAGGCTGATGCTTCTTGGACGATATTTGGACGATATGAGCGCGAAGAAAAACAACAACAGATTTGAAAAGCGGTTGATGGAACATCTGGATCGCCTTGATCCGGACATGCTGCGTGGCAATTTGCAAGGCCTGATCCAAGAGAAGGGATTTCTTCAAGACGTGTTCAACACCATCCGCGAGGCCGTCATCGTTGTCGATGAAAGTCTGGACATTTTCTATTTCAACCGTGCTTCGGAGACGCTTTTGGGCTTGAATGAATCGGCCAGCGGCGAATACATCGGCAAGTATTTGAAACAGTTGAATTGGGTGGAACTACTCAAGGGCGGTGAAAACGGCAGTCGTTGGTGGGGCGTTTCGCGTCGTGAAATGGAAGTTTTCTATCCGGAACACCGCTATCTTGATTTCACGATCATGCCTGTGACGGAGGGCGGCGGCGCCGCCCGAAAAGGCCGCCAGCCATACGCGACGTTGATTTTCAATGACAATACAGAAACGATGCAGGCCAACGAACGGCAGGTGGAGACACAGAAAGTGAAGGCTATCACGCAGTTGGCGGCTGGCGTGGCCCATGAATTGGGCAATCCGCTGAACAGCCTTGGTATCCATTTGCAGTTGTTGAAACGTTCTTTGCGGAAGCTTCCCGAAGGCGAATTGCAGGAGAATGCATTGAAGCATATTGACGTAGCCGTGCAGGAAGTCAGCAGGCTGGATTGCATTGTCAAGAACTTCCTGGAGGCCGTCCGTCCGAAACCGCCGAAGATGGAACCTCTTGATTTGGAAAAACTTCTGAAAGATGCGTTGGAATTCATGCGGGCGGAAATCGAAAACAAGAAGATTGCTGTCGAGGCGCGTGTTCCAGTTGGAATTCCCATGCTGTTGGGCGATGCGGATCAACTGACACAAGCGGCCTATAATCTAATTAAAAACGCCATTCAGGCCATGTCGGAAGGCGGTCGCCTGATGATTGACGTGGAAGTCGATGATGTCCATGTCCATGTCCGTTTTGCGGATACGGGGCCGGGCATCGATGAAATTACGCTCCAACGGCTGATGGAGCCATATTATACGACGAAATCGAGCGGGACGGGCCTCGGACTGCTCATCGTCGATCGAATTGTTCGCGCCCATGGCGGCGAACTGACCATCGAAAGTCGCCCGGGCGAAGGCGCCGCTTTCACCATCAGTCTGCCACGCCATGCGCGCATGGTGCGGCAGTTGAACGCAGGGGAACCACAAAACAGTTGAGAGGGATAAGACGATGAAACCGAAGATTTTAGTAATAGACGACGAAAAGAACACCCGCGATGGCTTGCGGGAGGCGTTGGCGGACGACTACGATGTCCTGTTGGCGGAAGACGGAATCAAAGGGCTTGCTCTGTTGGACGCGAATCCTGATGTTTGCATTGCACTAACGGATTTGCGCATGCCCGGCATGGACGGCATGGATTTCATCCGTAACGTCACCTCCAGAAAGAACGCGCCGTTGATCATCATGCTGACGGCTTATGGTTCCGTCCAGACTGCCGTGGAAGCTTTGAAGGTCGGCGCGTATGATTATTTGTCCAAGCCAGTGGATTTGGATAATTTAGAGATGATGCTTGAACGCGGCATGAAAGTCCTGCGGGATCGTGCGGAAAAGAACGGCGCGGCCAATGAGGGCGGCGCCGTGAATATCATCGGTTCGTCTTCCGCGATGACTGCTGTATTGGATTCGATTCGACAGGTGGCCGCCACGAAGGCTACTGTGCTCGTGACTGGCGAAAGTGGTACGGGAAAGGAACTTGTGGCGCAGGCCATCCACAAGTTGAGTCCGCGTGCGAACAAGCCTTTCCGTCCCGTCCATTGCGCGGCGTTGAGCGAAAATCTGCTGGAATCGGAGCTTTTCGGCCATGAAAAAGGCGCGTTCACTGGCGCGAACGAACGTGTCGCGGGCCGTTTTGAAATGGCCGACGGCGGGACGCTGTTTTTGGACGAAATTGGCGAAATCAGCCTGGCCGTGCAAGTGAAACTGCTACGCGTTTTGGAAACGCATCAGTTCGAACGCGTCGGCGGCAGTGAGACATTGACGGTTGATGTCCGCGTTGTGGCGGCGACGAATCGCGACTTGCGAGCAATGGTGGAGCAGGGGACCTTCCGCGAAGATCTGTTCTACCGTCTGAACGTCGTGAATATCCGTATTCCGCCGCTTCGCGAACGTCGGGAGGACATACCAGAGATTCTGGATTACTATTTGAAGAAGAGCGCGGCGGACAACGGAAAAGATGTGTCCGATATCAGCCCCGAGGCGTTGGGCGTGTTGATGGCCTATGATTGGCCGGGCAATGTGCGCGAACTGCGCAACTGTGTCGAACGGATGGTTGTGTTCGCTCGCGGCACGACGTTGACGATGACGGATGTTCCGGCGGACATCCGCAGCGCTGTCGGCGAACAGTTCGAGGCGAAGGCCATGCCGCCGAAGGCGGCGGAGACGGCTTCAGCGGAATCGCTGCCAAATGTCGGCCTGAATGTGAAGGAGAATGAGAAGAGCCTGATTCTCAAGGCTTTGGAAGAATGCGGCGGCAATCGTTCGCAGGCCGCGTTGAAGTTGAACATTAGTCGGCGGACGCTCTATCGTAAATTGCATGAATATGGTTTGGCGAAAGACGACGGCAGTGACGCGCAGAGCTAAAACGCAGGACAGGAGGCATTCATGGAAGACAAACTGCCAACTCCGGAAGAACTTGGTGAACGCCTGAAGAAAGGTGAAATCACGGAAGCCGAAGCCATTGAGATCATGTCTGAACGTGCGCGTCGCGAAGCGTTTGCGAATTTGTTCAATCCGAATGCGAAGTTAGGCGCTGAAGAGAAAAAAGCGGAGGAACCGCCGAAAAAACAATGGAAGCAGGCCGCATTATTTGCGGCCGTCATTATACTGCTTATTATTATAGCCTGTCTATTGAAATGACATAAATGGTCATCCAAATCAAAAGGAGAAAAACATGTCTATCCCACGTCCCGAATACCCACGCCCGCAGTTTGAACGGTTGGATTGGATCAATCTGAATGGCGAATGGACGTATGAGTTTGATTTCGGCCTGTCCGGCCGCGAACGCGGCCTGCAGAAAAGCACAGGCTTCGACGGCAAGATCAACGTCCCGTTCTGCCCGGAAAGCAAATTGTCCGGAGTGGAGCATAAGGATTTCATCTTGGCGATGTTCTATCATCGTAAGATTACCGTTCCTGCCGACTGGGCAGGACGGCTCGCCATCCTGCATTTTGGCGCGGCGGACTATGAATGCGAAGCATATGTCAACGGTAAATCCGTCGGCATCCATTATGGCGGTTCGTCATCGTTCGAATTCGACATTACGTCGTTCGTGGAATTCGGCAAAGAGGCCGATCTGGTCGTCCGCATCTTTGACGATACGCGCAGCGGCACGCAGGCGAAAGGCAAGCAGTGCAGCGGCTACAAGTCCGTCGGTTGCAGCTATACGCGCGTGACGGGCATTTGGCAGACCGTTTGGCTGGAAGCCGTCCATCCGCAAGGCTTGCTCAACTGCCGTATCGTTCCGGATTTGGACAACGCGGCTTTCACGTTCATTCCGAAATTCTACAACGATCAGAACGGCAAGACGTTGACGGTGAAAGTCGTCGCCGACGGCAAATCCGTTGGTGAAGAGACCGTTGCCGCTTTGACGGGCGCTCCCGTGACGGTGAAATTGGACGATGTCCGCCCGTGGTCGCCGAAAGATCCGTTCCTCTACGACGTGGCTTACGCCGTGAAAGACAAAAATGGCGATATTGTCGATATGGTGAACGCCTATGCGGGGCTCCGCAAGATCCATATCGAAGGCGACAAAGTCTATTTGAACAACAAACCAATCTTCCTGCGGCTCGTTCTCGATCAGGGCTTCTATCCGGACGGCGTCTGGACGGCGCCTTCCGACGAAGCGCTCAAACATGATATTGAACTGTCCATGGCCGCCGGTTTCAACGGTGCGCGTCTCCATCAGAAAGTTTTCGAAGAACGTTTCCACTATTGGGCGGACAAGCTCGGCTATTTGACGTGGGGCGAATCCGCTTCATGGGGCATCACCGCCTTCAGCCGCGCCTCCAACCGCTACTATGCGCCCGAAGTGTGGGAATCCTTCGCGAACTTCATGGCCGAATGGAAGGAAGTCATCGAACGCGACGCAAGCCATCCGTCCATTATCGCATGGACGCCGTCGAACGAAACGTGGCCGGGAGATGATCTCGCTCTCCATCAACGTTTTATGACGGAAATGTACGATGCGACCAAATTGCTTGATCCGACTCGCCCCTGCAACGAGGCCAGTGGCTACCATCACGCGAAGACGGATTTGTGGACAGTTCACATCTATCGTTCAAACGTCGAAGAGATGAAAAAGGCTCTCGAACCAGAGGATGGCGGCATTCCGTTCACCCACCATCGCGAATGGGAGCATGGCTATCATGGCCAGCCGTACATCAACGACGAATTCGGTGGCTTCATGTTCATTCCGCCTGAACGTGCGAAATTCGCGGACAACACATGGGGCTACTACGGCATGGATCTGAAGAGCGAAGACGAATTGTGCGCTCGCATCGAACCGCTGGTCGATTACATGATCTCCCTGCCGAATCTCTCCGGCTACTGCTACACGCAGTTGACAGACGTCGAGCAGGAGCAGAACGGCGTCTATAACTACGATCGCACGCCGAAGGTCACGCCAGGAAAGCTCGCGAAGATTTTCGGAAAAGACCCTTATAATAAATAATAAGGTATAGGGCGGACGAGACATGTTGTCTCGTCCGCCATTGCGTTTGCGGCTTGTGTCTCAAGCCTTTTTGTTTCGTGCGACAGGACAAAAATTGGCGGGATGATTTGCCGAAAGCGGTTTGGTGTGCTATGTTATAAGACTATTGTTTTTATCTCATCATTCAACCGCCTAGTATAAGGAAAAAGACCATGGCACAGAAACGTACATATCAGCCGCATGTTCTTCATCGCAAACGCAAGCTGGGATTCCGCGCCCGCATGGCGACCCGCAATGGCCGCAAGGTTCTTGCCAACCGCCGTCGCGTCGGCCGCAAGAGACTGGCCGCCTGATGATGATATTGTCCGGCAATGGGCAATCCTGATGACAGGATTGCCATGCAGTTAACATGAGCAGTCCAATGGCCGATAAAAGCAATCAGACAGGCATGGCTTTCGGGCGTGACGCAAGATTGCGCAATCGCTGGCAGTTGGACGAGATGCGGGCCTCCGGTCGCAAAATGGCTGGGCGTACTTGCGTCCTCATCATCTATAAAACGCCGCCTGACGGTATGCGCAGGGCGGCGTTTTTGATTTCACGGCGGTATAGCCTCAAGGCGGTTGAACGAAACCGCGCACGCCGTCTCTTCCGGGAGGCGTTCCGCCAAATCTATGACCGGCTGCCGCCGGTCTGGATGATTCTCGTTCCACGCAAGCATATGAAAAACGCGAAGTTGGATGATGTCATGGAAGACATCCGCCAACTTGGCGACAAACTGAAATTGTTTGACTTTCCGGACGGTGGAAAGCCTTGCGAACCGTCGGCCACTCCATGAAGCCGTGCGAATGGCCGCGGAAGGCGGCTGTCGCCGCCATCCGTTTCTACCAGTTGGCCCTTTCCCCCCTGAAAGGACCGTGTTGCCGTTTCACGCCGACTTGTTCGGAATACGGTCGCGTGGCGATTGAACGGTTCGGTATATGGAAGGGGGGATGGCTGGCCTTATGCCGTATCGCCAAATGCCATCCGTTCTACAAAGGCGATTTGTTCGATCCCGTTCCGGAACGAAAGGAAAAGTAACGAGGCCGTCTCGGCCTTGTTGCCTACAGTTTTTTTATAAGGAAGCAACGTGAAATACGATAAAGTGACAATCATCGGCGTGGCCATTTGCGTTCTCAGTTTCTTCGGAATCATGTGGATGCAAAGCCGCCGCGCAATGCAGTTGCGTGAACAAGCGGCCGAAAGGGAACGTCTGGCTGCCGAGCAGGCCGCGGCCTCTGCTGAAGTCGCACCACAACAACAGGCGGAAGGGACGGCTCCTGCCGCAACTGCAACACCTTCGACAACTTCTGCCGAAAACGCTCCCGTCGCTACAAATGTGACGGCTGCTCCCGCAGCCGCCGTTATACCTTCTACGGATGGCTCCACAGTCATACCGTTCGGGCCGGATGTGCCGCGTCCTTTCATGGATGCGAATACGCTTGTTTCCATTCAACGCGGCGATGAACAGATTTTCCGTATCGATCCCGCTTTGGGCGGCGTTGTCGGCGTTGAACTTCTCAAGTATTCGAAAGAGAAGACAAAGAATCCGGAAGAGGCGGTTCATGTCAATCTGGGCAATTTCGATTATCCGTTTATGGCGTTGAATGCGCGCACGATGGCGGCATTGGGGCTGGGTGCCACGAAAACAGAGACGGATGTCGTGAAAGGCGACGGATTCGTCGAAATCTCCCGCTTGAATGCCGCCGGCGATTTGAAAGTCACAGAACGCTGGTCCATTGAATCCGAACGCAGTTATGAAATCGACTACACGGTTTCCGTAACGAATCTCGGCAGCGCGGCCCGTCAACTCTCCAATGTGATGATCGAAGGCGGCGTCCTGCCGCATTCCGTCTCCGGCCGCAAAGAGGATGGCGGCGGCGCGGCTTTCATGGCGTTGGATAAAACTCACGCTACCGTAATTGATCCGAAAACGCTGGCTAAACTCTCCGATAATTATGCGATTGCCCAAAGCCCGAATTCATTGGAAGGCGATAAGCAGAAAAGTCTGGAAAGAATCAACAAAACGTTGAACGGCCGCGTCATGTGGGGCGGCATCCATTCCAAATATTTCCTGATGTCCATCTGGAATCAAGGCACGGAAGGTTTTGCGAGATTCGACGCTTTCGGATGCAACGGCACGGACGATATGGGCGGCAAGCCTGGTGATCGCAGCCGCAGCAAACTCCTGCTGGATTCCGCTACTTTGGAGCCTGGCGCCACGACCGTTTGGAAACTTCGCGGCTACGCAGGCCCGAAAGATACAGAACTACTGCATGCCATGGGTAATGGCATGGACGGTATCATGGGAATGGATCGGTTCTTCTGGGGAAATTTTGCGTGGATGGGTTGGATCAGCCGCATGTTGCTGAAGTGCCTTGTCTGGTTCAGCAAGATCATTCCGGGGGGGTCCGGTTACGGATGGGGCGTCATCGCCTTGACGGTCGCCGTCAAACTTTTATTCTGGCCGCTGTCCCACAAATCGACGCAGTCCATGCGCAAGATGCAGGAATTGAAGCCGCAATTGGACGCCATCAAGGAAAAATATCGCGACGATCCGCGTCTCATGTACGAAAAGCAGCAGGAGCTGATGAAAGCGAACAACGTCAGCCAGTTGGGCGGCTGCCTGCCGATGCTTTTCCAGATTCCTGTCTTCTTCGCGCTGTTCAATACGTTCCGCAGCGCCATCGAATTGCGTCATGCTGGATTCCTGTGGGCGGCCGACCTCTCGATGCCGGACACCGTCTTCGCCATCGGCAACATCGGCATCAATCCGTTGGCGATCCTCATGGGACTGACGATGGTCCTCCAACAGAAAATGACACCGAGCGCAGATGCGCAACAATCTCGTATGATGATGTTTATGAGTATATTCTTCATATGGATCTTCTACGCCATGCCATCGGCGTTGACGCTTTACATGACGGTAAACCAGCTGTTGAGCATTCTCCAGACCTACATGGGCAAACGAGCCGATAAGGCTAAAGCCCCAAAGGCGGCCTAAAGGGAAAAATCTGACGGATTTCCTATACCTTATATATAATAGAACATAATAGACAAGACGGTCTCTAGAAATACGACGGCCCGCCGGACATCGGCAGGGGCCATGAAAGGAGAAAAACGACATGACAGAAGTAAATCTGATGGAAACGGCAAAAGGCATCTTGGAGGAAATGATCGCCAAATTGGGCATCGATGCCGAAGTCACGATTGCCGAAGGCGAAGAGGATACCCATAAGCTTGACCTCAAGTCTGGCGAAGCCGGACGTCTGATTGGACGGAAAGGGCAGAGCCTGGAAGGTTTGGAACTCGTTCTTAACCGTATCCTCCGCAAGAAAACCGCCGAAGAGGAGAACACGCCGTGGGTCGTCATCGAAGTCGATGGCTACAGCGTCCCCCACCATACGGCCGCCGAACATCATGGCCGCGTCTCCAAACAGGAGATGGAACGGCTGGAGCTCATCGCGAAAGACGCCGCCAAGGAAGTCAAGATGTGGGGCGAACCGAAACGAATCGGTCCTTACAAACCTGGTGAACGCCGAATTATCCATATGACGTTGCGAAACGATCCCGAAGTCGAGACCGAAAGCGATGCCGAGCCGGATGCGAATAACTGCAAGATGGTTGAGATTAGAAAGATAAATAAAAACTGAAGCATATGCCGCTTTCGCCACAGGAATGCGTAAGGGAACACGCATAACTGATGAACAGGGGAGAATATTGGCGAATGTTGTTAAAAAAATTGTATTTTTTGAGAAAAATTACAAAAAAATCGTGATTCACAGTTGAATTACTGTAAAATGGACATATTGTAACACAATCTTGTGTTTAATGTCTAAACATAAAAAGTAAAGTGGCTGGTTTTTTGAGAGGGTGGAAAAATGGCCAGGAGAGCAATATGGCAAGGGAAATACTGAAATGAAGGCAGTGAAGTTGAAACGAATGCTGGCATGCTGGATAGCCCTGCTGTTCGTCATGCTTGCAGCGCAGACGGCGCAGGCCCAAAAGATGGCCGCCGCCATCAAGGATGTCAAAATCGGTACCGTCAAGACACCGGATTATAAGGATTCAAAAGAGCCCAACAAAAACTATTGGTGCCGTGTTCTCGTGAATTTTAGCACAAGCGGTGCCAAATGGATCAACGAACTGGATGTGAAGTGGACTGTCGCCACTTTCAACGCGGATGGCAAACTCGTCGTTATGCGTGAAACGGTCACCTATGAGGACATTGAAGATAGCCGCATTCATCGTGCATGCGTCTATATCAAGCCCACTTTCCCACGTAAATATCAGAACCGCAGCCAGTTTGATACGAATTCCATCGCTGTGTTCGTCGAATTGATCTACGGTGGCAAGCGGATCGCCGCATACGAAAACGGCAAGGTCGGCAAGCTGCCGGATAAATGGTATGAAAAAGTCCAGAACGGTCCTACTTTGAAAGGACAGTTGCTCCCGAAGAGCAAAACACCATTTGCTCCAATGGATTATGATTTCTTCGAACATGAGAAGGTCAACTAACTGAACCAACCGCTCCTCAAGACAAACCACGAAAAGAGCGAGCGGAATCCCATATTTCACTGACAGAACGGGATAGCAACTTATGGCAAAAGATGAAAGAATTCTGGCGATTGATATTGGCGCAACCAGTATCAAGCTTTGCGAGTTTGAATACGGCAAGGGTAACTCCATTAATCTAGCCCTTTTCGCACACCGTGAGTACGAAGAGGAGCTTTCCGAAGGCACCCGTATGAACGTTGTTGCGGGACTTCTGCGTCAGATGCTCGCTGAAGGCGGTTTCCGCGCGCGTAAAGCCCTGCTTTCGCTGTCCGGCCAGTCCTCCCTGATGCGTTTCAGCCGTCTTCCCGTTGTGAATTACGACAAGAAATCGATCAAGCAGTTGGCCGAGTTCGAAGCCACAAGCAATATACCATTCCCTATTAAGGAAGTCATTTGGGACTACCAGCTGATCGTCTCCCCTGAGGCCGATCATATTGACGTCCTATCAGTTGTCATCAAGAACGACATTGTCGAACAGTTCACGAACGCCGTCATGCAGGTCGGTTTGGATCCGATTCTGGTTGATGTCGCTCCCGCCGCCTGCTTCAATGCGGCCCGCGCCAATGGTCTTGGCACGGACGAATGTGTCATCATCGTCAACATCGGTGGTCGTTCGACAAACCTCCTCTTCGCCGAAGGTGATCGTTTCTTCGCCCGTAATATTCCGACGGCCGGTCATTCCATTACCCAGATGATCGCCAAAGAATTCGGCATCGGCCTGCCGGAAGCAGAAGAGCTGAAACGTCGCCATGGTTTTGTCGCTCTGGGCGGCGCATATGCGGAGCCTGAATCCGAAACGGCGGCCGCCGTTTCGAAGATCATCCGCACGGTCATGGCTCGCTTGCACGGTGAAATCTCACGTTCCATCAATGTGTATCGCGCCCAGCAGAAGGGTAGCAAGCCCGTGAAGATGTATTTGACGGGCGGTTCCTCCATCCTGCATTACTGCGACCGCTTCTTTGAAGAGAAGCTCGGTATTCCGGTCGAATATTTCAACCCCTTCACCATCGTCAACCTCCTTCCCACTGTTGACCGTGAGCGCTTGGGCGAAGTCGCCCATATGTTCAGTGAGACGATCGGCCTCGGATTGCGTTACCAGTCGCAGTGCCCGATTGAATTCAGTCTTGTTCCGGCCGCCATCCAGCGTCAGCAGAACTTGACGAAAAAGAAGCCTGCTTTCATCATCGCTGGTTTGACGATTCTGCTGACCCTCGGCGTTTTCTGGTTCAGCACCTCTGAAACAAAGAAGCTCGTCGAACAGGCGAACTACCAGATGAAGGATCCGCATGAAAAATTGGAGAAGGCCGAGAAGATGGTCAAGACGCCGGATGCCTCTGCCGCTTCCAAGGTTGGCCAGTACAATGCTTTGGGCGAAGTCATTCTCCAACGCGCCCGCTGGTCTTCCATCTACAATGAAATTTATCGTCTGAAACCAAACAATCTCTGGATCAACTCCATCACGCCGATTCTGACGGATATTAACCCCTACGAGCCTGAGACGGTCGAGCTTCCTGTCGCCGGTGAAGGTGGTGGCGAAGATGGTATGATGAGTATGGGTTCTCCTGCTGATTCCGGCTCTGACATGTTCAGTGGTATGGAAGGAGAAAGTTCAAATCCGCTGATGGCCGAAGGCCCGTTGCCGATTTCTGGTCTTGAAATCGTCGGCACATGCGTCCAGCCTTATCCGAGCCCGCGCTCCATGGCATGGTCCGCGACGATGGGCGATATGGTTGATTTCGATGGTATCTTCCAGTTGGAAGCCAAGTCTGCTCCTGCGGAAGAGCCTGCCGAAACACCTGAGAAGACAGAAGAAGCCGCGGCTTCCGATGATGGTGAAGAAAAGGCCGAAGCCCCAGCTCCCGAAGAGCCGAAGGAATTGTCGCCCGAAGACATTAAGAAGGCGGAATACGCGGCGCTTCGCAAGAAGATCGCTTCTGCCCAGAGCCCTGAACTGGCGTTCGAAGCGGCTCTGCGGATGTCTCCGTTGTTTGACGCGGATCCCGCGATGACCGTCATCACGATGAACCGTGAATTGTATGCCTACCCGCAGGAACGGTTTGGCCGCATTGGCAAGAAGGTCGCTCGTGCCAGAGCGTTCAAGATGCAAGTCAAATTCGCTACATCGTTGGAAGTTTATAATATTCCGTCAGCTTCAATGCTCCAAAGAGGCATGGGAATGGACGGGATGATGGGAAGTCCGAACTAATCGCATGCAACAGGACGTGTGACGCAGATAAAAGATCTGAAACCAAAAATCGGGAACGAACATGGATTTCGTAAAGAAAAATATCGGATTGCTGCTGTTTTTGATACTTTGCCTTGGTGGCATCGTGTATCTAGTCATTCTCATCATGGGCCAATCCAAGCTTAAGCAGGAGCAGCTCGCAGCGGAAAAACAGCATGTCGAATTCTTCGACAGGCTGGCCAAAGAGAATCTCCGCCTCAATGATGAAAATCGTAAAAAGGCGGAAGGAAAACTTGCCGAGGCCGACAAGAAATATGTCGAATTCCGTCAGAGCCTTGCTGAAAAGCGTCTCGTCAAGGATGACGATCCTGACTGCAAGGCGTTCATGGAGTTGGCTCCCGCTCCTGCGCAAAGTGAAA
Organism: Victivallales bacterium; assembly: GCA_017548425.1. Classification (GTDB taxonomy): domain Bacteria; phylum Verrucomicrobiota; class Lentisphaeria; order Oligosphaerales; family Oligosphaeraceae; genus UBA1407. Next base: position 22,979 of record JAFZAB010000134.1, read on the forward strand.
TGCTGGTCATGATCGAAAAGATTTTTACGGATAATTTCGTCAAACGCAGGATGACCAGCATGGGTGGAGACATGATGGGTGGCGGCATGGGCGGCGAACCCGAAATGATGGAACCCGAAATGATGGGAATGGGCGGCGGTATGGGCGGCAACATGATGCAGATGCAGCAGATGATGGCGGCCCAGGCTGCTGAAAAGTCAGACACGCCTAAAAAACATCTTCTCATTCAGGGCGCGAAAGTTACTCCGTATCTTTGCTTTGATCGCTATGCCATGATGAAAAACGGTTTGAACAAGGATGACATGCAACGCATCTACAAGCAGTTGAAGGTCGTTGAATTGGTCATCGGTCTCATCCGCCAGTCCGAAGTTCGGGAATTGTCGGAATTCGATTTACCGAAGAGCATCGAGAAGCTGGAAGAGGGCGATTATGAATGGACGCCGATGACCATTACCGTGGTCGGCAAACAGGCGAATATCCAGATTCTGCTCAATCTCCTCTCCGCGAATGAGAATTATTTCTTCTTCATCCGCAATCTGGAACTGAAGGCGCAGGATGTTCTGATGGATCAGATTATTGAGATGAAGCAGGCCTTGGCCCGTGAAATGCCCGCGTTGCTCGCTTCCGGTTCGAGAAGAGGCGGTGGCATGGGTATGGGAATGGATCCCGGAAGCTCGGAACCGATGATGATGGGCGGTGGTATGGAAATGGAAGAAGGCATGGGCATGGGTATGGGCGGTCGCCGTGGTGGCCGTCGTCGTAGTCGTCGTCGTCCGCCACGCACCGGAATGGGTGAAGGCAACATGATGCAGCCCGGTGGAAGAGGCGGCATGATGGGTGGCCCCGGCATGGGCCCCGGCATGATGCAGCCTGGCATGATGGGCGGCGGAGACATGATGGGAGAAGGCACGGGCGGCGGTTTGGACCCGTATGATTTGATTCCTTTGACCCGCAGGGATTTGCGAGTTTTCGACGCGCAGAAAGACGTGACGCTGACGATTCGTTTCGACCTGATTGAGTTTAACCCCATGGCAGAAAACAATTGAGGTGCCCACCATGGATTTTATTTCTAGACACTACGAAAAAATGATCTTGGGGGCGAGCCTCCTGTTCTTGATTGTCAGTTTGTTGCTGGTGGCCCAAGGGTATGACCGGACAAAGAGCCAGTTGGAGACGGATGTGCGCAAGTCGCAACGTTCCGTTGACCAAGGGGAACTTGTCGCCAGTCTAACTCCTGAAGTTTTTACTAAGGCGCCTGGAACGATTCGCGATGCGCGTCGTTTCTTCTCTTTCATTGGCTCCGCCAAGGATCAGAAAACAGGTCGCCCTGTCTATAAGCGTTCCGATGACGGTGTCATTGACGACAAGGCCGTCCGCCAGCAGGGCTCGATGATTATTCCGGGCGACTATATCTGCTGTGTTGAAGATAAATGCCGCGCCATTATTATGATTTCGGAAAACAAATGCCCGTTCTGCGGAGCGGAGCAGCCGCCGATTTCCATCGGCGATGGCGAAGATGAAGATGAAGATGGCGATGGCATTCCGGATTTCATCGAACGCAAATACCGTTTCCTGGATCCGAAGAACCCGCTTGATGCGCGGCAGGATTATGATAATGATGGTTTCTTGAACGTAGAAGAATACAAATATGGTCGTCTTTCCGGCGAAGAGGAACTTAAGACCGGTAAGATGATGGAAGATCCTGCCTTATGGCCGGAACTGGTTGGACTTCTGCGTGTTGTGAACATCATCCAGAATGATTTGAAAGTACAGTTGCGCTCCATTGACCAGAACGGTAGCGAAGATCCCGCCAATTGGGATATCGGTGTCCGTCTTCCCAAACAGGGGCCTGAAGCTCGCTTCTTCCCGGATCCGAAACGTTCTATGAACCGTAATGTGAAGCTGAATGCTGTCATCAGGCCCGGAACGGCGGCTGAAGGCGCGTATCGCGTCACAAAGGCCGGTTTCGAAAACAAAGATGGCGAGAAGACGCCGTTCATTGAATTGACCTCCATGAAAGACGCTTCCGAAGTCTATAAGCTGACGCCGGATGAAACCGTGAAGGACAAGTCGATCCAAGTTCGCTTTGTCTATCTCGCGAATCGTCTCCGTGCGAATGGCCCGGCAATTCTGCAGAAGTACTCCTTTATCAAAAAGGTTGGCGAAACGTTGCCTCCGCTTGCCCGCGCAAAGGAGAAGGATGCGAAATACAAGGAACTTTATCGTCTTGAAAAGGCGAATGAAGACGGTACGGAAGTCGTGATTGTGAAAGTCGAAACGGCAAGGGAAGAGGTCACGGACAAGAACAAGCGTGTGACGGTTCCGCTGTTTGACGCCAACATTGATTTCGCCGTCCCGAGAATGAATGCAAATATGATGATGGATCCCGATGGTGGTATGAATCCTGGCATGATGAACCCGGGGATGATGAACCCCGGAATGATGAATCCTGGGATGATGAATCCTGCCATGTCACGATGACGCCTCTGAAAAGGCCCTCAAAAGAAAAGGATGACTAAATCAATATTCTGACTGAGAAAATAACATGCTGTAAATTGCAATCGAAAGAGGATAGTATAGATTAAAACATTTTATGTGGTAAAACGCATAATTCGTCTGAAAAAGTGACGGAAGCTCAATGGGAGTAAGCGGCCTATTGGGACTTCCATGGTAATGTATGGGAATGGTGCCGTGAATGCGGCATTTAAGAGATAATAAAAACAAATAACATAACAAAAACAACAAATTGGCAAGTCCGGATGCCTAAAAATGGTCTGAAGGACAAAAATCCGGACGGAGACAACTCCATGAGAACGAAACAGTTAAATGGAAAGAAAATGATGCGGGTCGTAGGGTTGCTGCTAGCATTGTGCGTGTTTGGTCTTTCTGGGTACAACGCCTGGGCGGCTGATGCTGGAAACGAACAGTTCTTGAAAATCATCACGGAACAGGAAAATGCCTTGAAACTCTTGGAAGCAGGAGACTATGAAAAGGCAATGGCCAACTGCGACGAAGCAGAAGAAATTTTAAAGGGCGTTATTGACAAGCTGAAAATCGGTGATCCGCTTGAAGCCAAAGTCCGCGAATCCGCCGCCAGCCTTCATGCCTTGAAAGGTGATGTTTACAAGGCTTGGGGTATGAAGCTCGCGCAGGATGTCGAAACCGAAATCGCGTCCGAAGCTGGTGCCGCTGATGCGACGCAGTCCGCTGCTGATGCAGAACTTGCCCGTGCTGAATTCGCCGGCAAAGTTCTTGCCAAGATCAATGACTCTTTGGAGAAATTGAGCAAGGCTCGCATGCTTCTGAAAGATGTCAAAGACGTCAATGAGACGATCGCCAACCTCGAAAAGCAGCGCATCAAATATGATGGCATGGCTTTGACGGTTCGTGAACGCACTCGCCGTGACGAACTCTTCAAAAATGCCGACGAACAGTACATCCTCGGCCGTAACCTTTATAAAGAAGGTAAATATGAAGAGGCGGATGAGCAGTTGGAAGCCAGCAAGAAGTCCTTGCAGGAAATCTCCGAGCAGTTTGGCCGCGCCGCCAGCACCGCTGACAAAGTCAGCAAGAAGCTCGCGACGATTGACGCCCTCCGTGCGGATCTGCATGTTGATTGGGCGAAGCACATCATCGTCGAGGCCAAGAAACTTGTTGACGCCAAAGATGTTGATGAAGCCATCGCGAAACTGAATCTCGCCGTTGAAATCGACCCGAGCCGCGAAGAGCAGATCGACAAGATGCGCGAAGCTTTTATTAAGGAAAAGGACAATCTGGAATTCAAGCAGGAAACCACCCTTGAAAACATCATGCCCGATACCAAGCAGAACGAATTTGACATCCGTGTCAAAATCGACGCCGGTATCGTCCTCATGAAGAATGGTCGTTATGCGGATGCTCGCGACAGCTTCGAAACCGTGCTGATCGCTGATCCTTACAACCTCACGGCTATCCGTTATCTGCAGCGCATCAGCGATGAATTGAAGAAAATCGCTGATGAACGTCGTGAACAGATTTTCCATGAACGTCTGGCGGAAGTCCGCTGGAAGTGGGCGGAACCCGTTACCCCGTTGCTCGCTGGCCCGAGCGGTGACCTTAGCGCCCGCGCACTTAAGAAGAACTCTGATGACGCCAGCCTCCAGAACCGTCTGGATAACATCATCTTCCCGGAATTCAAGATTCAGGACGAACCCCTGATCGACGTTTTGGAAAAAATTCGCCAGAAGGCCAAACAGTATGATACGAACGGCGGCGAAGGCATCAACTTCGTCATCCAGCTGAAACGCATCCAGCCCAACATGGCTGCTGCTGGCAATATGGGTATGTCTGGCGGTATGTCCGGTGAAGACATGGGCATGGGTATGAGCATGGAACCCGGTATGGGCGGCGGCATGGGCATGGACGGCGGCATGGGCGGCGGCATGGGCATGGGAATGCCTGGCGGCGGCAGCATGGGCGGCGACATGGGCGGCATGGGAGAAGACGGTGACGGCGGTATGAACATGGGCAACATGGGCGTTCCGACTGGTGGCGGATTCGATACAATGTCCCAGCAGGGGCCCTCCGCGCTGGAAGATTTCTCCGACCAGCCCGTCAACATGGAAATGAGCAACGCCTCTCTGTCCACGATTCTTCAGTACATCTCTCTGGTTACTGGTGTCAAACTGAAGATTGACAGCAACGCGGTCGTTATCAACCATCCGGACAACCAGATGGAACGCCTTGAACTCCGCTTCTATAACGTGGAGGCTGGCTTCTTGGACACAAACCGCACCAAAAAAAGAATGAGCAAACTCACACTGTCCGACGACGACGACGACGATGACGATGA
>JAFZAB010000135.1 GCA_017548425.1 Victivallales bacterium
AATATAAAATGTTAAGTATTAATATGCAAGCCATTCGCGTGTTTCGATGAGCGATTCACGCGACGGTTTCAACGGGCTGTATTCGAGGCCGAGATAGCCTTTGAAGCCTGCTTCGTCAATCTTGCGGCAGAGGAACGGATAATTCTGCTCGCCGTTTTTCATTTCGTGACGGCCGGGGATGCCCGCCGCATGGAAATGGCCGATGATGTCCAGATTCGTAAGAATCTTTTCCGTGACGTTGCCTTCCATGATACCCGCGTGATAGATGTCGTAAAGGCCTTTGACGTTGGGGGAATTGACGCCCCACAGGATGGCCGCCATATCTTCCGAATTGTCAACGTAGTAGTTGGGGTGGTTGACGGCGGAATTGAGCAGTTCGAGAACGATCGTGATGCCCGCTTTTTCGGCGATCGGCGCGACGCGCTTCAGGCCTTCGATGACATTTTTGGACAATTGGCAGCGTGTGACGCGCGGGATGAAATTGCCGGACAGCGCGATGACGTTCTTGCAGTTGAGGCGCTTGGCAATTTCAATGTCTTTCGGGAAGTTCGCGACCACTTCGTCATGCTTCGACGGATCCGTGAGATTTCCAATGCAGCTGGTGAAGCTCGTGATGGTCACGTTGTTCTTTTCGGCGGCTTTGGCGATGGCGTCGATGTCCTTGTTGCCGGGGCCCCAGAATTCAGCGGCGTTGTATCCGCAGTCCGCCACGGCGGCGATACGGTCGGCGAAAGGCAGTTCCGTGAAGAATAGTTCGAGGCAGGGAGTCAATTTCATAAATCTGTTCCTGATAGCGTATGATGTTCCGTGCGAAAAAACTCAAACAATTATAATTTGTATGACGTGCGCAAAATGGCAAGTGCGTGAAAGGCAATTTTTTTGCACAAACGTACTTTTTTTTCAATGATTGGTGGCAGTTGCGGCTGATGGATGCTTGGAGGTGGGACGGTGTGGCATGCGAATCAGACAATTCATTTTTCAGCACAAAAACGTCCATTGACTTGACGCAGGACAAAATGATACGTATATTATAATAGTTTTTATACGTAACTTATTCGAGGCATCCTATGCAAGCCGTTACAAAACTTACGCTCAGCGCAACGCCGGAGACGATCGCAATGGCCAAGCAACTGGCCTCTGAACGCAAAACAAGCGTGTCTGCGCTCTTTGCAAAATTCATTCGTGATTTGCACCAGTTGGAGCATTTGGCTGCGTCGTCGCATGCAAATCATGCGGTGAAGGATTTGCTTGGCAGTGCCGACGGTTGGCCTGCGGACATGAGTTATGATGAAATCATTCGTCAGGCCATCCATGAAAAACATGGAGTTGAACCATGAAAATTTTTCTGGATACGAATATTCTCATGGATGTCCTGCTGGCGCGGCAGCCATTCTGCATTCATTCAGCCCGTCTGCTCGAACTATGCGCGAATGGGCAACTGGATGGACATGTATCCACCATAGCCTTTCCAACGCTTGCTTATGTCTTGCGTAAAGGACATACGCCCGAATATGTCAGGCAGAAATTGAATCTGTTGACGAATATTGTCATGCCTGTGGATTTTACCGGCATCTTGCTTAAGCAGGCAATGCTGCTACCATTTGATAATCTTGAGGATGCCATGCAATACACATGCGCAATGTCCTGCGGAGCCGAAGCCATTGTTACACGGAACATAAAAGACTACACGGATTCCAGAATTCCATCATTTGTTCCGGAGGATTTTCTGGCCATGTTCAACGATTTAAGAAAGGAATTACCATGATGAAAAGACTGCAGCTGATTTTGGTCGGAATAGCTTTCTTGTTCCTGACTGGGCTTTACGCGGATTCTACGATGTATTTAGTTGTGTACGATTTGGACAAGACGGAATGGAAAGTCCGCTACACAAACGACGAGCCGGATCTGAATAAAGATGTTTGTCGTACGACGGAGTTGTGGTTGCGGCAGATTCCTGCGGGGACATTTAAAATGGGATCACCAAAGGATGAAGTGGGTCGTTTTGATGATGAAAAACAGCATGAAGTAACCATCACGAAAAGATTCTACATCGGCGTGTTTGAGTGCACACAACGGCAGTGGGAGCTTGTCATGGGAAATAAACCAAGCTATTTCAACAACACTGCTTATTACGCCACCCGCCCTGTTGAGCAGGTTTGTTTCAATACCATTCGAGGTACGGGAGCTGAGACTGGTGGAGGCTGGCCGGCGTTTGGCCATACCGTTGATGGAACATCCTTCATGGGCAAACTGAAGATGAAGACAGGACTGATATTCGATCTGCCGACGGAGGCTCAGTGGGAATATGCTTGTCGTGCAGGAACGACGTCTGCTCTGAATTCTGGAAAGAATCTGGTCTCGATTGGAGAGGACGACAGCATGAGCGAAGTCGGACGTTATTGGTCCAACGGTGGTTCGAACCATTCACAGGATTGTACCACGGCCTATGGTACAGCGAAGGTCGGTAGCTACAAGCCAAACGCATGGGGGCTTTACGACATGCATGGTAATGTGTGGGAATGGTGTCTGGACTGGATAGATAGCGATAATCCTTATGACACACTGGCGGTGACGGATCCCGTTGGAGATTCTCGGGGAACGACTCGAGCGTTTCGCGGTGGTTATTGGGACAATGGCTCGCGAGGTTGCCGTTCGGCTGTCCGGAACTGTGGCGAGCCGTGGTACACCAGCAATAGCACAGGCTTCCGCGTTGTTTGCCTGCCTTAAAATACCGACGATATTTCACTTTGTGGGAAAAGATCGCTCGGGAGCGCGACTTTCCCATTATGTCACCTTTCAATAGCAAACCAGAGGGAGGCATGGTCTTTTTGTGCGGAAAACGACCAGCCTTCAGGCTTGTGTTCGACGGACAGTTCGCCTATGGGCTTGCCTGCGCCGTCCAACACTTTGACCGTTGGTTTGGCATCGCCGGGCAGCGTGATGGTGAACGGAATAAATGGGGCGATGGTCGGTGGCTGGCCCCATTTGTCCTTCACCGTCGTACGCTCTTCGTTCCACTGCATGCCGACGTTGGCGATTTTGCCGACGACGGCCAGAAGCAGTTTTTTCGATTCCGCCAACGGACGTCCGTCCAATGCGGCGATGGCGATGGCCGCCGTGTCTTTTTCGGGCAGTTTCATGCTGAAACGCATGTCGCCAAGAGCGATGTCGCGATTGCCGATGAAACCAGTCGCGGCTCGGACGGACGGCGCGTTGACCAAATAGACACCATGTTGATTTTCATCAATCGTCCATTCGATCTGCGGCGTCTTCAATGGAAGGCCGGACAGGCGGTCAGCGGTATCGCATGAAGCCTCCAAACCATTGGTTTTCAGTGATGTCTGGACGATGGTGTTGCCAATGGCATTCCGTGGATAACCAGGCAGGCTGCCGGCGGACATGTCTGGAATCTTTGACGGCAGTACGCTGGACAGCAGTTCTTTCGGAACGGAAATCGTGGTGGTCGTCGTGGCCGTATCGACCAAACGGCCGCGGAACATCATGGCGGCGAATGGCGCCATGACCATTTTGCCCGGATTGACGGCCATGGCGAAATAGCCGTTCAGACGGTTGGGCATCGCGTCGTTCCAAGGACTTGCGTAACTGAACTGATAGATGGCGTCCCAATCTTGGAAAGCGCTGAAGGAACCCAACATAGGGAACATCTCCGCGTTGTGTTCGTTAGGCGCGGGATGGTCGTATTCCGAAACGGTGAACGGCTTGCCGGCGATTCTGGCGCGGATCAGATTTTGGAGCGTTCCTCCGTTGGCGGAACTGGCCATCGGCGTGTTCGGAATTGTCCAATGGAGAGGGCTCCATGAATGGCCTTCCGCGAAGTGCGGATGCTCCCAATAGGCGTGCGCATCGACGTAATCGCAGAGTTCGCCTTCACGGACCATGCCGTAGGCTCCCGTGTAGTTCGCCTGCGTGTCAATGACCAACGCCTTCAAGCCGAGTTCGTTTTTCAGATAGGCGACCATGTTCTTTGTGAAATTGTATTCCGTTTCGATGAGAAATTCACGGAAGTCTCTGCGGCAGAATGCTGTGGAGGTGCCTTCCGGCAGTTCCACCGTGTCGAAGCCCTGCTGATTTTTGTAGTTGTAGGGCTCATTGCCTTCATGCAGTTCGATGCCCTTCAACTGAAGTTCAAGACCCGCATTGAGGCCGCCCAAATTGAATGTAAAGCGTGTGCGTTTGTCCGGCATGTAATTTTGAACCGTCGCGATCAGCTTGAATTCCTGCCATTCCGGCGTGAGTTTGACACGGCTGCGAGAATAGACGAACCATGGCGGTTCATGGAGACCGAGATTGACATTGATGGAACGGTTGGCGGACGCACGCGCCTTGAATTTTATGGTATAGTTTTGATTCTCCTTCAAGGGAACATCCGGAAAATGGATCTGATAGGCCCAGGCGGTGGGGCCATCCTGCAGCAGTTTGCAGTCGTAGTCGAGCGCGCCGACTTTCGTGATTTCGAAAAAGCCATCTTTCTTCCCTTCCGCGACGATGGCGGTGTTTTCAATCAGATTGACTGGCGAATAGGGCTGCAAACCATTGCTCCAAGATATCTTCAAGTCATCGAAAGTACGATACTTATGACTCAGCCACGCCCGCCATTGGCGAAGCAGTTCCGTACCGATTTCGTGGTTTCGGAGAAGATCCAGATTGTCGATGTTGTCCAATTGGGAAATGGAATTTTCGTTGTTGATTTCAACGAACGCGATCATCGGATCGTCGATTGGCGCAAGATTCGTGTATGGATTGACGGTGGTCAGCAGTTCTTTGGCGTATTTCTTCTGGCTTTCGACGAACGGCGGGTAGAAGCGGTCGAGCCCCTTGCCGTACTTGAACGTCTTGCCCAAATCGCCAAGGCCTTTATAAACACGTGAAACATGCAGATTTAGATTGGAATAGATACCATTTTCACGGAGCTGGAACATGAGCCAATGCAACTTGTCCAGCATGACGGGATTGAGCGCCGTCCTGTCTTTGTTGACGATGTGGCGGTTGTCGAGATGGTGGAAGCGGATGATGTTGAATCCCAACTGCTTCATGCGCCCCGCGATGCGCGGGGCGAGCTCCTTGTCCGGAAACGCGTTGTCATAGCACAAGTTCGAACCGAAGAAACGGACGGATTCGCCTGACGCCGTCGTGAAATGGCCGTCTTTGACGATGATCCGTTCCGTCGCCTTGGATGGATTCAGAAACTCAACGGACGCAAGGTTTTCCGACGAGAAGACGCGTGCGTCAACCGTGAAGGGGAACCAACCTTCTGGAATCTGCGGGGCTTCCTGTGCGGCGGTGACAAGCGTCATGGCGGTCAATATGCATAATATGTGTTTCATGGTATATGTTGTTGATTAATATTTACTTCCAGACTTTTATGGCATGTTTCTGAGCTTCATTGAGATTGCCCTTTCCGGCGAAAGCGGCGACATAGAACGGTGCATCTGGAATGTAAGTGCCGTTCGGGTCGAGCGTTATGCCGTCCGGCAGGAAACGCGCGAGATCCGGATGGTAGGAGCCGCGCTTCTCGTCGTACCACGGATGGATGGTGATGTCATCGAAGGAACCTGCCGCGAAGGCGAAATAGCGTTGATTGTCCGGTGCGAGCCATCCGTCGAATTTGGGAGCTTTCCAGACTCGCGGCGCAAGTTGTCGAGCCTTGTCCGTGGAGACTTCTTTCTGGCCGTCGAAGCGCGCGAAGAAACGGAGGAAGATGCCGCGAAGCGTGATTGAATCTTCGCCGAGATTCTTGACATTGACGATGTCCGCAAGCATCCAGTCGGTGTTCGCGGGAATGACGAGACGGTAGTCGATTCTGAACGTCTTCTTGTCCGCGGCATCTTCTTTGGGGATGTAATCGGCGACCAATTCGATGGTTACGCGGTCTTCTTCGGGGATGAGGCGAATGCTAACGATGTGGTTGATGTCGTTCCACAGGCGGCTGCCTTTGGCGTCATCGTAATGGAGCAGGGCACCGAATGTGCCGAGAGGCTTGCCGTCGAAATCGATGTGGAGGAACGGATCATTGTCTTGCGTATAGACGTGGTAGCGGCCGTTATCAACGGTGATCGCCTTGTCTGAAATCTGCTTGAAGGATACGGCGCTCTTTTCCGCTAGTTTGATGTGGCGCGGGGCGAGATATTCGTCATAGAGCTTGTGTTCCGTCTGCGGCTTGTCGAATTTCGGGGCGGGAATCGGAGCGAGACGGGCCTCTTTGGCATGGTGCTGAATGTCCGTGAAAAGTTTCACAAGTCCTTCGTACGGTTTGCCTTCCAGATTAATGATGCCGTAGTTGGAATTTTCTGGGAAGGCATGGGAGATGCCAAGCGGCGGCTGATCGACCCACATGAAATAGTCATAACCGATTAGGAACGGCATGGAGAGCATGGTGCGGGCGAAGATTTCCGTCGCTTTCGCACGTTCTGCCTGCGTCTTGAAACGCTGTCCCGCACCGTTAGTACATGGCAAACCGGAATCTAGAGCAGGGAAGGACCATTCCGTGATGAGGCATGGACGGCCTGTCCATTCATAGACGCGTTTGAAGTCGTCCATCAACGGGAGGCGTTTGGCGTCAATTCTCGGCGTGTAGGCGGCCTCCGCGTCGAGATCGACACTGCCGTAATAGTTCCAAGTCAATACGTCCGAATACTTTCCGGCGGTTTCCCAGACGACGGGATGGCTACCGTCGATGCCCGCAAAACGGCAACCGAGCAGCATGTGGTTGGGATCGGCCTTGCGGAGGGCTTCATGGACGTTTCCGAAATACAGTTCAGCAATCAGACGGAGAAAATCCGTCTTGATGGCTTTTTGTTCGTCGGTGCTGTTTGGAAGTTTTTCCAGCTCAAGGATATCGTCGAACTTGGCGATGGACGTCTCCCATGTCTTGTTGAATGTTTCAATGTTGTTGTCCGCCTTTTTTGCGAGGAAGTCGCGCAAGGCGGTTTTGGCGGTGTGGGCCGCGTTTTTTCTCATGACGGTATCGAACAGGCCACCATAATTGGAGCCGTGGCCCCACCAGCAGAGTTCGTTGTCGATGAAATATCCGAACAGCCATGGATTGTTTACTTGTGACTTGCAGACGAGATTGACGCGGTATTCACACCACTTTTTGAATTTGGGATGGAAGACGTTCGGGAAGGCGGTGCAAGGAGCGCTCTTGTTGGGCGTGATGTCAAATTCGTCTCCCAAGGTCGCCATGGTATCGCCGACATTGATGATGATGGCATGCGCCAAGCCGCGTTGGCGGAGTGCGCCATCACCGCCCATGATCATGTTGAAGCCCCATGAGGTCAGGCGGTCCAACGTCTCCTCCTCCCATTCGCCTTTGTTCTTGAAACGCTTGTCGTTGAACTCTTTGTGAAGATGGCGGTTGATGAATTCGCACCAATGGCCTCCGTAACTGACATGGTCGATGCCGAAGACGACGAAGCCACGGCCGAGGGGGTCATACGCCCACCAGCGGCCGTCGTCGTCCTTTTTGACATGGAAGAAGCCAGTCGCCTGGTCTTTCATATCTGGAATGAAGCTTTTGCAGTCATATGGCGGGAATGTCTGGACGGCCTCCCCTTCCAGAACAGGACCGGACCAGCCGCCTTGGATGTCCTTGTAATCAACAATCATTGAGCCTGTGCTGAGGAACGGGCGGACAAAATTGACGGGGCTGTCATCTCTGAATTGCCATGTGCGAACGAAAATCACTTCGCCATCAGCGGTTGTCACAGTGCCGGTGACGATGCCTTTGGTCTTGCTGATTTTCAGAAGATACGGCGTGTCGTACTGCCAGTTTTCTGTGATGATACGATTGTCAATTTGCTGCAGGTTGTCGTTGCCGGGCCACGCGCCTTTGTATTTCTGATGCAATTCGATGAAATGATAGCCTTTGCTGGCGAGTGGCGATTCCACCAAAGCAAGATGGTAGTAGTTGTTGCTGTCGCACCACAGTCCGACGCCAGCCGTCGCGTACTGTTCGCCTGTGCGCGACTTCACGGTGACGACGGCGGAAATTTCGCAGTTTTCGGACAATGGGGCGGGCGTGTATTGGAGACCGCCGCCACTGGCTATCGTTTGAAAGCCTTTGGGCGTTTCCTGCCATGAGAGCGGATTGCCGTACCAATTGTCGAGGCCGAGTTTAAAATCGGCGGCGGAAAGAGAGGCGATGGTTGCAAAGGTGAGAAAGAATGACAGGATGGGATGGTTCATGGCGTCTCCTTGTTGTTTATATTATATATGGTAATATGTGTTTTGAAACGGTGTATGGCGTCCGCAACCGCCGTGGCCGCCAGAAGTCCAAGAAGCGGCGTGAAATAAAGAGTAAAACGACCGTCGTTGTCGTTGAACGTCAACGCGACCACGATGGCATGGGCGATGACGAAGGCGGTCGCCATGCGGACATGACGGTTTTTCCAGCCAAGCCACGCTCCGATGAAGGCCAGAATGGTCAGTGGCACATGGTAGGCCAGCAGGAAGAGATTGTGTTTCCATGAATAGGACGGGCGGATGCGTAAGAACATGACGGTGAGGCGTTTAGCGACAAGCCATGCGGAGGCAACAGGATGGCGGAGGCCATAGAGCAGGCCGCTCGTCAAATCGGTTCGCGACAGATCAGCCGGCGGCATTTTGACCCGCCAAAGGTCTTCCTGCCAGACAACTTCCCCTGTATAGAGCTTTACGGAAGGGCTTTCCTTCTGGATGCCTTCGTTGAATGAACGCCCAGCGAGAGCCATCGTGAGGAATATGGCGATGACACAGACGACGGCGACGAGTTTACTCCAAACGGATTTGAGAAGATTGACTGCCCAGACGATGGCGACAGCGGGAAGGAGTATCCATCCCGTCGGTCGGATGAATGCTGCAAGAATAGTCAATGCAAAGACTTCTGGAATTCGGACAGCTTGTTTCTGCTCCATCGCCCAGACGGCCAACCACGCAATGGCGCAAACGGCCGATGTGTAGAGCGATTCCGTCATGACGGCGGTGTTCCATGCGGCGAACTCTGGATTCAAGGCGAAAAGCAGTCCTGTCGCGACGGCTGCATGGAATGCGAAGCGGTTGGCGGCATTGGCTTCAAAGGCCGCATTCATGATGGCTGCGCAGGCGAGGCAGGCCATGAGGATTTGCAGGGCGATGAGTGGGATGAGCGTATGGCCACAGGAGAGCGAGGCGGCGGTGACGGCAATATATCCCATGTAGGATTTCTGCGTTTTGTCGAATGGCCGTCCATCGATGATTTTCTCTCCGCCGTCGATATACCGCCAAGAATCGCCTGTGAAACGAATGCCGGCGGGCGTTTCGGCACGCCATTCCGCAGGCCCTGAAAATCCATGCATTGGAAAGACTTGCGGATGCGTCAGAAAGAAAATTGCGACCAGCAAAAGACCACAACAGATGGCCAGCCAGGCCGTTAGAAGCGGCATGGATGAAAAGGTTTTGAAAATAGATTGGATTAAGCTATTTTTCGGCATATATTTCAAAACTTGCTTCGAATGGTATCGGCAGAGGATTCCCGTTGAAGATGTATTGCGTCCTGTCATAGCAACGCAGTTTGTCCATGCCGATGCTCGTTTCTGGCGAGCCATTCAACAGAAGAGCGACCGTGGCCGTCGTTCCGTCATCGTTGAGTTTGAGACTGTTAAACGTGGCTTCAAGCCATGGGTAGAATCGATGGGTGGCAATTTGCGGCGTGGCTTTTTGACCGCCATTTTCAAATGTAGCCGTGTACATGGCGCGGCTTGGATTGATAAACGGTATGCGGACAGTGACAGGATGGCTGGTGAAAAGCTCACGGTTTTCTTCGGGAATGACCAATGTTTTGCGAATTTCCAGCAAACCGACTTCAGACGGATTGAATCCCGTGAAGCCGCCAAGACAGAGCGGTCCATGATCGTAGATGAGAACGCCTTCTTTGCCTTGCACGGCGATGCCGTTTGGACGCAAGGCGCGGATGATATCCGCTTCATAGAGATCTTGGTAAAGCGTGAAGGCGGAACAGACGATAAAGGCCGCGCAGACAGCGGCGAGTCCAGACAGGACGAGACGTTGTCGCCCTTTGTCCGGATTTGGCAGATTTCTGGTTTGCCAGACCGTCATAAGTCGTTGGCAGAAAACGGCGGCGAGCACGCAAAGCAACGGCACGATGCCGATGCGGAAGCGTGCGAGAATATAAAACAATGCCGTTCCCGCGAAATAGACGATGACCAGCATGAAAAGCATCAGGCGGCGTGGCGAACGCAATTTCCAGCATGAAAACAATGCCGCCAATGCGGGAATGGCGAACAGCCAGAACGGAAGAAGCAATTTAAGCATCGGACAGTTTTTGCCGTGGATTTCAATGTTGACGTTGTTTGGAATCTCCTGCCGATGCCAGAAAAGAAGGACTTTTCGGAATTGCAATTCAATGACTTGCAACGGCGATTCCATGAACCATTGAATGATGTGCGATGGAACGGAGACACGTCCGTCTTCAGGCCGTTTGTCCGAATCATTGCACCATTCATGGTAGGTCATCGGATATTCAAGCCCTCCGGGAGGGGCCTCCGGCGTGTTGCCAAGAGCCAATACTTTGTCTCCCGCCGTCGAAGGGCCGCACCAGCGGCCCGTGTAATGGTAGTTGACGATGCTGAACGGCAATTGCGGCAGATAGAAGATGGCAACGGTCGCGACGGCAATGGCCACGCCTTTCGCAATCTTCTGGCGATTTCGCAAAATGATGAATATCAAGATGATAGGCAGAAAGAGCAGGGCGTTGCCGCGCGTCAATGCGGCGCAGGACAATGTGGCGGCTGCCAACATCCATAACAGCCATGTGTTTCGTTTCCAAGAACGGAGCAACAAATAGAAGAGCAGGGCGAGCCAGAAGCTATTTAGAACCTCAAATAATAGAAAAGGTGTATAGAAGGCGTGAAAACGTGCTAATGCAAGAAGGCCCGCCGCAAGAAGACCCGCCTTCCGCCCGCAAAGTTGTGCCGTTCCGAGTCCGACAAACCAAACGGCCGCCGCGCCCAAAAGTGTTTGGACGATCATGACCACGACGGTTGAACTTGAGACGATTGACAAGCAGATGGGAAGAAAAACGGTGTAGTAGAACGGCTGGTAGTCGTAGTGATCCGGCCATTTCCCTTTCATAATGTCTTTTGCCATCGTCAGATACGTCGCCATATCCGTCTGGACGTTCGGTGTTTGGACATCCGGTGCGTTGAAGAGTTGGACGCAGATGATGGCGCGGACCGCAATCGCAAGTGCGGTAATGGCCAGCAGGTAGATGATGAAACGTTTGCTTCTTGCTGTCATATTGAAAACCATATGGTCTGGATGCTGGATTCTGGCGTTTTGTGTCTGAATAATCTAATTTAGTACCATGATATAGTTTAAAGCAAAAAAGATACAAGTCAACTCTTGACGTCAAATGGTATTATTTTGTTTGGTAAATGGCGTTTGGGTATTATATTAGTAGTTTTACCATTCAAAACAGGAGACAAGCAATGGAAGCGAACAGGACAAGTGACGTCAAACGGAACACTCAAGAGACGAAAATTGAGATTTCGCTTGATTTGGACGGGCAGCCGTATATGGACATCCATAGCGGTATTCCGTTCTTCGACCACATGCTGAATGCGTTTGCAAAGCATGGCGGCTTCGGCCTGCGGCTGCATTGCGACGGTGACTTGGAGATAGATGCCCATCACAGCATGGAGGATATAGGGCTCGCGCTTGGACAGGCGTTGCGTACAGCGCTTGGTGACAAGCGCGGGATAACTCGGTTCGGCCATGCCTACGTGCCGTTGGATGAATCATTGGCGCGTTCGGTGATTGATTTGTCGGGGCGTCCGCATCTGTCATGGCGCGCGGAGTTTCCGGAAGCCGAGGCTGGTGGCGTGAGCTGCCGTCTTTACCACGAGTTCTTCCAGGCTTTGGTGAACACATCAGGCATGACGTTGCACATCGACCTGCTGGCGTGTGAGGAATCCCACCATGGGCTGGAGTCGATCTTCAAATCGTTTGGACGCGCGTTGCGCGTCGCGGTTACTCGGACAGGCAGTGCTGAGATTCCATCGACAAAGGGTGTTCTGGAGTAAAAACATATATTATATATAAGGTATGCCTTTGCTAATAAAAGGCGAGCAGAGTCAAGGAGTTTTGATATCATGTCGGAATTTGATTTGAGTACGATGCGTCACAGCGCGGCACATGTCATGGCGGCCGCGATACAGAAGCTTTATCCGGAGGCGAAGTTCGATATCGGACCGAGCACGGATGATGGATTCTATTATGACGTCGATCTTCCTAAACGCCTCGTTCCAGAGGACTTGAAGGAAATCGAAAAGGTGATGAAGAAGATGCTCGGACAACGTCTCCCGTTCACCCGCAAGGAAGTGAGCCGCGAAGAGGCGAAAGCGTTGTTCGAAGCCAAAGGACAGACGTTTAAACTGTCCCGTCTGGAAGACATTCCCGAAGGCGAGACGGTCAGCCTTTACTATACTGGCGATGACTATGTCGATTTGTGCCGTGGTCCGCATGTGGAGCATACGGGCCAGATCGGAGCCGTTAAGCTGCTGTCGCTGGCTGGCTCCTATTTCCGCGGCAACGAGAAGAATCCGATGCTGCAGCGCATCTACGGCACCGCGTTCGAGAGCAAGGAAGCCTTGCAGGAATATCTGACGCGCATCGAAGAGGCCAAAAAGCGCGACCACCGCAAGATCGGCGCCGAAATGGAGCTGTTCAGCACGCATGAAGAAATCGGCCCTGGCTTGGTCTGCTGGCATCCGATGGGCGCCCGCATCCGCCACGTCTTGGAAACCTTCTGGAAAGAAGCGCATTATGAACACGGCTATGAACTGATGTACACGCCGCATGTCGGCCGCGCTTTGCTGTGGCAGACGTCCGGCCATCTGGATTTCTATCGCGAAGGCATGTACGCCAACATGGAAATCGACGGCGACCCCTACTATGTGAAGCCGATGAACTGCCCGTTCCACATTATGATCTACAAGACGCGTCCGCGCTCCTATCGCGAACTGCCCGCCCGCTGGGCCGAGCTCGGAACGGTTTACCGCTATGAGAAGGCCGGTGTGCTGCATGGCTTGATGCGCGTCCGCGGCTTCACGCAGGATGATGCCCACATCATCTGCACGCCCGAACAGATTGAAGATGAAATCCGTGAAGTCCTCCGCTTTAGCATGTACATGTGGAAGTGCTTCGGTTTCAAGGATGTGAAGGCTTATTTGGCGACGCGTCCCGCAAAGGCCGTCGGAGACGACAACATGTGGGCGCAGGCCATGCATTCGTTGGAAAACGCCGTCAAGGCGGAAGGCGTTGATTGCGAAGTGGATGAAGGCGGCGGCGCTTTCTACGGACCGAAGATCGACCTCAAGATCAAAGACGCTCTTGGCCGTGAATGGCAGACCAGCACGATCCAGTTCGACTTCAATCTGCCGGAACGCTTTGATATGACGTATGTTGGCGCGGACGGCCAGAAGCACCGCCCCTACATGGTGCATCGTGCTCTGCTCGGCTCGCTGGAGCGTTTCTTCGGCATTCTCATCGAACATTATGCGGGGAAGTTCCCGCTCTGGCTGGCTCCTGAACAGGTTCGCATCCTGCCGATCAGCGAGAAGTTCACGGATTACGCCAGAGACCTCGAAAAGAAGTTGCAGGCGAAGCACATCCGCTGCTCGGTCGATGTGGAAGCGGATCCGATCGGCGGCAAGATTCGCCGTGGCCGCGACATGCGCATCCCGTATCTGCTGGTCGTCGGCGAACGCGAAGCGGCCGCCGGTGAAGTCGCCGTCCGCAGCCGTGACAAGGGTGAAGAAGGCGCCATGAAGTTTGACGATGTTCTCGCCCGTCTGGAGAAGGAAATCGAAGAGAAGCAGTAAGAATTGTCAATTCTGCGTCACGGCCAACGATGGTCGTGACGTAGATGAAACATGAAAAATCTGCTTGAACTTCATGTCTAGTGGTTTGCAAAAGAGAAGAATGTGTGTAAATTTATGGTTGTGTCTCTGTGAAACATGGCCATACTGTCTGTTGACACAGGGAAAGAAGAGGCAATTAGCATAGGAGGATACCGCTATCGCACGCCAGTTAAAAAGTGGAGACCGTTTTTTCCGTGGAAAGACGGTGCGTCTGTTGTCCGAAACGAACGAGCAACTGGGCTTGATGAGTTTTGAGGATGCTTTGAATCGCGCCTCGGCTCAGGGCTTGGATTTGGTGGAGATGGCCTCGAAGGTCGAACCACCAGTCTGCAAGATCATGGACTTCGGGAAGTATTTGTATCAGGAGAGCCGCCGCCAGCGCGAAGCGAAGAAGAAGCAAGTGCAGGCGAAGGTCAAGGAAGTCAAGCTTCATCCGAATATTGACGAGAATGACTTGTCAATAAAAATCAAGCACGGTATTGAATTTCTGGAAAAAGGTGATAAAGTAAAGATAATTGTCGCTTTCCGTGGTCGTGAAATGGCCCATACGGAAATCGGCGATGAACTGATGAAACGTGTCTTGGAAGCCATGGCGGAGCGTGGAGCAATTGATGCACCGCCTAAACTGATGGGCCGCAACATCATCGCAGTTCTGGCTCCAAAAGGCCAGGGCGGCAAGTCAGGCGGAGGCGCCTCGAAGGCAACTCCTTCCGCGAACACGGAAGAGTAAGCCGCGGCAGCCGAGCTTGAAATAGATGATGAAGGGAACAGCACCGATAGGCTGTTCCTTTTTATATTGCTGATAAAATCGGCAAGAGAATGATTTTAAAGCCTAGGACATAGGCGTAGGCGCGTGAGGGGTGCCGAAGAAACCCCCTGAACAGTAATTGTAAGGACTGACGACCATGCCGAAGATGAAGACCAGAAAGTCGGCCGCGAAGCGATTCAAGCAGACGGGCACTGGAAAGTTCCGCCACAACCACGCTTACGGACGGCACATTTTGACGAAGAAGAGCTCGAAGCGCAAACGCCGCCTGGGCAAAGACGCCGCCGTGAAGGCCAGCGAAATGAGCCGTTTGAAGGCTTCGTTGCCGTACGGTCTGTAAGAAACATCCAGCTAGGCTGGAGAAGAGAAGAAGTTCATTCGTCAAAATTATTCACCTTTACAACACGACCGGTAAGTCCGTTGACGTTACTAGCCGGCCGAGGAGAACTGAAAGATGTCAAGAAGCACTTTAGCCGTTGCGTCGCGCAAGCGCCGCAAAAGAGTTTTGCGCATGGCCCGCGGTTTCCGCGGAAACCGTAGCAAACTTATCCGTATGGCATATGGCGCGACCGATCGCGCGATGGCCAACATGTACAAAGGCCGCAAGCAGAAGAAGCGCGTTTACCGCCGCCTCTGGACTGTCCGCATCAACGCGGCATGCCGTGCCTTGGATTTCAAATATAGCTGGTTGATCGACGGTCTTACCAAGAGCGGCGTTGAAATTAACCGCAAGTGGTTGTCCGATTTGGCGATCACGGATCCCGAAGCCTTCAAGAAACTGGTTGAGAAGGCCAGAGCCGCCCGCTAAACGACAGCTTGAACGAAGGATTATTGGAAAGACGCGTCACGGATTGTTTCCACGACGCGTCTTTTTTGTTTCCACGTCATCAAGTGGAAAGGCTTCTGGTTAAACGAAAAAACGCCGGTCGATACGACCGGCGTGTCATGGAAAATGGCATCTCCAACGGGAGTTGAACCCATGTTACCAGGATGAAAACCTGATGTCCTAACCACTAGACGATGGAGACTTCCTGTTTGAATCCTCTTTAAGTTACTATCGACTACGTTTTTTGCAAACCGCAAGAAGGATAAAAAGCAATCTGCGTAGCAGGAAAAGCAAAGCCTCGGTAAAACCGAGGCTTCGAAAATGGCATCTCCAACGGGAGTTGAACCCATGTTACCAGGATGAAAACCTGATGTCCTAACCACTAGACGATGGAGACATGATTAAATTGTCAACGTCTTTAAAATACATCAGAAATGGAAATATGCAAATCATTTTTGTAAAAAAATGGAGTTTTTGATGTCAGAGCAGGAAAAAACAAAGCTGAAGATCCGTTGCCCATCCTGCTCTGCTAAGCTGGATGTGACTGATTTGAAACCGTTTACGGTGTTTCCATGCCCGCAATGCGGCTATAAGGTGACGGTTCCCATGCGTTTCCAGACATATGTCCTGGAGGAATATCTTGAGTCGAACGGAGGAATCCACCGCTATCGCGCCTTGGACGAAAAATTGGACAGGGAGGTCTGTGTGGTAATCTGCGAGGCTTCGGACGCTCATCCATGGGAGCAGTTGGAGCGTTATCTGGATTTGGTGCGGAAAGTCGCTTCCGTATCCCATCCGGGCTTGGCAACCGTTTATTCCTGTGGCCGTTACGAGGCAGGCGTTTATGTCGCCTCCCAATTGCTTTCGAAACCTGTTCGCGACAATGTTCTCGCAGAGCGACTGGATTGGCGAGAGGCGAAGCCATTGCTTTTGGCGTTGTCGGAGGCATTGCAGAAAGCCGCAGAGGCGGGGGTCCCGCATGGTTCTTTGAATGGCCAGGCGTTCCGCATGGATGTGTCAGGAGTGCCAAAAGTCTCTGGTTTAGGAGAAGGCGTTTTGATGACGGGGCATTTGGCGGATGAGCCATATGCGGCTCCAGAACGCAAGGCCGGTGGTGAATCGTCCGTCGCAAGTGATTTGTACAGTTTCGCTGTTTGGGCATTGGGGCTTTTGACTGGATGTTCACCGCGTGACGCCGCAAACGGCGTCACACTTGATGCTTTCGAACCTGCGGATGTTTCGTTCGGGACAGTTATGGGATTGACGGATGTCCCATTCGGTGTACTCATGGTTTTAAGGCAAATGGCTTCAGCATCGGTGTTTCAACGTCCAAAAGGCTATCTCCCACTGATTGCGGAACTTACGGGAGGCGGTCAAACTGCTACGACCATAAATTGGAAAAAAGGAGCGAGAGTTTCCGCAAGTGAACAGCCGGCTGAAGCCAAGAGCGGCATGGCTTTTGCCATGGTGCTTTGTTTGGTGGCACTTCTTTTGGGAGGCGTTGGTGGATGGGCCTTCTGGAAATGGCGGGAGGGTACGCGTCCTGCTGGTTTGGAAAAACAGGATATCACTGCGGAAAGTTCAAAGATGGTCGCGGAGCGACTTGCATCTTCAGAAGCTTCTGAAGATGACATAGACAAGGCGAAGAGTACTGATGAAGATGACTTGCAGGAAAAGGTGAAATTCGCTCGTTTGCCATCGGAATTCAGACGGCTTCGCCCAAAGCCGGAGAATCTGAAGTTCGATGAAGATAAGATACAAGAATATTTATGCAAGTTGCCGTCGGAATACGCTACCGCTGAAACAGAGCGTGCAAGAAGGGTGATGGGGATGAGGGATTATCTTTTTGCATCGCTGCGGATGCCGTACCGTCCATCAAAGAGCGAGGGGCTCAGATTGCGTGACGGCAGCTTGTTGCGCGGTTTCATCCCGATGGGAACGGAAGAGCAGGGCTTGACCGTTCGTCCATTTGACGATGCGCGTCAGAGTCTGCCTGTGACAAATCTGAAAATAGAGGATCTGGAATGGAGCGAAATATGGTCCATGTTGGATTACTATGGAAAGATGCGCGAAGATATGGCGGATTCGGAGGCCCGTGCAAGCGTGTTCGAGCATTATCTGAACAGTGCCGTGGCCTGCGATTGGTATGGCTATCGTGAAGAAGCCGCTTTATTTATTCGCAAGGCATTGAAAATCAATCCAAATGGCAAGCCTGTCATTGAAAGGCTGGGATTTGAGCAGAAAAAGCCAAAATACGAAAAACAATGAGAAAGACAAGACAAATCATGCTGGGGGGAGTGCCCATCGGAGGCGGTGCCCCTGTGTCGATTCAAACGATGACGAACACCCATCTGGATGATCTGGAAGGGACGTTGGCGCAAATAGATAGAGTCCGCCGGCTGGGGTGTGACATCATTCGTGTCGCCGTGCCGACGGCTGCCAGTCTGGAGAATTTTGGAGAGGTTTGCCGTCGTAGTCCGTTGCCGGTCGTGGCGGATATTCATTTCGACCACATGCTGGCCTTGGGGGCGTTGGAGCGTGGGGCGGCTGGTGTGCGGGTGAATCCAGGCAACATGCGTAATCTTGATTATGTTCGGGAAGTGGCGCGTGCGGCGGCCAAGAAGGGGCGTGTCGTCCGAATCGGCGTCAATGGAGGCAGTTTGGATCCGGATGTTGAAAAGGAATATGGATGGACTCCGGAAGGTCTTGTTGCAAGCGCTCTTAAATATGTTGAGCTTTTCGAGGCGGAGGGGTGCCATGCCTTGAAAGTCAGCCTGAAGTCGTCTTCTGTTCTAACGACCGTCGCCGCATGCCGTCTGTTTGCGGAAAAGAGCGATGTGCCGTTGCATCTGGGAGTTACGGAGGCTGGCGTACCGTCTCGTGGCATCATCAAGTCGGCTGTCGGCATCGGTTCGTTGTTGCTCGACGGCATCGGCGAGACGATTCGTGTCAGTCTGACATGCGAACCAGAGGCGGAAGTCCGCGCCGCCAGAGGAATATTGGAAAGTTGCGGTCTTTTGGAGGATGGCCCCGAAATCGTCTCCTGTCCGACTTGCGGACGGACGAAGATCAATCTCGTCCCGATGGCGGAAGCCGTCGAGCGGGAAGTGGAACGTCTCCGTTCCGAAGGGCGTGTTATTCAATTGAAGAAAGTTGCAGTCATGGGATGCGAAGTGAACGGGCCTGGCGAGGCGCGTGATGCGGATGTCGGTATCGCTGGCGGCAAAGGGCAAGGCATCTTGTTCAAACATGGCGAGAAAATAAAGACTTTGCCGGAGGCGGATTTGCTGGAAGCCTTGCTTCAGGAGATTCGAAATGCGTCCGTTTGAGTGTCGCTAATAAAAAAAGTGACAAAATCGTGGCAATAAACGCACAAAAACATTTGACAGTGTTCTCCGTCCCATATATATTAAAGTCCTTTTACTTAAAAACTATAGTCGTTTCGTATCCAAAACGTATCAACCCAATCAACCAACAAACAAAGCAACATGGCTAATCACATCGATTTGGAAAACATGTCCTCCATGGAGGATTTGTTGCAGAAAAGCGGAAATGCGGACATCAATGAAGACAAGATCGTCAACGGTCGCGTAGCCGAGAAGAATGACAAAGGTATTCTTCTGGACATTGGCTTCAAGGCGGAAGCCTTCATTGACAAAGCCGAGCTGGGCGAGAAATGGGACACTGTCAAGACCGGCGACATGCTGGAAGTCTATCTTGAACAGATGGAAGACGAAGAGAACGTCCCGTCCGTCAGCCTGCACAAGGCTGAACTCCAGAAGTCCTGGGACAGCATCGAGCAGAATTACAAGGAAGGCGATCTGATCAAAGGTACAATCAAGAGCCGCGTGAAGGGTGGCTTGATCGTCGATGTCGGCGTGGAAGCGTTCCTGCCGGGCTCGCAGGTTGATTTGGGCGCTGTTCGCAATTTGGATGACTTCCTCGGCAAGGAAGAGGAATTCAAGATCTTGAAGATCAGTGCGGAACGTCGCAATATCGTGTTGAGCCGCCGCGAACTGCTGGAGGCCGAACGCGCCAAGCAGCGTGCGTCGCTTCTGGACGAACTGGTCCCGAAGACCATCCGTCGCGGTGTCGTCAAGAACATCACGGAATTCGGCGCATTCGTCGATTTGAATGGTATGGATGGTCTGCTCCATATCACGGACATGAGCTGGAAGCGCATTTCGCATCCGAGCGAAGTCGTCCATGTCGGCCAGGAACTGGAAGTCATGATTCTGGATGTGGACAAGGAACGCCAGCGCGTCTCCTTGGGCCTGAAGCAGAAAGACGGCAATCCGTGGGATACCGTTGATGTCAAATACCCGAAAGGCAGCCGCGTGAAAGGCCGCGTCGTGAACGTCATGCCGTACGGCGCGTTCGTCGAACTGGAAGAGGGTATCGAAGGCTTGGTCCATGTCTCCGAAATGTCCTGGACGAAGAAAGTCAACAAAGCTTCCGATGTCCTGAAGGAAGGCGACGAAGTCGAAGCCGTCGTTCTGGAAGTCAGCAAAGAAAACCGCAAGATCTCCCTCGGCCTGCGTCAGTGCCAGGAGAATCCGTGGAAGGTCATCAAGGAGCGCTTCCCGAAAGGCACCCGCATCAAGGGCGTTGTCCGCAACATGACCGGTTATGGCGCGTTCGTCCAGATTCAGGACGACATCGACGGTATGATCCATGTCTCCGATATGTCCTGGATCCGCAAGGTCAACAATCCGAGCGAAATTCTCCATAAAGGTATGGAAGTCGAAGCCGTCATCCTGGAAGTGGATGATGTGAACCAGCGGATTTCTCTGAGCATGAAGAAGCTGACGGACGATCCGTGGCAGACCATCCAGAACAAATACAAGGTTGGCGACATCGTCGAAGGCAAAGTCACGAAACTGGCTTCGTTCGGCGCATTTGTCGAACTGGAAGGCGGAATCGACGGCCTGATCCATATCAGCGAACTGAGCGATGACCATGTCGCCCGCGTGAAGGATGCCGTGAACATCGGCGATACCGTCCGCGCCCGCGTGAAGAACATCAGCACGGAAGAACGCCGTATCGGCTTGAGCCTGCGTGATGTCGATGGCGATGCCTCTGGCGCTGTCACGCGTACGGAGCCCGGTGAAGCTCTTGGCGATTTCGGTAGCGCGTTGTCCGACGCTATCGCGAATAAGGAAGAGGGCGCCCCGGCCGAAGCCGCCCCTGCGGAAGCGGCGGCACCGGCGGAAGCCCCGGCCGCGGAGCCTGAAAAAGCTCCTGAAGCATAACATAGCGGTTGCATGAAGGATCAGGGCGGCGCCGCGGTGAGCGGTGCCGCCCTCTCTTTCTGATAAAGGAAGACGAAACTGAAAGGTCGAGGCTTTCTTTGAAGACAGCTTTTTATAGAGTCAAATTGAGCACGAATATCACTTCCATTTCGAAGAAGCTTATGCAAGGCATGGGCATGTCTTCCGTTTTCTCAAATGAAAACGTGAATAAAGTGAAAAAAAGCTCTTTTGATAATTTGACTTTATTAAAAGTGAGTGTATGGTAAATATCGCTTCTCAACTTTTGAGTTTGGAAGCGGGAGCAGGAAACGCACAGGCATTCATGATGCCCACGTAGCTCAGCCGGTAGAGCGCATCCTTGGTAAGGATGAGGTCATCGGTTCAAATCCGATCGTGGGCTCCATAGTTCCTGTCGCGTACGGAAGTAATAGAGTTTTTCAAAGTTAATCAAATAGTTGGACTGGCATGAATCTCAAAAGCATGCCGGCGAGAACCTCAAAGGAAGGATTACAACAATGGCAAAAGAAACTTTCCAACGCACGAAGCCCCACGTTAACATCGGTACGATCGGCCACGTTGTCCACGGCAAAACCACTTTGACCGCTGCTATCACCATGTGCCAGGCCAAGCGCTACGGCGGCGATGTGAAAAAGTATGACGAAATCGATAACGCTCCTGAAGAAAAGGAACGCGGTATCACCATCAATACCGCCCATGTCGAATACCAGACTGAAAAGCGCCATTATGCGCACGTTGACTGCCCCGGACATGCCGCCTGTTCCTTGATGGAGTGGGAGGTGGTGGACTCGAACCACCGAACCCTGAGGGAGCGGATTTACAGT
>JAFZAB010000136.1 GCA_017548425.1 Victivallales bacterium
GGCTCATCACATCCTGGGGCTGAAGCGGGTCCCAAGGGTTCGGCTGTTCGCCGATTACAGTGGTACGCGAGCTGGGTTCAGAACGTCGAGAGACAGTTCGGTCCTTATCCTCCGCAGGCGCAGGAGAATGGGCGGGATCGCCCCCCAGTACGAGAGGACCGGGGGCGGGCGGCCTCTGGTGTTCCGGTTGTCCGGCCAACGGGCACCGCCGGGTAGCCACGCCGCAACGGGATAAGCGCTGAAGGCATCTAAGCGCCAAGCCCCCCCGGAGATCATTTCTCCCCGTGCGCGAGCACGCTGAAGGCCCCCGGAAGACGACCGGGTGGACAGGCCGGGTGCGCAAGGCCCGCGAGGGTCTCAGCAGACCGGTTCTGATAGGCCGTGCGGCTTGCCCGCTCCGCCCCCCGCCATGCCGCAGTCGCGGCGCGGCCGGGGGCGAAGATGAAGAACACATATTGCGCGACGCGCCGTCCGGGCGCGCCCCTGCGCCCCTTCTGCGAATCCTTCGATTCATTCATTCCTTCGCATCCGGTTGCCGATTTTTGGCCGGTGGCCTTGGCGGGGCTGTCACACCCGTTCCCTTCCCGAACACGGACGTTAAGGGCCCCCGCGGCGATGGTACTACGCCCAGGAGCGTGGGAGAGCAGCGCGCCGCCGGTCTTCTTCACAAGGGCCCCCGGCCTCGTCTTGGACGAGGCCGGGGGCCTTTTTCTTTTCCCGCGCGGCACGGAGGCCGCGCGTCATCATGCCGCGCATCTTCATGCCGTGCATCATCATGCTGTGGATTTTTTTGCAAAAGCATTATATAGCACTAAATTAAACAAAAACGATTCACGCCAATACAGTCTTCCTGCCATGTCAATTTCTAGTTTAATCCGTTACAATTTGATGCTTTGGAACTGGAAGCGGCGTGCCCATAAGCGGAGACGCAGTCATTTTTCCATCAGCAATCTGAACGGTTTCTTTGCGTCATTGAATGAGCAAGGCGTCTCCTATGCAGTTCTGAGATGGTTTGACGAAGTCCCCATGACAAAGGACGCGGAGACTGCCTTAGTGGAGGCTCATGGAGATTTGGATCTTCTGGCTGAAGCACGGCATCTGCTTACTATCTGCCGCACCGCGGCGGAACACCATGGAAAAGTCAAGGTGGATCTTTATTCGAACCGTCTTGTTCTTGGAACGGATGTCCAGCGTTTCACATATTATCCTCCAGTCCTCTGCCAAGAACTGCTGGAACATTGTGTGATTGGTCCGCAAGGCTTCAAGAGACCAGATGATTTGCATTATCTTTTTTCATTGGCATACCATCTGACTTACCAGAAAGGCCTCGTCACTGGCATTCCCAGTGGGTTCGACGATTTGCCGAGCGAGCCGAAAGAAGGCTTCAAGCATGATGCGGAAGGCACGCTTCGTGAATTAGCAGAAAAAACGTCAATACCATTGCCTGAAAAACTGACTTTGCTTAATCTGCATCTATGGCTTAAGGAAAAAGGCTGGAACATGCCTTTCGACCTTTTGCTCCGTTGGCCGCATCGTCATCCGTTGCTGGACAGGCTTTATCGCTATGAAGCGGACAATCTCCGCAAAGCCTTGGGGGATAAGCATGATCTTTGCGTTTTTTTGTTGAGAGAAGATGCCATTCAGGCGAATGCGACGCAAGCCATTCTTGACGAATTGGCGACAGAGTATCGTATTCTTGATGTCGTTGAATTGAACGCTGAACAGCAGGACAGAGTCACTCGTCGCACACGTGGCGGCAATTGGACGAAGCATAAGGAATATCGGCTTTTCCTGCCGCAGACCGCTGTCATCTGCCAAGCGTTGGTGGCCAGAGAGCCTTTGGATGACACGGCGGTTGTCGGTAAAGAACAAGAGGCGTTGAATCCGAATTTGCGTTTCAAGCGTGCCTTGCGGCAGAAGCTTGAACAGCAATTCCCTGAAGGCTCTAATTTTCTCCATGCGAGCGACAACGATATTGAGAGCATGGAATATATACAGGCTGTTTACGGCGATGAATGGCCTGTCAAATTTCCTGCGCTTTTCCAGACACCATGAAATCGGATTCATTGGAAAATCTTGTCTATCAAACGGAATCCGATGGCTTCCGTTTTTATTTGTCAGAAGACTGTCCCCATGCATCCGATGGACGGATTGCGGATTTGGTGACAGGACGTATGCAGCCGGACGTTTGGTTCAAGCAGACGAGACGGCGGCATATCATGTCGTATGACGGGCTGTTGATCAAACTATATAATTTCCATGGTTTTAGCGATGTCCGTCATTCACGTCGGTATGCCTCCCGTGAAGTCGAATGCTATCATGATTATCTGAAGGCTTTTGGGACGATGTCAGGCGTGAGGCTTCCCAAACTATATGGATATTTTGAGAAGCCGTTTTTAGGTTTTCTCTATCGCGCCAACGGCATCATCGAAGAGTTTATTCCAGATACACGGATTTTGGGAATGGAAGAGTTAAGCCTTGTCCCGCCGCTATTTGCGCATCTCTATCGAAAAGGCATCTACCATCCGGACATGCAATTCCAAAATGTTCTGTGGCAACCAGATACGCGGACGCTTGTGCCAATCGACTACATGGGATGCAACATCCTTCCGGAACCAAATTGGGAAGCGCTTCTCATGCAGCTTTCATGGTTCCTCCACGCGGCGGATGTCGATGACGCCCATGCGCGACCTTTCATGGAAGATGTGCTGTCGCTCCTGCCCGAGCTGCATCTTGATCATGAAAAAGCATGGCGTTGCATCAAAGCGCTTTACGAAATTCCAGTGGAAACCCATCAATACCATCATCCGATTTTCCTGCCGTCGGAACTCAAACGGCAGACACAACCGGATGAATAGTCATGACCATTAACCAAGGGGGCATCATGAAGGATTGGCGTGACATCCGCAATGGAAACGTGATTCCAAGCAATCACTATTGCGACCAGCCGTATGTCGTCATCACGGATGATGGTGGCTGGCTCTGTTGCATCACGACTGGATCCGGTGTGGAAGGCGCGATGGGACAACATGTTGAGACGATGAAGAGCTTCGACAGGGGGAAGACATGGTCGAAGCCAGTTGCCGTCGAACCAGACTGCCCGTTGGAGAATTCGTATGCCGTCATGCTGAAGACGGAATTTGGTCGCGTTTATATTTTCTATTGCCATAACACCGATGACACGCGGGAGATTCTTTCACATGACGGAAAGACACGGTTTACCCGTGTGGACTGTCAGGGCCATTATGTGTTCAAATTTTCAGACGATAATGGAAATACTTGGTCATCAAAACGATATGATATTCCCGTGCGTTCCTTCCAATGTGATTTGGACAATGTTTATGGTGGGCGGAATCGTTTCTTTTGGAACGTCGGCAAGCCATTTACGCGGAACAATGAAGCCTTCATTCCGTTAAGCAAAGTCGGCAAGATGGGCGACGGTTTCTATGCGCAGTCGGAAGGCGCATTGTTGTGCAGTCCGAATATATTGACAGAAAAAGATCCAGAAAATATTCAGTTTGAGACACTTCCAAAAGGAATGTTCGGATTGCGGACGCCAGAAGGCGGCGGCCCTGTTTCAGAAGAGCATTCATATGTCGTGCTGTCGGATTCCTCCATATGTGTGACTTATCGTTCCATAGATGGTTATCCTGTTGAAACTTACAGCCGCGACGGTGGTCGCACATGGGAGCCGCCGTATTACAAGAGATTTCATGACGGACGAACCATGAAACATCCACGGGCGGCGAATTTCATGTGGAAATGCTCGAATGGCAAATATTTATATTGGTTCCATAACCATGGCGACCATTTCATACGGGACATGTGGGACAATCCACAAGCTTGCAGTGGCGGCTGTTCTTATTATGATGACCGCAATCCCGTATGGATTTGCGCAGGCGTCGAAGCGGATTCGCCAAAAGGGTGTGTTATCCGCTGGTCCGAGCCTGAAATTCTGCTTTATGACGCAGATCCGTTTGTCCGCATGAGCTATCCGGATTTGATTGAAGACGGTGGTGAATATTATATAACTGAAACGCAGAAGAATATCGCGCGTTCCCATCATATAGATAAAAATTTGCTGGAACAGATGTGGGCGTCCATGGAAGGAAAATGGCCTGATGTCCAGCCGGATGTTGTCTGTGAAAAAAGTTGTACGGCGCCACGGATTGCTCCGCTGGTGCGTCGTGACGATGCTGTTTCAGAAAGAATGAGCGGTGTCACGTTCACATTGCGGCTTTCACCTGAAAGCAAAGGGACTTTGGTGGAAGCTTTGAACGACAACCGCTATGGATTCCAATTCATGATGGACGAAGACAGGCATCTGTCCTTAAATATCTATGATCCATGGACTTCCCAAACGTTGCAATCTCCAAGATTGCCTGCGGATGCGAAAGCCGTTTCGGTCGTTGTGGATTCATTGGCGTGTATTGTGTCGTTTTATGCCGATGGGCGGTTTATGGACGGCGGGGAGGAACGGCAATTCGGATTTATGCGGTTGAATCCGTATTTGCGTCATTTCAATTGGGCAAAAGAATGGACGTTGGATAAAAATGTGCAGCGTCTGGCCGTCTTCAATCGTGCTTTGACAGGAGTGGAGGCGATTGCAAGCCTGCGTGATAAAGCATAATTTGCCATGAATTAACGACAAACCTTTGCTGTTGAGAAGAAAAATATTATTCATGTGCTACATTTTTCTGATTGACTGTTATAAATATAAGTACGACATCATAACGGAACAGAAAAATGGATGAACATATCTTGAGCGAAGTTGGCAAGATCTGGCGTGGCTGGCAGGAAGGCGAATACCAGATTCATTTCATCTGCACAGGCGTGGCGGAAGCCATTTTGCATATTTTTCCAGACGGGACGACGATGCTGTTGGATTGCGGCGACCATCCCGCCATCACGCGGCTCAATTATGCAGTACCCGTTCTGCCAAATCCCGGCCGACTGGCTGGCGACTGGATCGCACGTTATATCAAACGTGTTCTACCAGAAGGATATCAGACGAAAAATGATTTGCCGCTGATTGATTATATGGTGCTGTCGCATTTCCATTCGGATCATAGCGGCATCGGCGAATGGGTCTGCACAAATCATGAACGGAGAGGGCTTCCAGGATGCTATCGGAGTGGTTTCGCACTTGCGGCTGAACAACTTGCATTCGGAAAGGCAATCGATCGCGGCTGGCCGTTTTATGACGATCCAAAGCCAGGAGCGATTCCGGCCGAAGAACTTGACCATATGACGCGCCTCTACAAGGCGTTGCATCGGCGTGATGGACTGGAGATTGAAAAATTCCGCCTTGGCGCAAAGGATCAAATCGTTCCGTTGCATGCTCCGGAAACCGTGAAGGATTTTGAAATCACGAACATCACAGTCAACGGCAAGATTCTGTGTAAAGATGGAAGCATCAAGAACTTGTATGAAGAGAAATTGAAAATGCCGGGCGGCCTCAACGAAAACGGCATGAGCCTCGGCATGATCATCCGCTATGGAAAATTCTCCATGTTTACGGCAGGAGATTTTTCGGACAAAGTGCCAACCGCCGACGGGCAAGTATTGGAAATTGAAGACGCGTTGGCGGCGGAATTGCCGAAAGTCGATGCGGCAAAAATCAACCACCATGGCCATAATTCCATGCCTGCGAAGATTGTAACCGCTTTGTCCGCACGTATTTGGCTAGCGTGTGTATGGGATCAGCTGCATACGCTGGATCATGTCATGGATCGTCTGTCCGACCGTAATCTCTATCCAGGGCCACGGATGCATTTCCCGACGGTTTTCCCGAAGGAGCGTTGCGAATCGGCGGCGGACAGACCATATGTGCAAGACATTGCGCCAGAAGTGAAAGGGATGGGTGCGCATGTCGTCGTCACCGTTCCGAAAGGCGGTGAGACCTATCGTGTGACCTGCCTGAAAGCGACGGATGAAAGCATGGAGATTCTCGGCGAATACAAATTCGATTCCAGAGGAGAATAAAAATGGAACAACAACGCAGCAGTTCATTTCTTGTATTGTTTTTAGCTCCAGTCAAAGCCTATCTGGAAGACGATGAAGTATCGGAAATTTTGATCAACGGGCCGAAGCAGATCTACGTCGAACGGCATGGCAAACTGGAAAAGACGGACGCGCAATTTGTGAGCGAACCAGCCTTGCGTGCGGCGGCGTCGAATATCGCCAAGTCCGTGCAGCGCATATTGGACGACAACAATCCGCGTCTGGACGCGCGTCTGCCAGACGGCAGCCGTGTTCATGCGGTCATCCCGCCGTTGAGCCGTTGCGGGACGGTCATCGCCATCCGCAAATTCAAAAAAGATACGCTGTCCATTGAGAAGATGCTGTCATACGGCAGTTTGTCTCCGGAGGCGAAACAGATTCTGGAAGCGCTCGTCAAGTTGCATAAAAACGTCATCGTGTCCGGCGGAACATCGTCTGGTAAGACATCCGTGTTGAACGCGTTAAGCAGTTTCATTCCGAACAACGAACGCGTGTTGGTCATCGAAGACGCCAGTGAATTGCAACTTCAGCAGGAGCATGTGGTTAGTTTTGAAACGCGCAAGCCGGACAAAAACGGCAATGGTGAAGTCACCATCCGTGATTTGATCGTGTCGTCGTTGCGTTTGCGCCCTGACCGCCTGGTCATCGGTGAAATCCGTGGCGGCGAAGCGTTGGACTTGCTGCAGGCGTTAAATACCGGTCATGCGGGTTCCATGTCCACCATCCACGCGAACACGCCGTTGGACTGCCTGTACCGTATGGAAACGTGCGCATTGTTGAGTGGTATCGAAATTCCGCTGATGGCGTTGCGTTCGCAGGTCGCGTCCGCGATTGACGCCGTCGTGCATACGGCGCGTCTTTCGGATGGTTCTCGTAAAGTGATGGCGATTTCGGAAGTGCTGCCGTTGAAGAACGGCGAATATCAGACGCACGATTTGATCAAATGGCAGACGGAAAGCATTGACGCTGAAGGCAAAATCCATGGTCGTTTCGTGTTGAAAGAGAAACCGACATTTATGGAACAGGCGGCCATGCTCGGAATGCAGTTGCCTACGTTTTAATCGTTGGGAAGAGGTAAGATAGATGGTTGAATCCAAAAACAGTCTGCTTCGTCCGGGTGACGTGTTTGAGAAGTACACGGTTGAGCAAGAGCTTGGCCATGGCGGCATGGGAGCCGTGTATCTTGTGCGGCATCGTGTCCTGAACACGAATTTCGCCTTGAAGGTTCTGTATCCTGGTGTCGCGCAACGAGATCAGCAGTTTGTCGATCGTTTCATCCGCGAAGCGCAACTGGCAGGACGAATCCGCCATCCGAATCTGATCGCCGTCTATGACGCAGGTCTGAACGAATCCAATGGAATGTACTATCTGGTCATGGACTATGTGTCCGGCGGCAGCGTGCGCAGCAAACTGCGGAAACAAGTGCATCTATCTGTTTTAGAGTCACTTGGAATTGTCCGTCAAGTCGGTCATGCGTTGGAGGCGGCGTTGCAGCACAACATGGTGCATCGCGACATTAAGCCCGATAATATCATGTTTGATGCCGATGGCGTTGCACGATTGGCGGATTTGGGCATCGCCAAGGCGACGGGCGACCATGACGCCAATCTAACCGTCGAGGCGGCTGTGTTTGGTACGCCGGCATATATGTCTCCCGAACAGGCGAGAGATTCGCGAAACGTGGATATCCGTGCGGATATCTACAGTTTGGGCATCGTTTTATATGAAATGTTGACGGGACGGCGGCCGTTCACAGGGGAAAACACGATTGAAATTCTGACGCAAGTCATTGGTGATACGCCAGCTCCAGATGTCAGAACATTGAATCCGGACGTTCCTGAAGCGGTGGCGGTTCTTGTTTCTGACATGATTGCGAAGGATTTGCGGAAACGTGTCGCGTCACCGTCGGATTTGATTTCACGTATCGATGTCATTCTCAGCAACTTGGAGAATTCTGAGGACGCTGTGGAGGAACAGCCAGAAGTCGAAGCGACGATGGCTACAATCGCCCAGCCAGTCGCCGCCGCGGCGCAAGCGGCGGAATTGACGATGGAGACTGTATCGCAACCACAACCTGCGAAAGAAGAGCTGACGATGGAAACGATTGCGCAACCGCAGCCTGCGCCATCACAACCGCAAGCGGCGGAGCTGACGATGGAGACAATTGCGCAACCTACGCCGCAGCCGCAAGCGGCTCCGTCGCAGGCGGAACTGACGATGGAGACGATTGCGCAGCCAAAGCCAGCGGAGAAAAAAACATCAGAACCTGTTGCCAATCAATCATTTGAACCGACTGTCGCTTTCAGTTCAGAAGCGACATCCAAAGTCCCATTTTGGAATGAAAAGAATCGCAAATTGATCATCGCTGGCGGTGCGGCAGTTGGACTGCTTTTGGTTATCGGCGGTGGTGCGCTCTTGATGAAAGGCGGCAAAGAGCCGGAAAAACCTGCGAATCACATTGAGAGTCCTGCTGACAACAGCGGAAAAGAAACACCAAAGCCTGCTGAAACGATGCAGACAAATGTGCAACCTCCTAAAACAGAGGTGAAAACAGAGCCGAAGATTAATGAACAGCCTGCGCCGCAGACGGTTGTGAAAACGGAGCCGAAGGTTGATAAACAGCCTGCACAGCAGACAGTTGTGAAAACGGAGCCGAAAGTCGAAGAACAGCCTGTGGTTGCTTCGAAAGTTGAAGAAAAAGTTGCTCCGAAAGCCGAAGAACAGCCTGCAACACAAGTGGTTGTGAAGACGGAACCGAAGGTTGAAACGACGGCGGCAACGGCGGCGGCGATTCAGGCGAAAATCGTCTTGTTCGGAGCGGAAAACGCGGAGAACAACGTCCTCCTGAAAGGCGTCCAGAAAATGACTGGCGAGCAGAATACGACGTTCCAAAAGGCTGGTTTGTCATCGCGGGCCAAAGGCGATTTGATGAAAATCCAGAGTGGCAAGCCAGATTTGATGCTGATCGCCGTGACGTCCCGTTATGAAACAATGTCGTTGTCGAATTTCGAACTCTTCGTGGCGGATCTTTGCGAAAGCCTGAGGAGCAGAGGCGGCAACTATGCATTTGTTTTGGAACCAATCGCAGGAAAAAGCGCGCGCTTTTGCAACGGAAACAACACGGTAAGAGATGTTTGCCGCCAGCGTAGTATCAATATCATTGATTGTGAAAACGGCGAAATTAAGTTGGATGATGTAAAGATGCTTTTGAACCAATGATTTTAATTCACAATTCATAATTCATAATTCATAATTTAGTTGTTGACAACTGTTTACTAAGACAAAATAGCGTTCATTTGAATGAACAAAGGAAATAGTGCGATGCGGCAGTTGGTTGCTTTAACGGTTCTATGTCTGCTTCAGGCAGTGTTTGGTTGGAATGGATATAGCGTAAAGCAAGGAGCTTACGGCCTTGATATCGCTGAAATCGCCGTTGTCAATGATCCGTCGAAACCGTTTGATGTGACGGTGACGGTTGCCAACAAATCGCCGTTGCCTGTCAGCGCCACGGTGAAAGTCCACAAGCTTGCGGATGATTGGAAAGTCGATGGCGATGCGGAACGGGAGATTGATATTCCTGCGAAACAAAATGTTGATATCGTCTTCAAAATTGTTTCCGGCCCAAAAGTCTATTCGATGCCGTATCCTGTTCATGTCCAAGCGCATATCCATGGACAGGAGGACTGCGTTCTGAATGCGGTGCGCATCTTTTCCGTCGATATCAAGAAAGCGGCGGTCTTGCATGACGAACCGCCTGAAATGCCAGTTCTGTTGTTGGAAAAAGACAGCTCCATCAAGTTGTTGGACAAACGTAATTTTGTGCGTGTCGCGTGGCAATTTTTCGACGAGCCATGGCATTATCGATCCGTCGGTTGGACAGGCAACGACAATGTTTCGCGTGCGCATGTCTTGTTTTCAAATGCCACGTGTGACGGTGTTTCGCGCCATGCCATCGTCATGCATCCACCGTATAGGGACCGCCCCGGCCAGCCGTTCGACTGCGGTCCCGTCTGCTGCGATTTTTGTGTCAAATTGCCTGACCAGAAGCCTTTGACGCTGACATTCCATCATGCACAGCGCATGAACAGGCCCGATGAAACGGCCAGCGACGGCGTATTGTATCGTGTATGGGCCCAATTGGATGGCGCGGAGCCTAAGTGCCTTTATTCCAATTTCACGGATAGCAAGAAGTGGATTGCAGGGCAGGTTGATTTATCCGAATTTGCTGGAAAGACGATACTTCTGCGACTGGAATCCCATCCCGGGCCGAACAAAAACGTCTATACGGACGGCAATTACTGGGGGGAGCCTGTGCTTCATGCGGGTGACATGAAAGCGGTGAAAACCACAAACACCGTCGGCATGTTGAGCGACTGGAACACCGTGGCGGAACATGTTGCGTTTCATGGCTTTGATGTTGAATTGGATAACCTTACCTTGAAAGATGGCAAGTCAAGGCTGTCCATTTCCAAATTCGAAGAACTGACGGATGGAGCTGTCCTCATCCATCGCTATCATGTTGAAGGAGAAGGAAAAACGGCAGTTTTCGATATTCGCCGCATTCCCGTGCATGACGGCATGAGATACCAGTTGAGCTGCAACGGCATGCGGATTTCACGGGTGTGGCTCGGCGGCTGGCGTGACAGCGTCGAAAATCTCTATTATGGACATGGTTACATCATCCGCAAGCCAGGCGATGTCCGTCTTGGTTTCGGCGGCCATAATTTCGCGTCGTCGCATATCGGCATGGAATTCGGCAAAGGTCCGGCCGTGTTGGTCGCCGTCGATAACCCGCCTTCCATCCTATTGGTCAAATCAGTTGAAAACTGTTGCACGCCAGTTACTTCCGATAACTGCACATTCACTGTCATTTCCGCCGAGACAGCGTTTCAGGCGGCAATCCGCTATCAGGATTTAACGGACAAACAGGCCGCGCCGACGTTTAAACGGCTGGCCGGCCGTATGCTGTTCGACATATGGGGCGGTTCGTTCGCCAGCATCCTGTCCAACATGAAAACGGCGGTTAAATATGGTTTGACGGACAGCGTCCTGACGATGCACAACTGGCAACGCTGGGGCTACGATTACCGCCTGCCGGACATTTGGCCGCCGAATCCAAAAGTCGGCAGCATAGAAGAATTGCAGGCCATCGGAAAGCTCTGTGACGACAACGGCATCCTCTGGGGGCTTCATGACAATTGCACGGATTTCTATCCGGATGCAGATGATTTTTCCATCAAACGCACGTTCTTCTGGCAGAAGGACGGCGATCCCGCCAAGGGATGGTACAACAAAGGACGTGACGCGCAGGCATTGTGGTTCCGTCCGGACGCGACGCATCCCTTTGTCAGACGGAACTATACGGAAATGCGCAAGTCAATCAAGCCGACGCATTCATTCGTCGATGTCCTGACATCCGTCAACTGCATCGAATACTACGATGACGATGGCAATTTCCATTCCGCGACGGATACGCGGCAGGCGTGGCAAGACATTTTCAACGAAATCCGCGCCATTCTCGGTGAAGATACGACAACGACTTCCGAAGCGGGGGCCGACCAATTGATTGGCTATCTCGCTGGAGCGGACTGCCAATGGCTTGGCATCAATGGCAAAGGTGGATTCATAAACCGCTTCCCCTGCGATAGTTGGGAGCGCGTTCCATGGAATGACGCCGTCAACCACAGCCGTTTCGCATGGCAGGGCGTAGGCTATTCCATCCGCTATCAGGCATCGGGACAGCTGACGCGGGAGGAGCATGGCAGCGGTTCGGACGACTATCTGTCCGCCGTGCTGCTGGCGGGGCACAGCCTAATGGTCGATGTCGGCGACTGGGGCTTCCAAGCTGTTCGTACTTACTGGCTTGGGCAAGATTTCATTCGCTTCATCGCAGGGCGCAGGATGACGCGTCATGAATTCGTTGGTGGTGACATTCATCGGCAATTTGTCGAATGGGACAATGGGGCGCGGATATGGGTGAATCGTGGCGAGACGGATTGGATAGTCAACGGCCACACGTTGCCGCAATACGGTTACTATGCGGAATTCGGCGACGGCGGCGTGGTGGCGTTGGAAGTCGTTGACGGACAGTTCCGTGAATATTTAAAAACGGCCACAAGTCTTTACTGTAACGTGCGTTCTGACTACATGAGTGCCAAAGCCGCCTTGTTCGCGGATGCGCAGCCCATGCTTGGCGGCCTGACACTTTCGCAAAATGGCAATTTGGCGTACGAGCTTCATTGGAAGGTCAAGGCACCGACGGCGGATAATTGGCGGACATACGTCCATTTCCGCAATGCGAAAGGCGACATCGCCTTCCAGGACGATCATACGTCGCATATTCTTCCGACGCAATGGCCTGTGAATGGTGAGGTCGTTGATAAACGCGCCATTCGGGCCAACGAGAAGATGACGGAGGAGAAATACGATATGTATGTCGGTCTTTATACATCTGCGGTGCAATTGGTTCCGATGAAACTGAATGACCGTGTGGCGACGAGCGCCCACATCGGAACGCTCTATGTGGAGCATACGGCGGACGGCGCCATCAAGGAGCTTCGTCTTGAACCGATCGAACAGCCGCCACCGCTGAATATCCATGTGAATTCTGGGCGGCCAACGTTGGATTTCGGTCTGCTGAAAACAGACGGCGTCTGCCGTCTGAACAAGTTGGACGATGGTTGGGAAGTTGTTCCCGCTCCGGGACTTCCGTCGTTTGAGATTGATGTTGATTTGGATAAGGTGTTTGGTGGACGGAAGGTTGTTTCCGTGTCCGCGGAAATGCAGAATGGCGACATAAAGACTATGCCGATAGCGACGGATGGCCATGTGTTGCTCAAAAGTACGTCTGATGTTTTCCGGTTTATCTTGAAATGATAACTCATTGATTTTTAACCACGAATGGATACGAATGGACACAAAATTATATCAAACCACAGATTACACAGATTACACAGATTTTCATCAATTGCCTCCCCGCAGGCGCCGACAATCGCCAGGAGGATTGATTGGCGGATTATGAAATCCAATCGCAAAGGAATTCCAACGGCTGCCTGCGGCTCGGCGGTTGTCATGCGCTGCGCGACGGCAAAGGATATCGTGCGGAAGCTTGAAATTCATGGAAAAATCTTTGCAAAAAAACAAGAATTTGAACAAAAGTAGTATGAATCAAATAATGGAATAACATGATGATGAAAGGATTTTGCAAGAGCGTGTTACCGTTGATGACTATCCTTTGCTGCCCTGTGCTGATGGCGGTGGAGCCTGTTTTCGATGAATCAGGAGAGGCGCGGTTGGAAAAGCCGTTCACGGCGGAATGGTCGGTGGGCTGTGATTTCCGCGTGGCGGAATATCCCGACGGCGGGGCGGGGCTGTTCAATGAAAACAGTCCGATGTCGATTTTCCAAGTCGTTGGGGACAACTATGATCCGTCTGTATTGGTTCGTCTGAACAAAAAGAAACTGGAAGTTGTCCTCTTCAAGAAAGGGCCCGATCTACAGCAAGTCGCAGGATTGGAATATGTGCTGGAAAATGAACCATGCCAAGTCGTTGTGACAGTCAAAGGGACACGTTTCGAGGCCTGGTTGAACGGTCGCCGCCAATTTGCGATGGAATCGATCTTTTTCAAAGGGCCTTATACGAGAATCTTCCGTGGACGCCATTGGAAGCAGCGCCTTTTTCGCGGGGAGCTGGCCAATTTCTGGTATTCATACAAGGCGTTGGACGCAAATGAAATAGCCGCCAGGTGCCCGCAGGAAATCGCCTCGCGACCGCCACATGAAATTGGCGTGCCAGATTGCCATGGCGTGTATCCGTCACTGAAAGTCGCAGGCGAATTGCCGCACACGTGGCATGACATGCATGACGTGAATGTGACGCCGTTGGCGTGGTTCGATCCGCATGGGCGCGATCTGCTGGCCTATTCGCCGAGCGACGGCCTGTTCGGCATCCGCACGGCGCTGTTCAGATTCCTGTATCTGGACAAGGCAACGGGCATGCCCGTCTATGACACAGGCAAGACGCTCACATCGCTGACAGGCGGCCGCCATCAGGCGTATCGTTGGCCGGATGGTTCGCAGTCGCTTTTCAGCAACGGCCAATACACATCGGCGGGTAGCGTCGGCCTCGTCGAACGGAAAATCACGGGGCGCGGCGACGCGATGGAATTCGGCAAGCCGCAGGAAGTGCCGTTGGAGGGCGGGTTGCCGTTGTCATGGCATCTCTTTGATGTGGAAGGAAATGGAACGCCGGATCTTTTCTGTGTCATCGCGCGGAAAGGCGGCAACGCATGGCCGTACGGCGAGAGTCCATGGCAGAACAAGGAGCTGGAGAACATGGGGCCGGGCCGCGGCTACGATTTGACGGGCAACTGGCTTGGAACGGAAACGATTTACGGATTCCAGATGGCGCGTGGGCGGCGGGACGAAAATGGTCGGCTGAGTTTTGGTAAATTCACGAACATCTGTCTGGAGACGCTTGGTTTCCCGCTCCAATGGAAGACGTATTCGGTCAGTTCGCTGGCGGTTCATCGGGAAGGAAATCAATTGAAGCTGCTGATTCAAGGCAATTTGGACGAAGTGCGCTGTCTGGATCTGGAAGTCCATGGCGACCAGGCGATTGCGCGGAATTCGGATTTCTTTCTGAAGGACAAGGCGCCGTTGCGGCATGCGTTTCTGACAAGGCGGCTGTCCTTTGTCGATATCGATCTGGACGGACAGGACGAATTGCTGACGGACGGCAATATTGGCCGCGTTCCCGTCATGAAAGGAAGCCGTGCAGGCGAATATCGCGAAGTCGGCTGCGCGTTGATGGCGGGCGGCCCGCTGGCCTGTGACACATTGGTCGCGCCATGCCGCGTCGATTGGGACGGCGATGGACTGGCGGATTTGCTGACTGGCGACGCGGCGGGCAATGTCCTCTTCTGGAAAGGCACGTCCAACCCGCTGGAATATCTTCCCGCCAAGCCATTTACCGTCAACGGCACGCCTGTGTTCCATCAGGCGGGGCCGAACGGCTCGATACAAGGGGCGGTCGAACGCCGTTGGGGCTACACGAAAGTCGCCGCCTTCGACTGGGACTGCGACGGCATCAGCGAATTGCTGGTGAATGACATCATCGGCAAGCCGTTGCTGTATCGTCGCGCGGCGGGGGGCGATCCGCTGGCGTTGGAACCGCCGAAACCGTTCATCTGGAAGAGGAAGGAACTGCTCGTCTCATGGCGGTCGCGACCGGACATGATTCCCGCGAAACTGAATTTTGCGGGCTGCGGGCGGAATGCGTTGCTGTTCGTCGATTGGGACGGCGACGCGGCGGTCGGTATTCCTGCAAAGGCGGGCGGCATGGAGTTTGATAGCGTGACGAAACTGCGCTATGAGGACGGCGCGGCGGTGCGGCTTTGCGGCGTGTGCGGCCATTGGGGGCGCGTCCATGTGTCGGTCATCGATTTGGACGGCGACGGCGCGTGGGACATCGTCTTTGGTACGAACGGCAGCTGCCATCCCGCGATTTCACGCCCGGGAGCGGTGATTCCGCGCGGCCAGGCGATGCCTGTCCTGCTGCGGAACGTTGGAACGAACGAGAAGCCTGTCTTCGCGAATCCGATGCCGATCACGCTGGCAGACGGCAGGATGTTCAATTTCCACACGCATTGCGCGACGCCATGGTTCTCCGACATGACGGGTCATGGTACGAAGGACATGCTCATCGGCGCGGAGGACGGAAAGGTGTATGTCTTTAAACAAGGGGAATATACATGGAAGCTGATGGAGGAGTGATGGCACTAATAGTGATGGCACTAATAAGGTTTTGATATTTCATGTTCGTGCTCTTTGAAAGAGAAAGAGTGATTTTGTATTGACGCACCATATCATTTTTGAATCTCCTGATGCGTCTGCAAATATTCCTTCGCTTCGGGGTGGTTCCTGAAGATCTGCAGGATTTGTGGGGCAAGATGGCTGACGGACGGCTTGAAATGGTGGGCAAACCACGGTGTCCATCGGATCGCGTCGAAATCTATGAATTCCATGCCCTCTGGGAGCTCCTCGGGCAGCGTGTATTCCTTCAGCTCAGTTTCGGGCAGTTCTGCTTGTTGCTCCTGTTTCTTCGTGGCCAGCAGCAGTCGTCTGCCGTCGTGGACGACATAGGCGACGGCCATCCGCCAATCGCCGTCATTCCCTTCCAGAATAACGGGAATCCGCCGCCAGATCGCTAGTTTCACCGTATCCCAGTCTGTTTTCGGACCGCCTTCCACGGTGGCCGTCCATGCGCACTGCCGCTCCATCCGCGACACGGCGTCCTTCACGCTTGTCGCTCCTTCCAGAATCCGCGGCAAGCTGTGGAACAGATGGTCCTGGAGAGAATGGCGGGACTTGTAGCCGGGGTGGTGGCGTTCCATGTGGTCGTTTGAAAATTCGGGGTCGTCCCAATGGAAAGGCTCGGTCGGAACCTCCCCGAAGGTTGCTTGATACAGCCCGAGGACACTGTCCGCAAGAGCCTTGCATTCATTGAGTTCCGGCTGCGTGGGCATCAGGAGCGAATTGCCAAGGAAGAGACGCGACGCGTGGAAAAGCCGCCCGGGGAAGCTCAGCCCGAAGGCGACGAAATCTGGCTTGTGCGTCGCAATGGCGGAGAGCAAGGCCTTTTGAAGCGGCGCGAAGGGGCCTTCTGCAATCCTCCAGCGAGGGATGAAACCACCGTCGAAGGCGAAACCCGCGCTCCTCTTATTCTCATGGAAGTAGTATTTCC
Source organism: Victivallales bacterium (assembly GCA_017548425.1). Taxonomy (GTDB): domain Bacteria; phylum Verrucomicrobiota; class Lentisphaeria; order Oligosphaerales; family Oligosphaeraceae; genus UBA1407. The sequence goes on from JAFZAB010000136.1 coordinate 16,747, forward strand.
AAATGTCTTTTGGAGCCGCTTCGACCGAGGGCTTTGCCATGTGAGGTTGTTTTGCAGCCTCTGGCAGCCCGAGAATTTGACGAAGTTCGCCGTCCCACGCCTCGGCGCTTCTCCGCCAGTGTCGGATGGCATGGAGACGGTACGACGGGAGTTCGGAAGCCGGAAGCAGCATGAATCCGTTGTTGCAGATCATGTTGTCGATGTTGCTGCGGATATTAAAATATCCGGTAAGCTTATTTCGTTTCATGTTCTTTTCATAAATGGTTCCCAGATGAATGCTTTCCAATGCGTTATTGCTGGTTCCATTCCATCTCCATCTTTCCATTAATGTTGTTTCTTCTGGAATGTTCATCAGGAACTGTAGCTTGCCATTGCCGTCTGTAAATGAACCGAAGACCAGCCGCCACTTGCCGTCATCTTTTGAAAGAAAATTCCAGTTATCGACACTCTTCCTTTCAAGGATGGGCGTGCAGCCTTCACTCAACAATTGGAAAAGTTGTCCGGAAGTGGGATTCTCTGAAACAGCATGGTCGCAAAGGCAACCATTATTTGAGGCTATTCTAAACAAAACGGTCTCCATGTCCTGCGCCTTCCCCATTGTCCGCTTCAAGAAATCGGGAAGGAAGGCGTAGTTGAGGCAGCTCCCAGACGGATGTTTTTTTGCACATTTTTCAAACAATGCCTTGACGGCTTGGGTTTCACTGTCCGATAGTTTTTCCCTTTTCAGCCACTCGGCCCGATTGAAGAAATAGTGGCGGGGGATTTCCGCGTTGAAAACATATTCATCATCGAAGCTTGTAAAGAGCATGTCCGATAAGAGGATGCAGAGCATGCTTGTCCTGTGCTCGTATCCGCCGAGAAGCCATGTCTCCACATGCGCACGACGGTCATTCAGGCTAATGACAGGCTTGAACATGAATTCTCTTGCCCAAATATCTTTGAACCCTGACGATGCGGTCTTGAATGAAGGTGCGCAATAGAGAGTAGCACATGTCGTACATAAGATTGCAAGATTAATTAATCTGATTTTTTTTACTGTTAATGACATATTGTTTTTCTCTTATAATCTAAATATATTATTTCATAAAAAGATTAGTTTTACTTTGATATGTATGATGTAGTATCTTATACAAGTTTAATGAAATTAAGGTGTGGGATTGATATCTAACAGTTCTGCTTTTGAGTGAAGTTGAGCACGATTCCAATCATTACTATATTCAGTATTTCGCCTTGCCTTCCTTGATCCACTGTTCGAACGGCGGGCGCGGGGCGAGGCGCTGCTGTTTCATGGCGCGGTCGGCCTCGTTCCTGCATTGCACGAACAATGCGCTGCTTCCTTCCTGCTTGGTGGAAAACAACGGCTCCAGACTTCTGCTCCCATAGGGGTTGACA
>JAFZAB010000137.1 GCA_017548425.1 Victivallales bacterium
CTTTTAGAATCCTGTTCGCCAACTGAATCGCGGCGGACATGCCAGTCGCATATTTATAGACATAGAAATTGTAGTACATGTGTGGAATTCGCGACCACTCCAGCCCGATGAGTTTGTCGGCCTTCAGACCATGGTAGAATTCGTTCATGTCGTAGTATTCTTTTTCCAGTAAATCGGCCGTCAGAGGTTCATGACGCTCTGCATGTTCATGGATTTTCAATTCAAATTCCGCGAACATCGTCTGGCGATAGATGGTCAGGCGGATTTCGTCGGCCAGATGGCAGAGCAGATATGTCCGCACATCTTTGTCCTTCGTCTTGCCGAGCAGATATTCGGCGAGCAGGATTTCATTCGTCGTGGAGGCGACTTCCGCCACGAAAATCTTGTAGCCATGATAGTGGTACGGCTGGTATTTGCGCGAATAGTATGAATGGAGGGAATGGCCCAATTCATGAGCCAACGTAAATACATCGTCCAGCGTGCCTTGGAAATTCAGAAGGATGTACGGATACGTGTCATAGCAACCGCCTGAATAGCCGCCGGAACGCTTTCCCTTCCGTTCGGGCACGTCAATCCACCGTTGTTTGAATGCCAAATCCAACGCGTCGCAATATTCTTTCCCTAACGGCTTCAACGCCGCTTTCACCGTTTTCACGGCCTCTTCCCATGTGTAATGGCAACGGCAGGACGGTAACAGCGGATTATAGACGTCATACATGTCTAGCTTGTCCAACTTCAGCATTTTACGACGTACTTCCAGATAGCGCTTCAAATGTGGGACACGGCTATGGACTGTCTCAATCAATTGCCGATAAACGCTTTCGGGCACGTTATCGCCAAACAACGCGGCGTTCAAAGCAGATGAAAAACGGCGGACGTTCGCTGAAACCGCATGGCTCTTCACGGCGAAATCCAGCGTCGTCGCGAATGTGTTGCGGTACTTTTTATAAGTGGTATAGAGCTTGCGGAAGGCCGCTTTGCGGACGTCGCGGTTCGCGTCTTCCATGAACAGATGATACGTCCCATGCGTCAGTTCCATCGTTTCGCCTGCGCCATTTTTCAGCTTGCCGAACGTCAGATCGCCGTCGTTCAAGATGGAAAATGTGCTTTCTGGAGCGCCAAGAACTTCCGAATACATGCCCAAAAGGCGTTCTTCTGGTTCCGAAAGCGTATGTTCGCGTCCACGCAACGCCTCTTTAATGCTTCGTTTATAGAATGATAGCGTGTCCGATTTCAGATAGGCGTCCATGGTTTTGGATGGTATCGACAGCAGTTCTGGATCGAACCACGCGAAGCATGGTGCGAGTTCAGCGAACAGCGATTCGATGCGCCCCACGCGGCCTCGATTCTCCGAATTCAGCGTGTTTTCGTCGGATTTCATCGACGCATAGACATAGACTTTTTCGCACAAACGACCATATGCATCCATCGCCTCATACGCATCACGCAGGTTTTTGGCGGATTTGGCAAGCTTTCCTTTGAAAGCCAAAAAGGCTTCCGCCAGGCCCTTCAGTTTGGCAAAATCCGCCTCCCAGGCTTTTGTCGTTGGATAAATCGCCTCCAAATCCCATGTTGGCAACTGTTTTTTCTCGCTCATTTTATTTCCTTTAAAAATATATTATTCTGGATGTTCTGGATATTCTGGATATTCTAGTCAATCGTCATCTCCAAAAATCCGCCTGTCACGCCATACTGGACTACGACTTGGAATTTTCCGCGATAGAAATCGACACTTTGTCCATGGATATGACCCGCCACAATACCAAGCAGATTATCCGCGCCGAAAACTTCTTTGTGGAAATCCATCGTCGTCTGGTTGTGGCCGCTTTCAGGCCAGCGGAGACGCTGTTCGATTTTCCAGTTGCCGTCCGTCGAAGCGTTCCAATCTGGATGGCCGACGCTGAATCCGACGTCGCGTCCGGGCACCCAGAACGGAATATGGCCGAAGACAATTGTCGGCAAGCCTTTTTCAACCTGCCGACGCCAAAACGCTTGTTGTTCGGGCAGTATCTCGCAGGCGGACGTATCCATCATAACAAGATTTAAGCCGTTCAATTCGATGCTGTAGCACAATGGGTTACGACCTTGGTACAATGGTGCGAGACGCTTAGCCGTCCATTCACGCCGCAATTTTATTTCCGTTCCCGGCAGTCCTTCGAAATGCCAGTCATGGTTGCCCGCCGTGTAGGCGTATGGCAGGCCTGTTTTTTCCGCCAGTTCCATGATGGTCTCCACGCCTTTCGCCGACGGGAAACTGACCATGTCGCCGAGCATCAGCAGGTAGTCGTAAGCATCCGTCTTTCGTTCGGAAAGCATCTGTGTGAAATTCGCAAATGCCTGCGGATAAGCCGCCGCCATGCGTCTGCTATTTTCCTGGTTTGGAATGCCGCGCTCGTCATCCAGCGATAAGTGCGCATCGCTCACCACCAGTAGCCTCGTCGGCTTCGCGATTCCCGTCCCATGGATTTTGACGGAATTATTGTTCATTGAAAAACTTGCCATTGGCAAAACTCCTTTCATTTGGCCTTTATTTCCTTTTTATTGAATAAAGGTGAACATGCAATTTCTCTGTTTGCCATTACATTATTCCCATACTACTATAAATCAACTCCATCAATGCGTTTTCCATAGGGTTTGACGATTATGAAATACACGATTTCCTTTCCAATATGGTGCATTCATGACACGCCTGGCGAAGGCGCCTACCACGATTTGGATGCCGTCGTCCGCGAATCGGCCGAACGCGGCTTCAACTGTCTTCGCGTCGATGACGGTGCGGGACTCATTGATTTTTCCGTGAATCCGCCGAACGGCGTCGTGCCGATTCATGAGCCGTATCCGGGCTTTACACGCAACATCCGCCAGTCATGGTGCGTCGGAAATGGCGGCGACTGCGATCTTGTCGCACGGCTTCTTGAACTTTTCAAGGCCGCCCAAAAGTACGGCGTCCACATTATTTTGTCGTCATGGTATTATCTCCATACCTATTGGTATTGCGGTGATAACGCCCTCAACGAACGGCTCCATGCCATTCCCGACCATGAGAAATTCCAATATTTCGCGGAGCAGCTCAGCCACATCATTGATTTGCTCAGACAGCACGGCTATGTCGAACAAATCGCATTTGCGGAGATTCTCAATGAAGCTGACGGGCTGAAGTTTCTTGGCAATTTCGGTAATTCCAACCATGTTTCCAAAGAAGAACGCCAACGGTTTGGAAAAGATCACGATGAGGCCATCGCATGGTTGCGGAAACGCCATCCGGATGTGTTGTTCGCATATGATACCTACACAACAGGGGGGACGGATCTTGACCTTTTCCCGCATAGTTTGCAAGTCTGGAACTGCCACTGCTATTATTTATGGGAAATATACAGTATTTTCGAAGGGCATTTGCTGTGGGGCGGCGTTGATGTGGAAGATCCTAAGGAAAACAGTCAAGCCGCTCCTTATCTTCTGAATCCACATCGTCCGCTAGCTGATATCTATGCCTCGCGCAATGGACGCATGTTCGCGGAAGATGGATGGTATCGTCGTATTTGGCTATATTCGCAGCTTGATCCCGCCAAAATTGGCGAATTGGAGGCTAAATTCATCCGTCAATTTGAAAAAGACTTCGAGCGGTATCAACAAAAAATCGTCGATGTATTGGATGGTGTCGTCGCTTTCCGAGACGCCCATTGTCCAGGCGTTCCACTTGTCATGGCAGAAGGTTGTACATTCTGCGCCAGTAACTTCCTGCAATGGGAAGAGAAATGCGACAAATATTGGGAATTGCTTCAATTCGCGGCGGACCAGTTCAAGGTGCATGGCTTCATGGGGGCCGCCATCCGCACATGTTCGGGCCGTGAAGATCCGTCATGGAATGTCCGAAAAGACGACTACATCCGCATCCATCGTTCCATGCTGGAAGGATGATTCCAGACTGCAGTCTGGACGGACTCAAATACAAGATTGAAACTTGTGTCTGCACGGCTCAAAAAGTTGCATTTTACCAATATTGGTGTCTATTGGTGTCAATACATCATTTATGTTGTGTTTTCAACCTTAGAAGCTAAATCCATATGAACTTCGATACCAGTTGCTTTTCACAATTGAACCTTCCATCGGAAGTCATTAATCAGATTTCCGCCGCATGGCAGTACTCCCAGCCGAGCTTCCCTGTAGATGGCGTCTATTTCCTGCAGGAGGACTATCTGCGGAAGATGGTGGACATGACGAAACTGCAAAAGGAGGCTATTCCTGTTTTCATGGAATGCGGTGCGAAAATCCATGCAAATGAAGCTCTTGCACGTCTGGCATGGCATTGCCATTGGATGCTCCACATCGCTTCCCACGAACTTCAGGAGATTGGCGTTCCATGGAGAATTACGCCGCTGGATTGCACGTTCTTTCCAGCCATTGTCAATCTCGCGGCTTTCCCGCATGTCGAGGCATGGTACCGTCAACGTGGTATTCCGGAAAACGTTTTACGAGATTCCCTCTCCGTCGTAAGTGTCTGGACACAATACTTTATGGAGCAGAATGGCCTTTGGGGATGCGATAAATCGTGGATGTCTAATCATGTCGTCCCGCGGATTTTCCGTCTCCATCGTCTTGAATTCGAATTCTCCTCCTATCATTCGCCTTTTAAAATCTACCGCCATGACGGAGACGGGCGGCTCGCCATGCTCGCACCGCCCGACCAGAAGGTCTTTGCAGACGGTTTCTTCTGCCAAGCAGATCAGGAAGCATCTTATACGACAACTTTCACTGAGACAGAAACTTCCGTGACAGGTTATCCTGCGTTGCCCAACGGACGGCTTGCCAACCAGCCAGTCACATTGCCTTTGAATGAATGGTCGTTGTGCGCTCAGTCAGGTGATCCGATGCTTGGTGTCCATATTCCCGCCGTTGATCCGCTTGATTATAATGAATGCAAGGCGGCCATCGAACAAGCTCGTGATTTCTTCCCGAGATACTGTCCGGAGTTCAAATTCAAAGGCTTTGCCTGCGGTTCTTGGCTGCTTGATCCGACGTTGCAGGATTTCCTGCCGAAAACGTCCAATATCGTTCGTTTCCAATCACTTTTCAATCTCTATCCAAGCCCGGACGGCAACGACTGGCAGACTCGTGAGCGCGTCTTCGGAAATCCAGACCTTCCATTGGACAAAGTTCCGTTGAAGACCTCCTTGCAACGTATCGTCCATGACCAGATTCTGAACGGCCATCGTTTCCGTTCAGGCTGTATGTTCCTTCCTCGATAAAATACTCAACTATAATAATTCCAATTGGTTGTAAAAGGAATCCACTATGATTAAACCAAGTGTAATGTTGATGAACGATTGCGGGCCGGACGGAAAGCCATGGGACTGGAAGGCCAAGCTTGCGGAATGGAAATCGTTCGGCCTTCAGGGGGTTGATGTTTTCCAGATGTTCCTGAATCGTACAGGCATGTCATTAAAAGACATGAAGGCTATTCTTGATGATTTGGGATTGAAGCCCACCGTCTATTGCATTCCGACGGATCTTGTCTCGCCAGATCCGCAAGTCCGTGCAAAATCGTTGGATACCGTTCGTGCTGGTTTGGATGCTTGCCGTTTTCTCGGTGTGAACCATCTTTTCAGCCATGGCGGGCAGCACACCAACCAAGGCGAAGAGGCTTTTGCGTGCTACATGGACGGTCTCCGTCATGCGGCTGAACTAGCGCAGGAAGCGGGCATTCTCTTCAGTATTGAAAATGCTGGAAAGATGTGCAATTCAGGCGATTCGCTTGCGCGTACGCTACAAGAGGTTCATGCCCCGAATATGCGCATCACGTTCGACGGCGGCAATTTCATCACCTGCGGCGACGAACCGCACACCGCCATTATGAAACTGCGTGAAAAAGTCGCGCATGTCCATGTCAAATCGCATGTTCCAGCTCCGCCGGATTATCCGCGCCCCTACAAATACTGCCCGACGGGCGAAGGCCATCCAGACTACAATTTCATCCGTGACAAGCTTCGCGAAGTGAATTATGACGCTTGGTTCTCCTTCGAGCCCGAAGGCGGCTTCGATTCCAAGTGGGACCAAAGCATCCGCACGCTTGTCGATATTTTAAAACACTGAAAAAAATCAGCCCGGACCACACTGATCCGGGCTGTTTTTTTATAGATTCAATTTATTCAAATTAAGGAAGATAGCGTTTTTCCTTGAACCAGTAGATCATGGCGCGGCCCCAGTCTTTCACGGCCTTTTGGCTGCGGAGACCGTAGCCATGGCCTCCGTCGGTGTAGTGGCGGAACGTGCAGTCGAAGCCTGCTTCGCAGGCGGCTCTTGTGAAGACGCGGGAGCTTGGAACCCAATCCCGATCATCCGCGTTGTGGATGAAGAGCATCGGCGGAAGATTCTCCAACGGAAGGAGTTCGGGGGAAACTTGACCGTTCTTTTCAAGATAGGCGGGATAAACAGGAACGGCGAAATCAGGCCGTGCGCTGATCTTGTCGATATCGTCGATGGGCGCGTAGGACTGTTCATTGAATTTGCAGGTGGCGCGAACGGTCAGATGGCCGCCGGCGGAAAATCCCATGATGCCGACGCAATTGGGATTGATGCCCCATTCGGCGGCGTGGGCACGGACTTGGCGAATGGCGCGCTGCGCATCTTGGAAGGCCCCTTGGCGGTTGTTGGGGCAACGGTATTTAAGGATGACGGCAGTCATTCCGTTGGCAGCGAGAAATTCCGCGATTTCCGTGCCTTCGAGATTCCATGCGAGAATGCTGTAGCCGCCGCCCGGGCAGACGATCATGCATGGGGCGGGTTTTGTAGCGTTCTGCGCGGGATAGAGATACAGAGCAGGTTCGCTGACTCCCGAAATGCGGAGAACGTCGTTGGCGGGATCGCCTGCGTGTTCGGGGCCGTTGGCTTTTTCGCCAGGCATTTTGCCGTCCGGCCAGATTTTCAATGCGGCTTTGGCGCCGTCAAAGGCTTCTGAATACTCCATGAAATGACTCCTTTTTATGGTTGGTTTAGCTCCTTTTGGAAGATCTGCTGCGGTCAGGATTGCGAAACTGGTGATGAAGATGAGGGTGGTGATGGTTTTCATGGGATAACCCTTTTGGATGTGCCGTCGGCGTCCTCGCCGTCGGGGGTGTGCCGTCGGCGTCCTCGCCGTCGGAAAAAACAAAATCAATCATACCAATTTTACTTTATCACATCAACAGGCTATCATAAAGAAAAGAAACTACAATTTTATCGGAAAACATGATTTTTCCATGAAAAAGGATGGACAATGAAGAATTTATTGACGCTGAATGTCGCGGATACGCAAGTCCTGTACAATATGAACGACAATGGCTGCGTGGAGCTGTCGCTGTATCCCGCTGGCTTTTCGCCTGCGACGGGTGGGCGTGAACAGTTGTCACCTGTTGCGGAAGTGAAAATTCGCGGTGATGCGGCGACAGGCGGCTTCGGCGGCGGCCGCACGATGCGTTTCGGTGGTTCGGCAGGACGTTTCCGTTACCAATCGCAGACGGTGGAGGATCATCGCATCGTGACCGTCTTGGCGGATGATCGCGGCTATGAACTGAAGCATATATTAATATGGTATGACGACTGCCCCGTGTTCGCCGTCCATGCGGAATTCACAAACAAATCACAGGCTCCCGTGACATTGGATTTCATGACGAGTTTCATTCTCGGTGGTCTTGCAGGTTATGTGCAAGGCGATGCGTATGAACGGCTTAACATCCATCGTTATCGTTCCGCATGGAGCGCGGAAGGCCGTCATGTCTGCGAATCCGTGGAGGATTTGGTGTTGGAACATTCATGGGGCGGCGGCCTCATGCGGGCGGAGCGGTTTGGACAAGTCGGCACAATGCCTGTGCGAGGCTGGCATCCGTTCGTCGCGTTGGAAGACAAAGGGGAGGGCGTTTTCTGGAGGGCGCAACTGGCGTGGAGCGGTTCGTGGCAGATGGAATTCGTGCGATACAGCGGCGATACGCTGTCGATGGACGGTGGTCTGGCGGATCGCGAATTCGGCCATTGGAGCAAAGTCGTTGTTCCGGGCGAGACATTTGTCGCTCCAGAGGCTTTCATCGCTTGCCGAAAGGGCACGTTCGATGAACTTTGCCAACGACTTCTGAAAATTCAGGAATATCGCCTGAATGTTCCGTCCGTTGAAGAAGATCTGCCTGTGATCTTCAACGAATGGTGCTACAGTTGGGGCAATCCGAAGGAATCGGAACTGCTGGCGGCGGCGGATCGCCTGAAAGGGACACCTGTCAAATATTTGGTTATTGACGCTGGATGGTACAAGGAAGAGGGCAAGAATTGGGGCAACACGCAAGGCGACTGGATTTACAACAAAGACCTTTATCCTGATGGACTTATGGCGACGGCGGATCGCATCCGCGAACGTGGCCTCATTCCGGGCATTTGGTTTGAGGCGGAAGTCTGCGGCAACGCCAGCCATGCCTTCACGGATGATGTGGATTTGCATCTAAAACTCGACGGACAGCCTATTTACGCCAGTGGCCGCCATTTTCTCAATCTCCAATTGCCTGAAATTCGCCAAAAGATAGATGAGAAGATTGTCAAATTCTTGAAACAAAATCATTTAGGCTACATCAAGATTGACTACAATGAAACGATTGGAATCGGTTGCGACCATCCGGATTCCATTGGCGAAGGATTGCGGAAACAGGTGGAGGGAACGCATTGGTTCTTCCGTCGTTTGCGGGAGGTCAATCCGGATCTGGTCATCGAAAACTGCGCGTCCGGCGGTCATCGGTTGGAGCCGTTCATGATGTCATTGACGTCGATGTCGAGTTTTTCGGATGCTCATATGGAGTCGGAAATACCTGTCATTGCGGCAAATCTGCACAATCTCATGCTACCGCGCCAATGCCAGATTTGGGCGGTGCTGAAGCCCGAATACGACGACACGAAGTTGCGTTACATTTTGGGCGGCGGCATGTTGGGACGGTTGTGCCTGTCTGGCGGCATCACAAAACTATCGGACAGCCAATGGTCGATTGTGACGGAAGCGATGTCGTTCTACGAGAAGATCAAAGATGTCATCAAGCATGGCGAATCGGCGTATTATCCGTCAGTTGCGCCGTCGTGGCGACATCTTCGCGGAGGTTTCGCCTTGCGTCGTGTCAGTTTGGATGGAAAAAAGGCGATAGCCTATTTCTTTGCGTTCAACGATGCACCGCAATCGCTTGCGTTGGAACTGCCGGAAGGCAACTGGACGGTGGCGGATCGTTTCGGCGACGGCGGCGCCGTCTGCAACGGTCATTTCGTGACGTTAACGCCTACCGCCCCCATGAGCTGTCTAATTCTTTCAATGCTTAATGCATAATTGAGAATTGACTTTAGGCTCAATGAAAAACGCCCGCAGAATTTTTTAGATTCTGCGGGCGTTTGAGTTATGAATGAATCAGTAGATTAGAGGGCGGGTTTGACGGGGATGCCGCCATTGTCCATGGACTCGTTGATGGCGAGTGTCAGGGCAAGACTCTTGATGGCGTCGGAATAGGGGGAGAGGATTTCATCGGCGTCGATTTCGCCGCGGACGGCGTCTATGAACGTCTGGTCGCAATCGAAACCATAGTCGTTGGACGGCGATCCCGTGAAGACTTGATTGGGCTCTTCAATGCGGTAGTTGCCGCCAAGGCCGATGGCCATCTTGCCTTTGCGGGTATAGACGTTGATGTCGCCAGGGCCGTTGCCGAAGCAACCTGTATTGAATGTGCCGATGATGCCGTTGGCGAACGTCATGATCGTGGAAGAAGCGTCTTCGACATTGTTGTCGGGAATGTCCGTGATGACGCCTTTACGGCAGGCGGACTGGACTTGGACGATGTCGCCGAAGAGATAGCGGCAGAGGTCGTAGTTGTGGATCGTCTGCTCGACGACCTGTCCGCCGGACTGTTCCTTTCTGCGCCACCACCAGACCATCGGGAAACCGCCGATACGGTAAGCGGACAGCATGGCGATTTCGTTGCGGTTGATTTTGGCCGCGACGTAGCTCTTGATGAAATCGAACGTGTCGGCATAACGGCACTGGAGGCCGACGGCCGTGATGAGCTTCTTTTTCTTGACGCCCGCGAGAACTTTCTTGGCATACTTGAGATCAAGTGTCATCGGCTTCTGGCAGAAGAACGGGATGCCTTTGTCGATGGCGATGAATTCCATGCCGTCATGGGCGCCGGGCTGGACGCAGATGTGGATGGCGTCCAGTTTTTCCTTTTCGAACATCTTCTTATAATCGGTATAGACGTGGCTCTTGTCGAATCCGAAGCGTTCCGCGCAGGCTTGTGCGCGTTCGGGGATCAGATCGCAGGCGGCGACGATTTGCGCCTTGTCCTTCATTTTGTCATAGTGGCTGAAATGGAACTGGGCGATACCGCCGCAACCGATGAAACCGAGTCTGACTTTTTTCATGAGGGGTCCTTTGTTTTTTGGGGGCTAGATAGACTAGATATTCTAGAGTCTCTAGAAGCTCTAGATAGACTAGATACATTTAATTACTTTTGGGGGGCGGGAGCGGCCGCGGGCTGTGCAGCAGGCTGAGCCGCCGGAGCGGGAGCTGCCGCAGGTTGTGCCGCCGGAGCCGCCGGAGC
>JAFZAB010000138.1 GCA_017548425.1 Victivallales bacterium
ATTCAGCATTAAGGAATCAATTCAATCTTACGAATCAGAATCTCGCCTTCGCCATTACCGGCATTGGCGGTGCCGTGGCAGCCAATCATCATCGACGTAATTCCAGCGACGTCCAATTGCGGATTGTCTCCCTTTTTCTTCGCCCAGCTGGCCACTGCGAAGTCCTTGAATTTCAAATCAATGGACAGCCATTCGCTCGTCTCTTTCGGCGCAGGGGCGACAAATTGACCGCCGCCTTCGGAAACCGTCACCAACAGCCCAGCGATCGGTCGCGGAATCGTCGCCTTGTATGTCAGGCGGATGCCTGAATACGACGCATAATCCAAATCCGGCATGCGGAACGACGGCGTGAAATACATGTGACGGCCCAACGGAAACTTGAACGTCTCTTTCAAGACATGCTCGCCATCGAATTCCGTATCTTCCACCGACACCTTGGCGGCGGGATCAGCCGAACGCGAAACCTCCTTCGCCTTCGGAACTTTGATGACGAGCGGCTTCGTCGGAACGAATTTTTGATCGGTCATCGCAATACGGCGAATCGACAAAACGCCGTCGCCCTTTCCTTCCACAACCATACCGATGAACATTTCATCGACATCCGCCCAGTCGATTTTTCCATTTCCGTCATGGCTGAAAGCCGCCTGCCGCAGATTGAAAAGATTCAGACGAGCTTTCTCAAAACCGTTCTGTGGGAACGGCATGCCGATGCGGCACCAAGTCCCGCCGTCCTTTTCGACAAACATGACGCATGGGCGAGCCGTTTGGCCTTCCGATAGCTTCACACTCGCCTCAATGTCCAAGCCCTTCTGTTCCAGCAGTTTCTCAACAGGCTTCATCTTCACGGCAACCATGCGGCGTTCCACACCGTCTTTCTTGAATTGAATCGTCAGCACGCCGTCGTTTTCCGAAAACTTTCCATCGAAACCACCTGTTGCGGCCATTTCGCACGAGACATCCCGCTTGCCCGCCGCATCAAACAAAACAACATCACCAAAGGCAACTGCCTGAATGAAAAGCAACAACGACACCGTCAAGCAACCGATCATCTTCATGTCAATTTCTCCTATTGTTTGGCTTTCATTGCTTTTTTTCTAATATAGTCCATGGCGACGCATTTCTCAATTGAGATTCAGCAATTGCAGAAGGCCGGACTTCAGCCGCCATTTGGAATCATCCCATTTGTCCAACGTCCCGTCGCGTTCCGCCTGGAACGCCCACGTCAATGGACGCAACGCCAACGACAGGATGCCAACCTCTTGCAGCGGCACGCCATTGACAGCGATTTTAAGTCTTTGATCTTCAAAATAGTACTCGCCTTTGGCACGCAGAGACATAATGGTTCCATCCGTATATACGTCGTTAATCGCCAAACGGTTACCCAAAAACTCCACATCCGCGTCCAATTGCGAAATGCGGCCAAGTGTCGAACGGGAGCTGTTTCCGCCAGGCAGCACTTCTATCAACTGCGCCAAAAGCGGGACGTTCCACAAATCTCCCTGACGGATGGCGACATGTCCGCCGCCCTCCATGTGAAGCGGCCGTCCAGCCCAACCGGCCAGAAAACGTCCATGGAACACGCCGTTGACAACGCCCGGAACGATACTCTCTTCCGCTTTTTTGTCGTCATTCTTCTTCGTCAACGCTTCAAGATTCTTGTACGGCAAATCATCAAACAACACGAGAAACTCACCGCGGTTGCTTTCCGGCTCATAGACGCCGCTCGAACGCAGCGAACTGTCCATAAATGAACTCTTTGTGACATTCCACGCCAGACCGTTCGACGAATACGACCATGTCGATTCCATATCCGCCAATTTCAATTCATGAAGCTTGCTCGCCGCTTTTTCGATGACTTCCGATTGAGGCAATTTCCATGTCACAGCCGAACTGGCCAGCCTGCCGCGAACGGAAATGCGCGGATCACCGCCCAAAAACATCTCCCCTTCAAAGCTCAGACGCGTATTCTCCCCAAAATCAACATCTTTCAAATATTGCGCAAAGTCCTTGTTGATCGTTGTCAACAGCCTCTTCGGATCCAGATGGCCTTCCTCGCCGTCAACCATGAACGTGCATTGCGGCACGCCGCCAAACGTCAGCGCAATCTCGCCGTAAACATCGCCGTCATCCGTCTTTAGCGTTATCGGCTTTACGGACAATGCGGATGGCAAATCGAGCGTGATCACAAGATCCAACTTGTCGCTCTGATAGTCGTGGTAAAGGACATTCTCCGCCTCGATATGGCCTGTCATCGTCAACGTCCACGGCGAGCCGTCCTTATATATTAAGGTAGGCATTCTTAGCAACGGCATGTTCGTCTTGTCCCATTGAATGTCCTTCCAAATATTGCGGTAAATTGTCTGCGCGTTGCTGTTCAAGATGAACGCCTCCGCGAGAGCAGGATTTCCCTTAAGTACTAAGTCCTTGATAGAGAACTCCAAAGGCGAAAATTGCACACGAATGTCCAACCGCAGCTGTTCGTCGTTGACGGTTAGCGATTCGATATTCGTGATTTCAACCGCCTGCGACGTCACCGCCACACTGCAGGACACATCCTTCGCCCGGAAGGAGCCGAAATGGCATTTATGTCCTTCCACATCAACGCATAGCTTCCACGTGTCAAAATCATCCAGCACCCAATTGGATATATCCAATTTCGCAATTTTGACAGGTTCTTCCGTTGTTCCAAACAACGCGAAAACATAGGATGCGCCCAGATCAAGAGGACGGCAGTAAGTCTGGTAAATCCAATCCGGATGGCAGGAGCTTGGCTTGAAATGAAGGCTTAACTTGTTGTCCTTAGGGGAATACGTCACATTGCCGTTGCATGACAAGCCGTTCCCCCACTTGCTCTTGAGATCGGGCCGTGCCAAGGCGTTAAGCTTGAATTCCGTGTCAAACACGCCTTTTTCAAGAGAATCCGCAAGATCGCATGTCGCATTGAACGTGACAGCGTCATCGGCTTCTTCCAGTTTCATCTTCAACGACTCGATGGAGAGTTTTCCATCGTTCATGCTAAACGCCATTTCCATGAGATTGCATTTCTGTGTCAGGAAATCCAGTCCCGTATCCTTCAAACGACCGTTCAGTTCAAGCTTCCGCCAGTCTGGAGACGGTAAACTCAACATGACATCGAATTCCGCAGGAGTTTTGTCGCCGTGAAGAACTCGCCATGGAAATTCAACGCCATAGCCTTTCAGACGCTCCAGCCAGGCGATTTTTCCGCTGAGTGTTCCTTTCACGCCCATGTCGTTCAAATCCAACGACATATTGCCGTTGATGTATTCCCGTTCCTTTTCTTTTTCATTTTCATCGGACAACCCAAACGTAAAGTTCTTCACGACAACCGTGTTGTCTTTGCACGTCAGTTCGAATTTTCCATTTTCGACGACAACGCCAAACGCTTCGAAAGATGTCTTCAACGCACATGTCAAGCTTGGCGACATCTCTTTCCAATCCAAATGGCATTTGGGCAGTTCGCCGTTGAACGATAACGCGGGAATGCGAACGCGATGCGACAGCCAGTCTTTCGTCTCGATGCCTGCCAACTGGCAAGCGGTCGATGGCGTCATTTCACCGTCAACTTTCGCCTCCAATTCCATGGTCTCCGGATAGAACACGCCATGGCCGTTGAAGACCTCCGAACGGCTCAAAATGATATTCAGACCATCGAAATTCAACGCCTCCATGCCGCCTTTCAGATGGCCGCGGAATTTGGAGACGACGACGTCGTTGATCAGCAGATCCGGCATGGAGAAATAACAGTCAACACGCCCTTTCTTCAAATCTTTGCAATCCGCATCGACATCCAGACGAATGAACGATTCATCGCTCAACCGATCAATGCTATGTAATTTTTTACTAATCTCTTCAAGTTTTTTCGATAGTTCAGGATCCGGCGTCACGGGATCGTTTTTCTTGGTCAATTGCTCGATGAACGAGCGGGCGTTTGAAAAACGTCCGTTCACTTCAAGGCGGATTCGCAGACTTTCGCCCTTCAGGCTGAGCATAAGCAACTCATCCCCTTCGAAATTCAGCTTGCATTCGAAAATGTTGCCTTTCCAAATGGAATCATGATGGATTCCTTTCAAATCAAGCTTCACGCCATGGGCTTCCACGGAATTCGGAATCCAGCCATTGTCTTCCATCAGGCTGAACCAATTGATGTTTCCTGCAATTCTGCGTGCATCGACAACCAACGGCCCCGCCTGCGTATTCATGTCGAAAGAAACACCTTGCAACACGATGCCGTTGACGAATCCCGCTTTGACTCGCCGGCATTTCAACAACGGCCCGTCGCCAATTCCAAACCATTTGTCACACGTCGGGCCAGACAAACCGTGCGATTCCATCCAAAAATCGGCCAGAAGCACGAAAACGACCACCGCCAGCCCCAACGGTCCAAATATAAGACGGAAAACAAAGCGAATAAAACGCCAAACGGCTTTCAAGACACGAAAAAAGACAGAAGCCAACCCGTTTTCCGTCTTTGCTTCTGTCTCATTTGTCTCCATCGCTTCTCCCATGCCTGTTATCGCTTGTTGTTCCGTTCGTTATGAATGGAACACCCTCCTACCACCCTTGAAAAAATACTGTTGAACGGCCGTCGCGATTACGCTTTCGCGGCATCGGCCTGCTTCGCCTTGCGGCCTGCAATGCCTTTCACGATCCAGACCAAAACGCCCAACGTCAAAAACGCGCCCGGAGCGCTCTTCAAAATCAATGCGGGACGGAACGTCGCAGGCGACCATTTCCAGCCAAGCAGCGTGCCGCCGCCAAAACCTTCGCGGACGATGGACACGCAAAGCAACACCAACGCATAGCCGAACGCGTTCGCCAAACCATCCACAAACGACGCGACCGGACCATGGCGGAGCGAATAGCCTTCGCAACGGCCCAACACGATGCAGTTCGTGATAATCAAACCGACATATGGGCCTAGAGCGCGGCTCGTATCATACTGGAACGCACGCAGATACAGATGGATGAAAATAACGAACACGGAAATCACCAGCATCTGCACCATCAGGCGTACACGATGCGGAATCGTGTCACGCAACAATGACACGAACAGGCAGCTGAGACTTGTCACCAGCATCAGCGAAAAGCCCATGACCAACGTCGTGCTCACAAGCCCCGTCACGGCAAGAGCCGAGCAAATGCCCAACGTCTGCACCAACACGGGATTGTTCGTCGCCACTCCGGATTTCGTCAGACTTGACAGACTGTCGTCGTTTCCAGCTCCACTGTTCGCCATTTTATCGCCTATATGTTTTTTTATGAAAAAAATCAGTCCTGTTGATTGCAATTTCTCATAATTTATACTCTATTTATAATAATTCCAAATGAAGACGGCTGTCTTCATCGCATTTTGTCAATTTCGAAGAGCTTTTCATCGCATGGCCCTCGAAAATACGCCG
Source organism: Victivallales bacterium (assembly GCA_017548425.1). Classification (GTDB taxonomy): domain Bacteria; phylum Verrucomicrobiota; class Lentisphaeria; order Oligosphaerales; family Oligosphaeraceae; genus UBA1407. The sequence continues at coordinate 5,421 of JAFZAB010000138.1, forward strand.
ATGCGGACAATTCATAAACTTTCTTATAAATAACAGTATTTTTTTGCTTGACATTCTAAAACTTTACACTAAATTTTATCAGCATCTTGAAGAAACACTGAAAACACATTGACAGGAGCATCCAACCATGCCGTTCGATCAAGGGAACATCACCTTCAGAATCTGCCGCCTCCCCCAATCCATGCCAGAGGACGCCATAGAGAAATTCGCCGCACTCGTCGCCCCGCCACTGGAAGACATCCAAGACGAACCTGTCTGGGGATGGGTCTCGCCAAGACATCTGCTTGACACGCGAATCGATGAAACGACCATCAAATTCGCAGGCCACTACCATCTCTGCCTCCGCCAGGCGGAACGCAAGATTCCCGCCTCCTTGCTCACCGCCGAATGCCGCATGGTCGAATTGACCCGCATGGCGGAAAAAGACGTGGACCATCTGAACAAAAAGGAACGCCGCACCATCAAGGAAGACGTCAAGCAACGCCTCCTCCCGCAGATGCCTCCCCAGCTAACGGGCGTCTATTTCGCCATAGACAATTCGGAAGACCTGCTTTACACGACGGCGACATCGCAGCATCAGCTTGATCTCTTCCTTAGTTTCTTCTCCAAAACGTTTGGTTTCGAGCCTGTTCCGCTGACGCCGGATCTCGCTGCGTCCGAACTATTTGAGCTTGATCCCACCGCCGTTCCGTCATTCTCCATCACGCCGGAAATCCATCCGGACGAAAACAGCGGCACGCTCGGCCGCAATTTCCTCACGTGGCTCTGGCAATATCAGGAGGAACATGACGGCGCCCTGCCGCCCTCAAAACTCGGCGACTTCTCCTTCATGCTGGACGGGCCGCTCGCCTTCGTCGCGGAAGGCGCGGGAGCCTTTGAAACATCTGTCAAGAAAGGACTTCCGACGATTTCGGCCGAAGCCAAAGCCGCTCTCACGACCGGCAAGAAGCTTAAAAGCGCCAAAATCATCATCGCCCGCTCCGAAGGCGATGAATGGTCCTTCACGCTGGATGCGGATGAATTCATCTTCCGCGGCATGAAACTGCCTGAAGGAGAGGCACTTGACCCAATCTCCATCTTTGAGGAACGGATGACCAACATCTTCATCGTCCAAAGCGTCTTCTTCGGCCTCTACCAGAAGTTCCTTGCGGAAATGACGGACGAAAACAAAGCCAAGGAATACCAGCAGAAGGCCCGCGAATGGGTCAAGAATCGGGAGGCCAAATGATCGTCGGAACGGGCATCGACATCGTTGAATGCGACCGTCTGCAGAAGTCTTTGGACAAATTCGGCCAAACATTCGTCGATTATTTCTGCACGGCGGCCGAACAGGCCGCCGCGCCGTCGAACCCGCATGCCCGTCTTGTCTATTTCGCTTCCCGCTGGGCCGCGAAAGAAGCCTGCGCCAAAGCGCTTGGCACAGGCTTCGGAGCAGACTGCGGCTGGAAGGATATCGAAGTGATCAAATTGCCGTCCGGTCAACCGACCATTTCGTTGAGCGGCAATGCAAAAGAAACTGCCAACAAACTCGGAATCAACCGTTTCCATATTTCCATCTCCCATGAACGGCATTACGCGACAGCCGTCGTAATCGCCGAAAAAGACGCCTAGCCACATGAACATCCGCATCATCTGCATCGGTGACGAACTCCTTTCTGGGGACACCGTCAATACGAATCTCGCCTTCATCGGCGAAGAACTGGCCAACCACGGTCTGAACGTCGCGGCGGAAACATGTGTTCCCGATGACATGGACGCCATCCACGACGCCATCCGTCAATCCGACGGCGCGGACGTATTGATTTTCATCGGCGGCCTCGGGCCGACAACCGATGATTTGACACGAGCCGCCGTCGCAAGCTATCTCGGCTTCCAAATCCGCGTGGATGAATCTCTCAAACAACACATCATCAGCTACTTGGGAGAACGGCGGAGAAACATGGCGGATGCTTATCTGGACATCCAGTCACAAGTCATCGACACGGCGGAACTCCTGCCGAACAACAACGGAACGGCTCCCGGCCAGCTCATTCGTCGCGGCAACGCCTTGTGGGCGTTGCTGCCCGGCCCGCCGCGTGAAATCAAGCCGATGTTCATTAACTTCCTCCTGCCAAAGATCTTGGAGAAATGCGACAGCATCGTGGAAACGCTGACCGTTCGCGTCTGCGCCTTGCCGGAATCCATCGTGGAATCCAAAGCCCGCCATGCCATCGAGGGCATTTCCGGCCTCCATTTCGCCATCTGCATCAAAAAGGACTGCATCATGATCCGCCTGAGCAAACCTGCGGACAGCAATCCGCAAGCCCTTGATTTGGCGAAACAACGTCTCCAGAAAGAATTCGGACATTATCTGCTGCCGGACGAATGCCTCACGACGGCCCATTATTTAGGCATCCTGCTGAAAGATCGCCACCTGATGATGGCCACCGCCGAATCGTGCACAGGCGGCGGCATCGCCGCCGCCATGACGGACACGGCTGGATCGTCCGAATGGATCGTCGGCGGAGTCGTCACCTACGCCAACGAATGGAAAATGAACGTCTTAGGCGTTCATGAAGAGACGCTTCAGCGGCATGGCGCCGTCAGTGAAGCGACCGTCCATCAGATGTTGGACGGTCTTCAGATGCGATTTGACGTGCAGGCCGGCGTCGCCGTCAGCGGCATCGCCGGACCAGGCGGCGGAACGCCTGAAAAGCCTGTTGGAACCGTCGTCATCGGCGCTTTCGCGCCGCATTGGCGTTGCGTCAAGACATTCCATTTCAGTGGTTTGCGAGACACGGTCCGCCAGCGGACTGTTAACGCCGCCATCAACCTGCTCATCACCGGCCTTCTCGAAACAAACCATTGAGAGAGGAACTTTTCATATAAAGCCTTCCATTTCACATAAAATCAACACAATCAACAAAAGGAACAAACATGGCCAGAGAATCAGCCGCATCCGCAAGCAAAGTTGACGATGCAAAAGAGAGAAATCTCAAAATCGCCCTTGGTCAAATCGAAAAGGAATTTGGCAAAGGCTCCATCATGAGGCTGGGCGACCAGTCCCACATCGAAATTCCCGTCATTCCGTCGGGAGCCATGGCTCTTGACATCGCCATGGGCATCGGCGGCTTCCCGCGTGGCCGCGTCATTGAAATCTACGGTCCCGAATCCTCTGGTAAAACGACCGTCTGTCTCCATGTCGTCGCCAACGCCCAGAAGGCCGGCGGCACATGCGCCTACATCGACACGGAGCACGCGCTTGATCCGAAATACGCCAAAATCATCGGCGTCGATACGGACAATCTGATCGTCTCCCAGCCGGACTGCGGCGAAGACGCCTTGAACATCGCGGACACGCTCGTCCATTCCAATGCGATTGACGTATTGGTCATCGACTCAGTCGCCGCCCTCGTGCCCCGCGCGGAAATCGAAGGCCAGATGGGAGACAGCCACGTCGGTCTGCAGGCCCGCCTGATGTCGCAGGCCCTCAGGAAACTGACCGCCATCATCGCCAAATCAAACACATGCGTCATCTTCACGAACCAGATCCGTGAAAAGATCGGCGTGATGTTCGGCAATCCGGAAACCACCACGGGCGGGCGCGCGTTGAAATTCTACGCGTCCATCCGTCTGGACATCCGCCGCATCGCCACGATCAAAGGCGCCGACGGCGTCGCCGCCGGCAGCCGCGTGAAGGTGAAAGTCGTCAAAAACAAACTCGCGCCGCCTTTCCAGGAATGCGAATTCGACATCATGTACTCCGAAGGCATCTCCCGCGCAGGTTCCCTGATGGACGTCGCGCTCGATATGAAGCTCCTCGAAAAGCGCGGCTCATGGTTCGCCATGGACGACATCCAAATCGCCCAAGGCCGTGAACAAACCAAGAAGGCCATCGAGCAGGATCCCGCCCTCGAAGCCAAACTGCTCGCGAAAATCCAGGAGAAACTGGCCGCCAACAAAGGCATCCCCATGCAAGGCCAGCCTGACGACGACGAAATGAGCGAAGACGACACCGTCGAACTCGCGGAAGACGTCCAGTAAGGCATATTTTACAGCCGCATGACACATGCGCTTCGGCATCTTTCATGGATGCCGAAGCGCATGTTTACCATCTGCTTACAGCAAATTATCCCATTCATCTCTTTTGTCCCTTTCGTCTCTTTCGTCTCTTTCGTCCTTTTCGTCCTTTTTGTCCCTTTCCTCTGCGCCATGAACCAACGCCACTCCTTCTTCTTCGGTTGCCTTGCGCTCTGCATGCTGACACCACTTCACGCGGCAGACGTCTCATGGCTTCAACATACGTCTCCCAAACAACTAACATTTGGCGTTGGAAATGACACGGAGCCAGCCGTCGCCGCCAACGGCGACATCGCCTTTCAGTCGGACGCAAACGGCTTCAACCGCCTGAAGATTCTTTCGCATGACGGCAAAATCCGCTCCGTAACCACGCCTGAAGGCCACACCATCCATCCGACATGGACGCCGGATGGCAAACTCATCTACGCCTTGATCAATCCCAACCAGACCTCTGCACAAGCCATAGAATCGCATTCGCAAGACGGTTGCAACCTTTTTCTTCTCAATCTCCAAGACGGAACGAATACCCGCTTGACGACGGGCCGTTGGCGTGATTTCACGCCAACTGTAGCACCAGATGGACATACCCTTTGGCTCGCCACGTCCCGCAATCGTGCAAAGATTGGAGATGGCTCCCATCTGGCAACGCTTGATTTGCAAAATATATCATCACCTGTAACAGAATACGCCTTCATCAGCGGCGGGAATTTTGACGCCATCGCATCTCCAACTATTTCAAATGACGGGAAATATATCTGCTGGGCGCAATTGAAAGGCACGTATGGGAACTGGCGGTTAATTGTCGCTCGAACAAGCGATTTGACACAAAACGCGCCACTGTCAGACGCCAATATGAGCTGCTATTCTCCCAAATGGTCGCCAGACGGCCAATTCATCGCCTGCACAGGCTATCAAAATGGCGATTTGGGTTGGGGAATCTATATCTTTGAACCTCGTGCCAAACGATTTACACGACTTGACACAGGTTCGGGCAATTCAAAAAATCCCGTCTGGACTTCTGACGGCAAAGCCATCGTATATGAAAACAATTCATCCGGTCTCTATAAGCTCTATCGAATTGAACTGACCAAACTCGTACCGAATCCATTGCCGCCCCAACAGCATGACGACGCCAAACCGCGTCTTGCGCAAAGGCTTGATTTGACCAATCCGCAAGCCCCCGCCATCGTCAATTCAGACAGCGAAAGGATTGAAGCAACAACCGTCCAAGACGGATTTTATGCATTCAATAAACCACCTCGGCTGGATTTTGGAGACGAAACATTCTATTTTAAAGTTACGTTCATCATTCGTGAATTCACAAAAGAATCACAAGTCATCTGCGGCGCCATCTATCCAGGATTCTATCTTTCATGGCAGCTTCATGTCATGCAAGATCAGAAACTTGCGTTCGCATCCCGTTCCCCTTCAAAACAGTATTTAGGACTTTTCAGCGTCAACAAACTACAGTTGAATCATGAATACAATGTCGTCGCCGTCCATGAAACGGACGGCACCATGCGATTGATCATAGACGGACAACCTCCGTTGACCACCCAGCATACCAAATCCGTCACGCTCGGGCAAGCCGAAAAACTCGTCTTCGGCGGCGACGGCAATACATTCCGTCTCCACGGCACTGTTTCCGCGTTTGAATGCGGCCTCGGCTATCCAGACAGCATTCCACGCCCGCTCCATCTGGACGAGATTTTCAGCGAATAGAAACCGTAAAATACGATACTCAGCTACCTACTGTATTCTGGAAGTTCTGGATTTGCTGGAAGATCTGGATACCACCTATTTCCAGAACATCCAGAATATCCAGAATATCCAGAATTCAGCCATATTACCCCCCCTAGAAATACAACATGAAACATACTTTTTCCACTGGTCTTCTCACCGCCCTACTGGCTTGCAACGCCATTATCGCCCAACAGAATTCCAAACCGTTGGAAATCTTGGCGCTTGTTGACCATTATGACTTTGCGGGAGTCCGCAATCCAACAGACAAAACAAAATTCCTATTTGATTCGGAAACCGCCGAAGGCTGCGAAAAGATTCTCGACCATGTTGTTGAACAAACGAATCCGACGACCATACTCTGGCGGCCCTGCTCCGGCTCCGTCATGCGCTATCAAAGCAAAGAGGAATCTTTTCCAAAGACCGTCGCGCCAATAGATAAACGCCGTTCCATTCAGAACGAAAGCGAAATTCATGGCTGGGTCTGCTACAACGAAGCGGAGCCGGACATCATCAGCCACATGCTCGCCGTCGTGAAATCACGCGGCCTCAAACCAGGCGTCCATTGGCCGTTTGAAGAGACGCATTGGATGGGCTGGACGTTCGGTGCATGGAATCTCGAACATCCGCAATATTGGGGCGTTGACGCCAGCGGCACGCCATGGTCCGGCCGCACAAGCCTCGCCTATCCAGAAGTCGTCGCCCACAAGCTTCGCATTCTGGATGAACTGCTTGAACGTGGTGCGGAAACCATTTTCATTGACACATGGCGCAGCGGCGGCTGGACACCCGCCTACGAATATGTCGCTCCAGAATTGAAACGCTGGGAGAACACATTCCATACGCAACCGCCCAAAACCGCATCCGATCCGAAATGGTGTGCATTCATCGCCGAAACAGTCCACAACTACTTCAAACAGATGCGTTTAAGGCTAGACGCACAGCCGCGCAAAGTCCGCCTTCTACTAGGAGTTTCTCTCGCACAAGACAGACCTAACTATGACGAATTACTCATCACACGCGGCATCGATTGGAAACGCTTCGTCAATGAAGGACTTATTGACGGACTCGTCGTCATGGCCGTCAACTGGAATCGAAAGGACCCGTTTGGCAGCACGCAAGCGAAATATCGTGAAATCATGGACTTCTGCCATGGAAAATGCCAAGTCTTCTTCCCTGTGCAAAGCTATAATTTCACCCGAAAAGGCATGCAGGAATACCATGAGGCGACACAGCTTCCCGCCCGCGAAATCGCCCAGAAGCTTCTGGACATCACACGGGACGTGCAGGCGGACGGCGTCGTTCTCGAATGCGTCGATTACAGAAACTACGCCTTCTATCCGAAAGCCCAGCCTGCCGACTGAAACCGACACATCTGGACACAACTACATCAAAAAATCAGCGGATGCCATCATAAACTTTGAAAAAATCATGATGACATCCGCTGGATTTTTTATGACTTTCTTTTGATTGACAGACAATCATTTGACATGCATCTTTGTCATGGACGCGGCGGACGCGGCGGCTGATGGTGCATCTGTTCAACCGTGGCTGGAATCTTGGCCTGCGGAGCTTCCGCATATACCAATTTTCCGCCGTCAGGCAACTTGAAAGTCCGTCCATCCAACGCGCCTTGCGTTTTTCTATAATAGATGGTATGGCCATTGCTCTGAATGCGTTGCACGAGTGTGTTCAAATTCGCCTCAGGGCAGGCAATCTGATCAATATAGGAGGTTCCCGTGACATTCCAGCGGCTACCGTCGTTAAGCGTCAGATTGACCTTGCCCGCTCCGCCTGCCGTGTTCGTGGCTCCGTTGAAGACCGTCTTTTGCTCAAGAATCAATGTAATGCTGCTGATGTCATCGACTTCCACCGTCCCATTCAATTGCTGTTCCTCTGCCGACAGCACAAGATGACCGCCATTCTTTCCGGTTCGCCCCCATCTCGCGACAGCCGCTTTCGCCAATATACCATCGGCGGAACGCAAGGTTGCATTCTTCATTTTGACGACGGCCTTCGTATTCGTCACAAAGAAGACAGGTCCTTTCTGTGCGTCCAACAAACCGCCATTCATATCAAAAAGGCTTGTTCCAACCTCCGCATCTCCAGAAAAACTTTGATAGAGCATCGCCCCGCAAAGACGATGGCCAATCAGTTCGCAATTCGTCACATGAATGGTATTCTTCCCTTCAATGACGGCCGCTTCCGAACCAAATGCCTCAAAACGACTATTGACGGCACGAATGTCCCCCGTGGAATAGATGCCGGGCGAACCTTCGCCAGCCGTCGTCCCGCGGACATTCTCCACATGGACATGGCCGCCGCCGCGATCAGTCGCCAGAGTGGCGCAATGCGCGCCTTTCGTCTCAATGGTCAGATTGCGTCCTTTGATGGTTCCTCCATAAGTCGCATCCAGACCGCGAGATGAATTGGCAGCCGTGCGAATCAAGACTTTGCTGACTTCCACTTGCGCGTCTGGCCCCCAGGCAAAAATGGCGTTGGCACCGTCGCCGTTCGTTTGGATGCTGCCGCCGTCAATGGTCATCTTGGAACCTTTCCAAACGCCGATTGCCGCATTCAAGCCATTGAAATTGCTTGATTCCTCCGACGTCGTATCGCCAGTCTTCTGGATCGCCACTTGCGCGACACTGCAAATCGCGCCGTTTTTGACATGCACGGCAGACTCGTTTATCGTCGTGGCTTGAACCTGCAACGACGGCAATGCGCATGATCCTTTCGAACCGGAGAAGACCTCCACGGCGCTTCCCGTCACGGTTTGATGTGCCCCGCCCGGACCGCCAGGGCCAAAAGGAGCAGGACCACCAGGGCCAAAAGGAGCAGGACCAACCGGACCGCCAGGGCCATGACCGCCCTCATGCAAAGGGCGTGGCTTCTCCCCGCCATGTTGCGGCTGCGCCATGGCGCCAGTCACCGTCCATAAAATCATAAGAATCAGCATCGGAATAGTTTGTCTCATCTTAACATCTCCTTTTCTTTCATCAGACATGCATTCATCGGAATGGCCATTTCCGCAAGATATTTTGTTTTTCATGATACTCATTAAACGCCAAAAAGACCTTTTATTTTTTCCCCGAACACAATTTTTCATTCATCTTCATCAATATTTAAGAAAGGACCGAAGCCACCCATTTTTATGAAACCAAAGGAAAAACTCCATGGAGCATCTCCAGTTTTTCATGCTTTTGGACGGCTTTTTACTCGTTATCTCGTGCTTTTGATTTGAACTTTATCAACAACAGGATAAGTTAGTCTCTTTACATTAATGTTTATAAGAACATAACAGATATTGCACCTTGGAGGACACATGACACGATTCATTCTGGCTTTGATGACAAGTTGCCTTTTTTCCGCGGCGGCCGCGGAGACCATCACGCTTCTGGATTTCACAAACGGCAAGACAAACGGCTATATCGGCAACGTCAACGTTGAATCCGTAAAAGGCTCAACGGAAGGCTTGGTCGTCGTTTGCAAGCCTGACATAGAGGATCCATGGATTGAAGGTCCCGCGCTCCACAATTGGCCGCAAGGTGAATTCAGCCAGATGTATCTGGAAATCAAATTCAAAGGATATGGTTCACAATCGGTCGAAATCTTCTATGGCCGCGGCTTCCGTGCAGAAAACGCCGTCACCGTCAAGTCCAACAACGATAACAAATGGCAGACCGAACGCGTCATGATTCCCAAGCAGCCGGATGGCGCGCGGCTTCGCATCGATCCCACGAATCGTGGCGGCGGCATCACGATCGAATCCATCAAAGTCACGCCTGTTCCAACGCTTTACAGCTTCAATCCCGCTCCCGTCACGTCTATTGACGTCGCGGCGGACGCACCGAAAATCACCTCTGGCAAGCTCGTCGTCCGCCATGATCCGACGACGTGGGACGCTTACGTCATCGAATACGCCGGCGAACGTCTCGCCTGCGGCCATTCCAATCCGGAAATCGCCATTCTGGCAAACGATAAAGGAACGGCTATTTCGCTGAAAGGCACGTCCACCAAAGTGACGGCGACCGCCAAAGAATTGAAGGCCGTCTGCAAGCTGACGGATCCAGACGGCGGCAAATGGGTCATCATCCGCAAATTCAAGCCGTTGACGGGCAATTCCATTGAGATCACGACGAGCGCGATGGTCGATCAGGATCGCCAAGTCGGTCATTTCCCGTGGATTACGTTATTCCCCGGCCTTGGTTCCTTCGGCGAAAAGAAAATCCAAGCCACGCTGCCCGGCATCGAATACCTCCAAAATGAACCGTCCTCCAACGAACTCGATGTCCGCGGCGCAAAGGCCAACCGCATGATGGTTTCGGAACACAAGCTCTGCTTCCCGATGATGGCCATCGTCAGCCCCAACGAAACATGGCTCTCCCTCTCTTGGAACTACTACGACTATCCTGCGACCATTTTCGACACGCCGGATCGTCAGTTCAAATCCGGAGCCAGCCTCTTCGCACTTTGGTCGCCGAGCGTTCATGAGGGCCGTTTTGAAAACAATTTGAACGTCTATGAACCGCTCAACTGGAAGGCGGATTCCGTCCATGCCATGACGCAGGTCATCAGCGCAGGCAAAGGCGGTAGCGTCATTCCCGCCGTCAAGCAGTTCATCAGCCAGAATCCGCTGCCGTCCGTGCCGACATACAAGCGCGGCTTCCAGTCCGCCATCAACCTTCTCGCCCACGGCTGGCTCGATTCAAAACTCTATATTGACAACAAATGGCGCCATGCCGTGTGGGGCAACAACTTCGGGCCGCAGCCCGCGACGGACGCCCTCCTTTATCTGAACTGGATCGCCCGCACGTCCGCCAACAAAGACATCGTCAAACGCTCCAATGAACGCCTTGCGGAAGTCGCAAACTTCTATAAGAATGGCAATCACATCCACAACGGCGTCGCCCATGGCCGCCAGACCATCTACGCTTATCTCTATTTCAACCGCACGAAAGAATGGCTGGACGGCTACCTGAAAGCGGCGAACAATTCCTTGAAAAGAGTTCGCGAAGACGGCAGTATCCATTTCACTCCCTATCAGGCGCCAAGACCGAATTACGGTATCACCCATTGGACTGACCACGCCAACGGCCTCACCGCCGCCAACCTCTCCAACGCCGTCGGCACTGTTCTGGCGGACGGCAATCCGGAGCTCCGCCACGATTTCCTCCTCAAGGCGGATAAAGTCCTGAAGCTCTATAAAAACGATGCCCCACGCGGCGCTCAGACGTGGGAAGTCCCGCTCCATACGCCGGATATTCTCGGATCCGCTTACATGCTCGATCTCGCGGCGGCCGCCTACGCCATCAGCGGTGACGAACGGTATCTTGAAGAGGCCGACTATTGGGCGACGACGGGCCTCCTCTTCATCTATCTCGTCGATCCCGCTTTGGACTACGGCCCCATCGGCCGTTACGCCACAATCGCCGTCATGGGCGCCACCAACTGGCAGGCTCCCTATTGGATCGGCCAGCCCGTCCAATGGTGCGGTCTCGTTTACAGAAACAGCCTTCTGTTCTACAGCAACCTGTTGAAAGACAAGAACGAACGTGCTTTCTGGAACAAAGTCGCGACAGGCATCACCATCACAGGCCTGCAGGAAAGCTTCCAACTTGACGATGAAGTCCGCCAAGGCCTTCTGCCGGACTATTACCTGCTAAAAGCACAGCAGAGCGACGGTCCCGCCATCAATCCGGGAACCGTCCAAATCGGTCTTGCCGAAGCCTATAACCGCGGCAACATGTTCGGCAAATTCCCAATCTGCACGGGCAGCCTCATCCATCTCTTGGGCACCGCCAGCCACATCGTTGGCGATTCCGCCAATTTCACGGCTGAATTGAAACTGTGGCCGAAAGACAAGACGGAAGTGCTCGTCTCCGGCATCCCATTGAAGCCTGCCAGCGTCACATGGAATGGCAAGGCGATTCCCTTCGAGTGGTATCCCGAACATCAGGCTCTCATTCTGAAGCTCGTCGGCAAAGGAACACTCAAAGTCAACTGATTCAACATGAAACGACGTATCGTCATAACAGGGGCCGGCGTGACAAGCGCCTTGGGCTACAATCGGCAGGAGCTCTTCCAAGCGCTCCTCGACGGCAAATCCGCCGTCAAGGAGCGGCCTGAATGGATCGAGCTGATGCAGACCACCAGAATGGCCATCGCCGCAGGCGTCGAATTGCCGCAGGAAGTCGCCAAATCCGTCAGCAGACATCATCGCCGTTCCATGGGGCCTGCCGCGCTTTACGCAACGCTTGCCGCCCAAAACGCCCTGAAAGAGGCCAACGCCTCTTCCGAATTGTTGACCAACGGGCGAACTGGCTGCATCGCCAGCTCCACATTGGGTTCGTCGTCACAAACTTACGAAGCAGCGGCCGCGCTCGTCAACAAAGTCTTCTATGACTTGTCCGCCTGCCATTTTTTCAGAATCGTTTCGCATTCTTCAGCGTTCAACATCGCCAATTACTTTGGCATCAACGGGATACAGCTTTCGCCCTGCTCTGCTTGTGCTTCCTCCCTGCAGTCCATCGGACTCGCCTATGAGCAAATCCTTCTCGGCAAGCAGGACGCTTTCATCGCGGGCGGCAGCGACGAGACGGCCCCCGTCGTCATCGAATCCTTCCGCCTCCTTCACGCTCTCGCTGAAGAGCCAGGCATTCCCATCCAGCAGTTGTCGCGACCGTTTGACGCCAAACGCTGCGGACTCGTCTGCGGCGACGGCGCGGGAATGCTTTTCATCGAAACGTTGGAGCATGCGCAAGCCAGAGGAGCCCAGCCACTTGCGGAAATCATCGGTTACGCCACCAACTGCACTGGCGCCCAAATCAGCCAATCGGACCACGTCTCCATCGAACGATGCATGCATCTCGCGTTGGAAGACGCGGGATTATCTCCGCAGGAAATCGACTATGTTTCCGCTCATGCGACCAGCACGGTCGCGGGCGACCGCGAAGAGGCCATCGCCATCGCAAACGTTTTCGGCGGAGACGTTCCCGTCTCCAGCCTGAAAGGACAGCTCGGCCATACGCTTGGCGCGTCAGGAGCCCTCGAATTGTCCGTCGTCATTGAAATGATGAAGCATGGCGTCATCCTTCCGAATTTCAATCTCGAAACGCCGTCGGAAGAATGCACCGCGCTCAATCTACCGACCACACCATTGAAAAAGCCAATCAAGACCGTTCTCAAAAACTGCATCGCCTTCGGCGGCGTCAACGCCGCCTTGATCATCCGTAATATCTAATTACCAACCGATAACACATGAACCGAGACAAAATCATTCAGCTCATCAACAAGATTTTCGTTGACAAATTCGAGCTCGATTCACAGGATTTGACGCCCGAAAAGAAAATCTTCGAAGACCTTGAACTCGACAGTCTGGACATCGTCGATCTGATCACCGGCCTCCAGCATACCTTCCAGATTCCGCTCCGCGACAACAAGGATCTGCTCCAAATCCGCACGCTCCAAGATGTTTACGACCTCGTCGAGAAAATCATCGCCGAGCATCCGGAAGTCATCGAAAAGCTTGAGAAGTAATTCCCAACAACCTTCAATCCAATCGTGCTTACGATTCTCGTCTTCATCTCTATGGCAATCAGCATCGCCCTGTACAGTGCGGTCGTTCTGATTCCCTACTTATGCATCTTGCTTCTTCCCAAGATGAGGCGGGAACATTACATGTGTTCATTCATCGTCTTGAATCTTGGCCGCTCCGTCATCCATCTCGGGTTGCGTCCATTCATCCGCATCGAGTATCGAGACGAAGCCGGAACCAACACGCCTCCAGGCATTTACGTTTGCAATCATCGGGCTGGAACAGATGCGTTTCTCATGGCTCTTTTCGGTGTCGAAGCCGTTCAAATCGTCAACGGCTGGCCGATGAAACTTCCGTTCTTCGGTTTCAACGCGCGATTGGCAGGTTATCTGGATTCCACGAAAATCTCGTTGGAGGAATATCCAAAACTCTTCAAGAGCTTGATAGACAACAACGTAAACGTCATCGCCTTCCCGGAGGGCACACGTTCCGGCTCGCGAAACATGAACAGTTTCCACAGTGGAATCTTCCGTCTTGCCATGGAGCTCGGAATCCCTGTCTATCCATGCTGCATTGCCGGAAACGAACGCTTTCCAGACCGCAGCTTCCATTTTCACAAGTCCAAGGGAATCATTGTCAAACGACTTCCGCCAATCATGCCGGAAACGTATCGGAACTTTCCCTCCGCCTTCGTGTTTAAGAAAAGAGTCCATGACATGATCCAGCAGGAAAACCAACGGCTGGACGCGGAACTGGACAGCCGTTGAACCACCTTCCAACCATCGCAGCCCCGCAAACACCGCCATGTCAACATTCAATCTGAATTATGAACTCTCCATGCAACCGCCGGACGTCATCCGCCGCGAGCAGGAACGCCTCCTCAACGAGCATGTCCAGCATTGCAAGCTCCATTCGCCGTTCTATCGCGAAAAACTCGCCCATCTGCCAAACCGTCCACTCACGCTTGACGATTTGAAAGACCTTCCTCTGACCTCCAAGCATGACGTCCATGAACGCAATGAAGATTTCATCGCCGTTCCGCAACGGGACATTTCTGACATTGTCTTCACAAGCGGCACGACCGGAAGACCTTGCAAAATCGTCTATACCTTTAATGACGTCCATCGCCTTGGCTACAACGACGCCGTCGGCTTCAAATCCACAGGCATGAACGCGGAGGACATCGCCCTCATCACCTGTACGCTCGACCGCTGCTTCATCGCGGGGCTCGCCTATTCGACTGGCGTCGTTCTGCTCGGTGGTGCCGTTATCCGCAACGGCCTCAACACGTTGGAAAGCCATGCGGATATCATTCAGAACAACAAAGTGACGGCCATCATCGGCGTTCCGTCGTTTCTCGCCAAGCTCGGCCAGTTTTTGACGGACAACGCCATCGACCTTTCCTCCATCAAACATATCCTCTGCATTGGTGAACCGTTGTATTCCAAGGAGATGCAACGAACGCCGCTTGCGCAGAAGCTTGAGAACTTCTGGCCGGACTGCGTCTATTCCACCTATGCGTCGTCCGAAATGGTCACAAGTTTCAACGAATGCAAGGAACGTCGCGGCGGCCATCCACCGGCGGATCTCGGACTGGTGGAAATCATTGATGAACAGGGAAATCCGTTACCGCCCGGTGAAGTCGGCGAAGTCGTCGTCACGCCATTGCAAGTTCAAGGCATGCCGCTCATCCGTTTCCGCACAGGCGATTTGAGCTTCATCATTCCCGAACCATGCCCATGCGGCCGCCACACGCCGCGCCTCGGCCCGATTTTCGCACGTAAAGCACAGATGCTCAAAGTGAAAGGCACAACGCTCTATCCCGCCAGTTTCTTTAATGTTCTCGAACAAATCGATGCCGTCGATAACTTCTACATGGAAGTTTCCGGCACGGGACTTTCCGATGAAATCGATCTCTATATCTCTTTCAGAGAGGGAGATATGGAATCCAACCATATTCGCGAAAAGCTTATCGCCAAAACGCGCGTCAACGTTCGTCTGCACACCGTCACGCCGCAGGAAGCTCACAAGAAGGTTTTCGGTTCCACCCGCAAACCGCTCCGTTTCTATGATTTACGATAGCGTTTTATGAATAGCATTCCCATACCAGCCGCACCGTTTCTGCCGCACAAGCCGCCAATGGCCATGATTGATTCCATTTTGGAAATCAGGCCTAACGGCCGCGCCACGGCACATATCCGTCCGGACAACCGCTTTCTAAATTCCGACGGTATTCTCGACCGTACAGTCGTTCCAGAGCTTGTCGGCCAAGCCACCGCCGCCATCAACACATGTCGCAACCAAGGCGTTGTCGCCCAAGGCTTTCTGGCTCTCGCACGGGATATCCAATTTTTCCATGACATCCATGTCAACGATGACATCGTCATCAATCTGAAGGAAGAATCCCCCGTCGATAATTGGGGCGTCATCACATTTGACATTCAAACCGCCAACAACACGCTCTGCGCCCAAGGAGAAATCAGCGTATGTCTTTTATAATCATTATTTTATCTTTTCTGTTAATCGTTCCCGCCTTCAGTGCGCCTTCTTTGGAGGAATTCGCCGAAAAGCTCAAGCCACTTGCGCAGAACAAATCTGTACAGGCCGATTTCACGCAGACCCGCCATTTGGAAGACCTTGATTTCGACATGGTTATCAATGGCGAATTCGCTCAGGAGGCGGGAAGCCGTCTCGCATGGATCACGACGAAGCCGCTCCATTCCATCTGTCTCATTATGCCGCAGGGCATGAAATTCTGGGACGGCGAAACGAAAAAGACGACCTCCCTTGCGGTGGACAAATATCCATGGATCCAGTTGATTTTCAAGCTTCAATCGCAATGGATGAACGGCGATCTTCTCGCGTTGAAACAGGATTTCACCATAGACGTCGTCGATGACCATTCCATCAAACTCACGCCGCTTGCCACCGCCATCCAGATGTTCTTCAAGGAAATCACAATCCATTTCAATTCAACGTTTAACACCGTTGAAAAAGTCGTTTTCCGCGAAAAGACAGACGATCTCATCACGCTTGAATTCGAAAACGTCATCAACAACCAGACGATTCCCGAAAAAACATTCCATATTCCGTAAACGCCGCGAAGGAAACATCGCTCGACAAGGTTAAAACGTTACCACAGATTTCCCTAATCATTAGTTCCACAGAAGGAAGCCTGTATTTCGCTTTAAGCTTTAAGCTTTAAGCTTTTAGCTCTGCGAAGCAGCCAACCACTAACCACTAACCACTCATATAATGGCCGTCCGCCTTCTCATCTTCGCACTCAGACATCGCAGGCAACTGTGGATCGCCGTTGCCCTGCTTCTCTGCGCGTCGATTGGGGCGGCTATCTTTATTGGACGTTACACCAACGACTTAACCTACATGTTTCCCAACGATTCCATATCGGGCAACATGTATCACGTCATGCAGTCCAGCCATCTCACGCAATCCATTCAATTGGAATTAGATACAGGTATTCCCAATGGTGCGCCGCCGCTTCTGCCAAAATTGGACGAATTGGTTGAAGCTCTTCGAAAACAGCGCTATGTCGAATCTGTCGATTTCCGTTTTATGCCAGAAAACACGGATGTCATGTCATCGCTCATCGCCGCACTTCCTTTGATTGCAGACGCTTCCATTCTCGACAATGCCTCGCCAGCGGAAGCCGTCATGACCATTCGCAAGGCGCTTGCCCTGCCGGGCACGCCCATTGCAGACCAACGGGCCGATCCTTTTGGCTTCCGCCTTCCATACTACCGACTGCTCGAACGTTTCCGCAGCCTCGGCGGCTACAACGCTTCGTCGCTGTATCCATTCTTGACGGATGCAGACGCGCAACGCGTACTGATTCTCATCAACGCAGACTTCTCCGAAGCACCGTCCTCTGGCGACATCGCCACACTTTTTTATAGCATTGAAGCTACTGTCCACCAACATCTTCCTGACGTCACAGCGACCATCGTCTCCCCATTGAAACACAATCTGGAGAATGAACGCGCCGTCAAACGCGACATTCTCGCCGTTTCATTGCTCTCCATCATCGCTTTGATCGCTCTCGTCACGATTTGGTTCTTCTTCACAGAACATCAGTCATCGCAATCCTTTGATTTGCTGGGCATTATCGTCATTCCCCTCATGCCCGTCATCGCCTCCATCATCGTCACGGGC
>JAFZAB010000139.1 GCA_017548425.1 Victivallales bacterium
CACGGAACTCCATGGCATCTGCCATCATTTCACGGGAAGCCCTGAAATCGCCAGAAAGCTCTTGGATTTAGGTCTTTACCTTTCTTTTTGTGGTCCTGTCACCTATCCTGACGCGCGCCGCATCCACGCCGCCGCCGTCTTCGCGCCGTCAGACAGGATTCTCTCCGAAACAGACTGTCCCGACCTCCCGCCACTGCCCTGCAAAGGACAGTTATCGCGACCATGGCATGTCCAATTCGTGGTGGAAACGCTTGCCGCCCTGCGGCGTATTTCTGCTCCGCTCATGGCTGAGCAAATAGAACAAAATTGGCATGCTCTTGTTTTCTCCTAAAACTTCTGTTACTACTGTAAGTTCTTGATTCCTTGGAACCTCAGCTAATCCAGAATATCCAGAACTTCCAGAATATCTAGAATCTCCATGAATAACTTACCAATATTCGAAATCAAACAAGCCTTTTTGGAGGCGTTAGCCGCCAAAGGGCAAGTCGTTATCTCCGCTCCGACGGGTTCTGGTAAATCCACACAGATTCCGAAATTTCTGCTGGAAGCCGTGCCGCAAGATCAGCGCATTCTTGTTTTGCAGCCGCGCCGTCTCGCCACGCGAATGCTCGCGGAGCGAATCGCCGCGGAAATAAATACGAAAATCGGCGACGTTGTTGGCTATCAAACACGCTACGAACGAGTTGCGTCGCAGGAGACACGCATCCTCTTCATCACGGAAGGCATTCTGACACGCATGCTCATCAGCAATCGTAGCCTGCCGGGCGTTGGAGCCATCGTTTTCGATGAATTTCACGAGCGAAGCATCAACACGGATTTGGGGCTCGCCATGGCCGCCCATGTCCGCAAAAACAATCGGCCTGATTTGAAACTCATCGTCATGTCCGCAACTCTCGATGCAGAGCCTATTTGCGACTATCTAGGCGATTGCCCGCATCTTCACGCCGAAGGACGCCTCTTCCCGATTGAAACGGTCTATCTCAAGCCGCCCTTCCCCACATCCCCCTATGCGGGAGCGGCCAACGCCATCCGCCTGTTAATTCGTCTCAACAAGCCCGGCGACATATTGATCTTTATGCCAGGCGCTTACGAAATCCGCAGGACAATTGAAGAATGCCAGAAAATCTCTTTTGGTGAACCAGTTGTTTTCCTGCCACTCTATGGCGATTTGCCACCAGATGCGCAACACGCCGTTATGGAGCCGTCGGACAAAAGAAAAGTCATTGTCGCCACGAATATAGCGGAAACATCGCTCACGATTCCAGGCGTGCGTCATGTGATTGATTCAGGGCTCGTTCGCACCGCCCGTTACGAAGCGTCACGCGGTGTCAACATCTTGGAAACAAAGCAGATAGCGCGTGACGCGGCCGACCAGCGGGCCGGCCGCGCAGGCCGCGAAGCCGCAGGCACATGCCAACGGTTGTGGTCCGAACTAGAACAAAATGCGAAACCATCAAAATCCATTCCAGAAATCCAACGATTGGATTTGGCGGAAACCGTCCTCGCCGTCGTGTCGCTCGGTTTCGCCAATCCGTTCGAATTCCCATGGTTTGACACGCCGCCCGAAAAGATGCTTCGCGAAGCTGTTTCCCTGCTGGAGAAACTTGCGTTGCTAAAGCCTGATTTCGGCGGTGTTACAGAGCTCGGCCGCCAATTGCAGGCCATTCCCGCCCATCCGCGGCTCGCACTTCTGCTGAAGCTTGGAGCTGACAGTGGCTGCCTCCGTCTCGCCGCGACGGCCGCCGCCATCGTTTCTGAACGACCGCTCGTCACCAACAGTTCGACCGACAACGAAATCCGCAAACAACACAGGCAGGATGCGAAGCAGAAGAAACGCCATGAAGATTTACCGCAGTCGGATTTCCTTCATTTAACGGAACTTCTGGATATCGCCCGCAATGCGCATTTCTCGCCGGACATCTGCCAATCGCTCGGTATCCATCCTGCCGCCGCACGAGATGTTTCGCGAGCGACGGACGATCTTGTCCGCAATGCGCAACGTCTCCATTGGGGCGAAAATGCTACGGCTAACGGTAATCCTGAACTCGCCTTCCTCCGCTGTCTCCTCCGTACATTTCCAGACCGTCTCGCTAAACGACGCGACAACGGTTCCCTGCTCTGCGATATTCCGAATGACCGTCGCGCGGAGCTCGACAAGAATTCCGTTGCGCGGGACGAACGGCTCTTCATCGCCGCCGAAATCCGTGAAGCAAATGCTTCAGGCGTACAGGCTTCCAAACTCGTCCTTTCGCTTGCTTCCGGAATCCGCGAAGAATGGTTGTGGGAAGATTTTCCAGATGGATGGAAAGATATCAACGAAGTCATCTGGGACGAACGACAGCAACGTGTCGTCAACCGCTCCGCCATGACCTGCCTTGGTCTCGTCATGGAAGAATCCGTCCGAAACGATCCGAATCCCGAACAAGCCGCCGACATTCTCGCCAAACGAATCGCCGAAGGCAAGCTTCAACTGCCCAATTGGGACGAAAATGTCGAAAAATGGATTGCACGTGTCCGCTGGACGGCGCAGACCTTCCCCGAACATCCTCTGCCGCAATATGATGACAACGATTTTCTGAAAATCCTTCGCATCCTCTGCTATGGTGAGACCACCTACCGCGCCGTCAAAGCGAAAGACTGTCTGGACGCCGCACGCCATCTGCTACCGCCGAACGACATTCAATTTGTCGAATCGATGGCTCCTGCCCAAATCACGCTGCCGAAAGGCCGCCGCATGAAAATCGACTACGTTCCAGGCCAGCCGCCGAAAGGCCGTGCCCGCATACAGGACATCTACGACATGACTTCCACCATCCGCGTCGCGGGAGGCAGGATTCCGATTCTCATGGATATTCTCGCCCCGAACAACCGCACCGTGCAGATCACGCAGGACATGGAAAGTTTCTGGGCCGTCCAATATCCGAAAATCAAGCCCGCCCTCTCCCGCCGCTATCCGAAACACGAATGGCGGTAAATATCAAGGGACTAAAGGGACTGAAGGGACTAAAGAGACGAAAGGGAAATAAGGGACAATATCGGTCACATGTCCTTTTTGTCCCTTTTGTCGCTTATGTCCCTTTAATTTGTGCAAAAAATTGCATCTTGCATTTATGCGATTATACTTCTATATATAATATGTGAGTTTCATCCAAAACTTTTCCATATACCATGAAAAAATTCATCCTTCTGCTCCTTTTAGCCGTCGCCGCCGTTGCACAGCCCGTGCTGAAAACACAGTCATGGGCGAACAACGACAACGCCTTCATGGATTTCGCCAACGTTCTCGAAGCGAACACTTACCGCAATCTCGCGGCACGCGACATCGCCAAACTCTCATCGCCGAACCATGATGCGAACACCCTGCGTTTTCTTGTGGATGGCGACGCAGGCGTCCGCGGCGGCGAAGGCCGTGTCTATATCGAAGGCAAGCCAACCATCATCCGCGTCTATCTTGGAAAAGTCACGCCGATTCATGCCGCCGGCCTCTACACATTCAATATCGATGCACGCGCCAATCAGGACTACGAAATCCGCTTTGCGGACAATTCGGCCCATCCGGGCCAATTGCCAGAATTTCCACAAGCCCCGCATCTCACGACGGGCGAGAAAGTTATCGGTCCGAACGCAGGTGGTTTCCGCAGTACCTTCGAAAACAAAGACGGCTCTCCCATCTTCCCGAAAGCGGACTGGGTCGAATACCGTATCTGGCGTACTTACAACGTCTTGGCAGGAACTCCCGCCAAAGCGAAGAACACCGCTGATTCATGGACGGCCGCCATCGAAATCGAAATCTTCGGGACACCGCAGGATGTCGTCGCCCCGCCGCCGGAAATCCTTGCACGACGCGAACTTCTGAAGAAAATTTCCAAAGAGCCGTCATATGAGAAAAAGGAAACAATCAGCGGCACGATGCTCGCCAACCGCCAGAACATCCTGTCATGGGAAAAGCAGTTGGACGACATTCTTCTGCCGGAGCACGGTGCCGTTTTGAAGGCGTGGGAATTCGCCGGCCCGTATGCCGCAGATTCACCTGAAGCGAAAGCGGATTCCGCGCCGCAAAATGCCAAATGGCAACCGCTTCCGTCGCTTGAAGACGGCGTCGCGACGGATGTCGCCGCCCTCCTCAACGCCAAACCGGACGATGTCATTTTCCTCCGCCGCCCTGTTTCCATCTCCCGCAACTTCAATTCCGGCTATCCGTTTTTGGTGAGACTCGCCTTCGCGAAAGGTTTCGCACAACTTGACAACGCCTTCCGCGTCAACGCCGATCCGACCTTCCGCCTGCTTGACTGGCAGCCAAACGGCCAGAAAGGCGACCACGCCTTTTTCGTCAAGCTCCAGACGGCGGCGGACGGCAAATGCCTTTTCTATTTCCAGCCATGCGCCATCGGCAAGTCACGCCTGACGGCCGGCGTCCCGAACCACCGCATCGACCGCCGCCGCGCCCTCTTCAACAAAATGCGCAACGACTTCACGGATCCTGTGGACCGTCTCATTCTCGATTGGGAGCAGTATGATCGCGTATGGGTTGACTACCAGGAACTTGCGATGGCGGGTATCCGCTGGTTGCTCCATGAATGGACGCCTGGCATCGAACCACTGTGGGTTGCGCGGCAGTACCGCAAAGCGTCATTGAAACGCATCAGCGAACTCCGCGCAGACCTCCCGTTGCAGGAAGACGACGTTCGTCAGAAAGCGGAACAGCTTCTGGCCCAATATGAGAAAGAATGCCAGCCGTTGGACGAAGGACTTAATTTTGCAAAAGACCAAGCCCGATACCATGACATCATGGCTTTGACGGAAACCGTCGCGACGCTCCATTCCATTGAATCCACGCGACTTGCCGTGCAAGACCAAATCGACACCTTCCCGGAAAAATACGCCGTCAAAGGCACGGGCTTCCTGACGTCCATTGCCGAAATGAAAAAACTCGCAAAAGACATCTGGAAACGCGTCGCCGCCAACGGCCATGCCGCCCTCCGTGAAATCCGCCTGTTCCATCTGGATTGGGACAAAATCGCGCAAGATATTCTCCTGCAGAATCCTGTGCTGGATTTTGAGAAGCTCATCATGGTCCGCGGCGGTTATTGGTTCAACTCCAACTGGAGCGGCGCCAACCATCTCGGCAACGAATTCGTCACGCTTTCACCTGTGAAACCGGATGGCGAAATCACGCCGCTCTTCAAGCCCGGAAATATCACCGACTATGATCTTAACTGGGATGCGAAAAAACTGATTTTCGGCAATGGACGGCACATCATGGAGGCCAATATCGATGGCTCGAACCTCCGTCAAGTCACGACTGTCAACAACCAGCATGTCATGCATTTCGACGGTTGCTACCTGCCGTCCGGCCAGATCATCTTCACCTCCACGGCCTGCGAACAGGCCGTTCCCTGCACAGGCCAATGGTATGTCGCCAATCTCCACATCGCGGATGCGGACGGCAAAAATGAACGTCGTCTCTGCTATGACCAAGACCACGACTGGAATCCGACCGTGCTCAACAACGGCCGCGTCGTTTTCACGCGTTGGGAATACACGGACACACCGCACTATTTCTCGCGCCTTCTCTTCCACATGAATCCGGACGGCACGGGCCAGATGGAATACTACGGTTCTAATTCCTACTGGCCGAATTCCATGTTCTGGCCGCGCGCCATTCCAGGCCATACGTCCGCCGTAACATGCGTGGTATCAGGCCATCACGGCACGGCAAGGCAAGGCGAACTGATCATTCTCGATCCCGCCAAAGGCCGTCATGAGGCCGACGGCGTCGTGCAACGCATACCGGGCCGCGGCAAAAAGGTCGAACCGGTCATCGTCGATAATCTGGTCGATAAATCATGGCCGAAATTCGCCGCCCCCTACCCGCTGGCCGAGCCAGAAACGAATCGTGGCGCAGGCAAATACTTTCTCGCCACCATGCGGCCCAATCCATACGCCCCCGCAGGTATCTATCTCGTCGATATTTACGACAATCTCATTCCAATCGTCATCGGCAACTATGTCGATGCACGGCCGCTCCGCCCGCGCTTCAAGCCGCCCGTCATCACGCCGAAAATCAATCTGAAGCAGAACAAAGGCTTCGTCTATATGTCCGACGTGACGCAAGGCCCTGGCCTCAAAGGATATCCGCAAGGCGTCGTCAAGAAGCTCCGCATCGGCGCGCATCACTACCGCTTCGGCGGCAACGGCGACACATACGCCACTGGCTACGATGGCGGATGGGACTGCAAGCAGATCATCGGCACCGTTCCCGTTGAAGCGGATGGCTCCGCCTTCTTCGAGATTCCCGCCAACACGCCAGTCTTCGTCCAACCGCTGGATGAACATGGTAAAGCATTGCAAACCATGCGTTCATGGTTCGTCGCCATGCCGGGCGAAACCGTCAGCTGCGTCGGTTGCCATGAACCACAGAATACCGTCTCGCCAGGCCGTGCGAATGCCGCCGCCCGCAAAGGACCACGCAAGCTTGAACCGTGGTACGGAGATGCCCGCGGATTTGGTTTCGACCAGGAAGTCCAGCCTGTTCTCGACCGTAAATGCGTTGGCTGCCATGCAGGCCAGCCGTCCCGCAAGACCGGCAAGCCCATGCTGGACCTTCGCCGCAAGCCGGACGACTACAAAGGAAACTACTCCCCCGCATATAATAATCTGCATCCATTTGTCCGCCGCGCGGGCATCGAGGCGGACTACAACATGCAAAAGCCTGGCGAATGGGACGCCGATTCGTCGCCGCTCGTCCAGTTGCTCAAAAAAGGCCATCACGGCGTGGAACTGACGGAGGAGGAATGGTCGCGCCTCTACACATGGATCGACTTCAACGTGCCGTACGCCCCCAATTGGTCGCAGTCCCACCATAAGCCGTCGCAGGAGCAGATCGACCGCCGCAACCAGTTCAAGAAGCTCCATGCGTTCATCGACGACACGAACGAAACCATCATTCCGATGCCGCCGCAACAGGAATACATCCCGCCAGCCAAACATAAACACACCGCCGTCGAAGCTCCACAACTGGATGGATGGCCGCTCACCGAAGCCGTTGCGAAGCAACAGCAAGCCGCTCTGAACGAAACGGAGCTGCGGTTCAAATTGGATGACCAGACGGACATCGTCTTCGTCGCCATTCCCGCAGGAAAAGCCATCGTCGGAGACGCGCAAGGCGCGGCGGACGAACGCGCACTCCATGTCGTTTCCATTGACAAACCATTCTGGCTTGGCAAGTTCGAAATCACGAACCAGCAGTACAAAGTCTTCAGACCGGATCACGACAGCGCCTTCATGGACGCACGTTGGAAAGACCGTATCACCCGCGGCGAGCCTGTCAACCGTCCGCAGCAGCCTGTCATCCGCATCTCATGGAATGACGCACAGGCTTTCTGCCAATGGCTCTCCGCGAAAATCGGCCGCAAATGCACGTTGCCGACGGAAGACGAATGGGAATACGCCTGCCGCGCGGGAACGGACACGCCATGGAATTTTGGTACGCTGGACGCCTTGCAGAACGGCGTGCGGCTCGCCAATTTCGACGACAACCGCCTGAACCGCTGGAACTGGGGCCGTTGCCATAAGGAATACGACGACGGCGCGCCCTATTCGTGGGAAGTCGGCGCCTATCCAGCCAACCGCTGGGGCCTCCATGACATGCACGGCAACGTCGCGGAATGGACGGCAAGCTCCTATACGGCAGATAATTCCGCTTTGAAAGTCGTCCGCGGCGGCTCGTGGAACGACATGCTCCCGCAAGTCCGTTCCGCCTCCCGTTGGCGCTATCCGCAATGGCAGCCCGTCTATAACGTCGGTTTCCGCGTGAAAATTGAGTAGCCACAGATCGGCCTCGAAGAGGCCGAACATGAAATACGTTTTTTCAGATAAAATCAATTATCGTTAAATATATAAAAAGGAATCACATGAAACACATCATCCTCTGCCTGCTTCTGGCCTCGCTCTCCGTCTTCGCCGCCCCCGTCTATCTGTCGCCAACCGCCTTCGCGCGGGACACCGACAACGGCTTCCTCTACGTTGCGGAGGAAACGGCCAGCCAAATCGCATGCATCTCTTTGGCGGACAACAAGATACTCAAGACGTTTTCATTGAATTTCCAGCCGCGCGCTCTCGCCGTCGTCGATAACGGCAAGCGGCTTCTCGCCGCCGGCGGCGAAGCCAATGGGCAGTTGGGCTTCATCGACACGGCCAACGGCAAGGTCAAGACAGTTGCCGTCGGCCATACGCCGACGGCCATGGCCGTCGGCAACGATGTCGCCTACGTCGCCAACCGTTTCAGCAACACGATTTCGGCGATCAACATCAAATCCGCCAAAGTCATTAAGACGGTGCAAGCGGGCCGCGAACCGCACGGCGTCGCCATCGGCGACAATGGTTCCAAGCTGTTCGTCGTCAGCCACATGCCGATCGGCCCCGCCAACGGCGATTTCATCGCTATTTCCGTCTTTCCGTTCTCGCTGCCGAATTTGGAGCCGCTGCCTGAAATCAAACTACCGAACGGCAGCGCCGTCGGTCGAAAAGCGACCGCGTCGCCAGATGGCAAATTCATCTACACCGTCCACAGCCTCGCCCGCTATCAGCTTCCCACAACGCAGCTTGAACGCGGTTGGATGACCACCAACGCCCTCACCGTCATCGACGCCGCAACGGCGAAATTCGTCAACTCCGTGCTGATCGACGATGTCGAACTCGGTGCCGCCAATCCGTGGGACGTCTCCTGCTCGCCCGACGGCAAGACAATCGCCGTCGCCTCCGCTGGCTCCAACGAAGTCTCCGTCATCGACCGTCTTGCGCTCCATGAACGCCTCGAAAAAGCCGCCAAGAACGAAAAAGTCACCTCCGTTACGAGTTCGGCGGAATCCGTCCCCAACGATCTCAGCTTCCTCGTCGGCATCCGCAAACGCTTCAAACTGAAAGGCATCGGACCACGCGCCGCATTCGCTCTCGATGACAAAATCTATGCGGCGGAATATTTCAGCGACACATTGGCGATCGTCACCCCCGCTGCCGATCCGCTCCAGCAGATCAAATCGCTTCCGCTTGGCCCCAAGCAGGAAACGACCGCCGTCCGCCAAGGCGAAATGCTGTTCAACTCCGCCGAAATCTGCTTCCAGACATGGCAGTCCTGCGCGACATGCCATCCTGACGGTCGCACCGACGGCCTCAACTGGGATCTCATCAACGATGGCATGGGCAATCCCAAGCAGACCAAGAGCCTCCTCCTCTCCCACAAGACGCCACCGACCATGATTTCCGGTATCCGCAAAAATGCCGAAACATGCGTCCGTTCCGGCATCCGCTATATCCAGTTCGCCGTCCGCCCGCCGGAAGACGCCGAAGCCATCGACGAATACTGCAAGGCTCTTGTTCCCGTCGAAAGCCCTTATCTTGAAAAAGGAAAGCTCTCCGCCGCCGCGAAGCGTGGCGAGAAAATCTATCTTACGGCGGGCTGCGCACTCTGCCATCCGCTGGACGATTTGATGACCGATCTCAAGCAGTACGATCTCGGCATGCAGGATCCAATGGACAAAGGCAAAAAATGGGACACGCCGACGCTTCGTGAAATCTGGCGTACCGCCCCCTACATGTTCGACGGTCGTTCCGCCACGATGATGGACGTTCTCACGAAGCACAATCCCAACGATGTTCACGGCAAGACCGCCGCCCTCACGCCGCAGCAACTGGCGGATCTGGAAGCCTTTATTCTTTCGCACTAACATCGTTTGCTGATGACGATGATATAACCCACCATGATTTACACCCTTAAGCATTTTGACACACCATTGCTCCGCTTTTCAGCGGAGCATGGTGCGGAACCATCCATCCGGATTGTTCAGTTGAATAAAGCGGCTAAAAAGCTATTGCCGTTGGAATTCAACCAAACTGCCACGGATGAATGCCTCGAATCATGGTTGCGTCACAGGGTGATCCCCAAGAACCGGGCATACGTGGACAGTTTGCTATCCTCCATGGGCTTGAGCATGAACCGTCCAATGGACGTCATCCGCCTTTCTAAAGGCCTCTCTCTCAACGATTGCTACTGGGTAACAGAAGAAGGCTTCAACGGGACGTTTGACCAATACAATCTGTTTGACAACAACTTCAGCCGTATTCTCGGGCAAATCGCCTTCACGGGTTTTGGAAGTTCCCATCGTTCAACGATTTCCTCTAGTCCGGAATTCACCACTAACGGCATGCTTCCGAAATGCTGGCGGCGGGAGCGTGGCGTTATCCGCCTCTACAAAGGCGGCACGGAAGGCGCGTCCAACACAGGCAACGAGCCATATTCGGAATTCTACGCCTATCAAATTGCGGAAATCCTTTGCATAAATGCCGTTCCTTATCAACTTGCCAAATGGAAAGGAAGGCTCTGTTCCATCTGTGAGTTGTTCACATCCAAGGACTTGGCCTTCATACCAGTCGGCAGGCTTGTGAAAAGCGGCGGCATGAAAGCGGTCCGTGAATACTATGAAAAACTCGGTGGAAAATATCTCCAATCGCTCAATGACATGATTGTCTTCGATGCGCTTATTTATAATGTTGACAGGCATTTCGGTAACTTCGGCTTTTTGGTGGACAGCCATTCCAACCAGATTGTCGCTCCCGCACCGTTGTTCGATCATGGCAACTCGCTCTTCAATTTCGCCGCATTGGATGCCATCGGCAATCCGGCCGCCATGCGGAAATACGCCAAAACGCTTCTGCCTTGCGTGTATGATGACTTTTTAACAGAAGCCAGAAAAGCCTTAAGTCGCGATCTACGGAATGCGTTGCGTAAGTTACTGGATTTCAAATTCAAACGCCATAGGAAATATAATTTGGATCAAAAACGTCTAAGCATGCTGGAGCAAATGGTCTCGCAACGTGCCAAAGACATTTTAGAATAAAACGGTCTCCAAGAGGCCAATTGTAATACAAAAGGAATTTTTCCCATGAAACCATTCATCGCTATCGCGCTGTGCTGCGGCATGGCTTTCGCACAAAATGTCACGATTTCCGAAAACGGTCTGTCAAAGCACATCATCGTCATTCCCGACCAACCGCAAACCGTTCTGAAGACGGCCGCAAAGGAACTTGCAGATCATCTGAAACTTGTGACGGGCGCGCAACTGCCTATCGTCGAAGCCTCCAAACGACCTGCTGACTCGCCTGCCTTCATCATCGCTCCCATGGACGGCAAGCCGGATGAAATCGCTATCGACTTCAACGGCAACGACATCCTCCTGCGCGGCCAGATGCCACGCGGCCCGCTCTACGCCGTCTATACATTTCTTGAAGACTACGTCGGCATCCGCTGGTGGACGGCGACCGAAAGCACCATTCCACACAAGCCAAGCCTCACCGTCGCCGCCAAACCGCATCACTACGCGCCCACCATCATCTCCCGCGAAACATTCTATCAGCCCATCTTCAATTCCGTTCATGGAGCACGGATGAAAAACAATGGCCATTTCGCAGGCGTGGCAAACGAATACGGCGGCCATTACACAATCATCGGCTGGTGCCACACGTTCTATCAGTTCCTTCCGCCGGAAAAATATTTCAAAGACCATCCGGAATGGTACAGTTTCCGCAACGGCACCCGCGGCTACGCTGGCAGACAGCTCTGTCTGACCAACGATGACATGCGCCGCGAATTCACGAAAGTCTGCTTGGAACGAATCCGTAAACAACCATGGGCAGGCATCATAGATGTCTCGCAGAACGATTGGGATGGTCATTGCCAATGCCCCGCCTGCGCCGCCATCGAAAAGGAGGAAGGCGGCTTCTCCGGCGTGCTTCTGCGTTTCGTCAACGCCGTCGCGGAAGACATTGAAAAAGAATATCCCAACTTTCTGGTGGAAACGCTGGCCTACAGCTACGGCAGGACTCCGCCGAAAATCACAAAACCGCGCCACAACGTCATCATCCGCCTCTGTGTCGGCGGCGTGAACCACGCCCAGCCGTTGGATACAGGTTCCGACAACGCGGCCTTCCGCGATGAAATCGCCGAATGGAGCAAAATCGCGCCCAAATTGTTCATATGGAACTATCTGGCCAATTTCCACTCTTTTATTCTCCCCTTCCCCAACTACCGCACATTCGGTACGGATATCCGATTCTTCGTCAACCACAACGCCATCAGCATCTTCGAACAGGGCGACGCGCAATGCCGCATTGGCGATTTCAATCCCGCCCGCGCATGGATCATCGCGCATCTTCTTTGGAATCCCAACGACGATGAAGCGAAACTGACAAAGGAATTTTATAACGGATATTATGGCGCGGCGGCACCGCATCTGCTTGCCTATCAGGATTTTCTCTGCGACACCTTCAACGCCACAGGGCAAAAGCTTCATTCCTCCCGCGACATCAGTTCATGGCTGACACCGGAAGCCCTTGTGAAAGCACGGGCCATCTATGCCAAGGCGGAAGAAGCCGTGAAGGACGATCCTATCCTCTCACGCCGTGTCCGCCGCGAACGGCTTGTTCTCGACCACGCTTGCCTCCTCTACCAAGTCGGCGAGACACGCCGCGAACGCTATTGCGGCGAAAAGCCAAAAGTCAACATTGCGGACGCTCGGAAACTCGTCAACGAATTCGTCGAACTGACGGATGAATGGAAACCTTCCTTCATTAGCGAAAACAACCAATTTGGCGGTTATGCCCATCGGATGCGCGCAGACATGTTCCCCGAATACGGCGAAATTCCAGAGATTTGCAAGAATCTGCCCGCCAGTCGTTGGGACTGCCTAGATATCGATCAATTCCGTATTTACGAAATCAACCACAGGGCGTTTCTCGACAAAGATTCAGGAGCGGAGAAAGGCCTCGTCGCATGAATGCGCGGTAACTATCCAGATTGGCTCGTCCAATGCGATCTCCATGAAGGCTATGACATCACCAAAAAGTGGAAGGCACGCCTCCGCGTCCGCATCGAAGCAAAAGCGAAGGATGGCGTTGGCCTCAATTTCGGCGTCTATGACCAGCAAGACAAGAAAGGCTTGTATTCCAAGAAGATAGAGATTTCCGAATTCGACGGCAACAACTACACGGTCATCGAGACGCCCTATTTCACTCTCGGCCACAAAATGTATCTGTGGTTCTCGCCGCCCGACCGTCCGTTGGACGAAGTCGAAAAGGTCTTCATCGACCGCGTCATTCTGCTACGGGAAGAATAAATCAAAGCAACTTGCCGAAGCGGCGCAGATTCCAGACGAAGCCCTTCGCCAGCCGCTTGTCCGCATCGGCAAAATGGCCGCCGACATTCCATTCCAAGATACAATTTGCTTCGCCAAGTTGTCGTTTCAGCAAGTCGTATTCGCCTCGGACGCAATCGCCTACACGACTCAATACAGGATTTCGCGTCTTCTCTTCGCGGTCGCCAAGACTCAGATAGGCTTGCTTCGCTTTCACTGGATGTGCTTCCGCATACGACAGCCAGTCGCGAATCCATAGCGACGGCGATGCGGCAGCGACGCCATCCAGACAATCTGTTTCCGACGCGGCCCACAATGCGAACATTCCCGCCAACGAATAGCCGCCTAAAACGACGGGAAGTTTTCCATATTGCTTATGTAATTCAGGCAGAAGGATATCCATTACGCTACGCAACGTCTCCCCTGCCATTTTGCCGACTTCCGGTTGCTTCGATAAGAACGGATCGGGCCATGGTGTCAAATCACGCTCCCAATCTTCGACGCAGTACGCGGCCAAGACGAACGGGATATTACATGCGTTGGCGATCATCGCCGCCATACCGGCGACATCGTTCCGTTCATCACTTCCCAGCATCCATATCAACAGACACTTTGGATTTTCCTGCCCATACAGCAAGCAGCTTCGACCGCCAATTATCACTTCCTGCTCCATCATACCCTTTCCACACTCCTATTCAAATGAAAGGCTATACAAAACGGTGTTGCGCATCGTCCCGCGAAGCATATATTCTTTATCTTCTGCAAGACCTTCGAATACAGGCAGTTTCAGACCGTTCTCCTGCACATTCACTGATTGCATCACGGTGCCGTCCACGTCAAGAAGTTCCATTTTCAGCCGTCCGCCATTCTGTACATTGGCATTTGCATAAACACGTTTGCAACCGCGCAACTTGTGCGTCGTGAACGTGCCTTCCGTATCGTATGTGCAAAGTCCAAACCATCCGTCAACACGCATCTTAACGACTCCTACGGCGTAATAGGACCGACGTATCAACTCCGCCAGTCCCTCCCAGCCGCCGACGTCGTCGAAATGCGGCCAGCGAGTGACCAATTCACGTTTATCAAAACGGAGCCGTAAGTCATCCGCCGTCACGAGTTTCAATTTGTTGTGCATCATGACAACTTCATGTGCGAAATGCGGCAACGGCGTGCAGTAGTTCGCCAATTGATACCAGTCATTACCGTCCTGCACCCATTGCTGCCCCAAGAAGGCATGTCCATAGTACCATTCACCGATCTTGCCGCGTACGAATGGCTTGCAGCGAGGAAAGCGATGAAAATGAAGCCCGTCACGACTGTACAGCAATTCATCGTAGATTTGCTGGGCATCCGCATCATAGTTATAGAGCATGGCAAGCATCAGATTTGCATCCGCCAGCGGCATAAGCTTTGCGCCATAATGCTGCGCGCCTTCCGAATCGTCTTCAGAAGGAAGCTCCAGACAATGACGATATTGCCAATCGATGCCGTCACGCGTTGAATAGACGGTCATCAGACGGAATCCCGTCTGCAGATTGTCGTACGGCACGGCGTACGGCGGCGACCGCCTAACTGTCTGCCCCTGAGCCCAATAGCATTCCGTCCCGTCGAATGACAGCCACATGCCGCCAAAATTGTCATTCGTCATGAAACCGTTATCAAAATCCTCTTCACCATAGTTTCCGGAATCTGTGAACAATGGTTCACGACGCATCATCACGAACTTCCCATCCGCCGTCCGCCCCGTCACCCAATACGTCTTTGGCTTCGCCTTTACGCATCCATAGTCCTTTGATTCATAACTATATACATAATTCAAATTACCCAAGGCGATCTTGCCGTGCTTCTGTGGATCATAAAATTCAAACTGTGTCCCTTCTGGTGCTTTTGGAAATGCGGCAGGACGGAATGGACGGAGCGGATTGACACGCTTTCCCACAGGCGACTTCTCCGTGACTTGCATATACCCGCTGTCTGGTTTGTCCGACACGAAGAAGCGTTTCTGCCGTTTCTCCGAAAACATGCCGCCGCCATAGCCGAAATCCGTCACCGTCAGACAATAATGGCCATCCGCCGTCTGGTAGAATTCATTTCCTGTCATGATAAGATATTGCTCATCAGGCGTTTGGGCGATCTTATGGATTTCTGGCGGAAACACACGGACGTCCACAAGATCCCAATCGGACAATTCGTACATGTCCGGCGTGAACATCCATTTCTTCCCTGCAACCAAACGCGTCTCTGACGAGCCCTGTTCAGACGGTGTCCGCTCCACTCGCAGCAACCGTTTCAGAGTACCATTTTCAGTCTCAAAAACCGCCCAATGACGGCCAGCGGGCAATGTCGCCAATCCTGTCAACACCACGTCAAATCGTCCTTTATCAAGCGGTATCGTACGCTTCTGGAATAAATTACCATTCTCTTGTATAATAGATAGAACACCTTCACGCGGGGCTTGCGAATGATTGGAAACGACAAACGTTAACTTAGCCTCTGTTGGATTCCGATAGACTGGCAGACGGAATTCCATCTGCAACAATTCCGCCAATGGAAGCATCTGTTCACGCTTTTTTGTGCTGAACAATTCGATTTCGCGCAACGCCACCTGCCCTGCTCCATGCGTAGCATTCAGGCTGATTCGCACACGCTCCACAACCATCGGTTTGAACATCCCAATGGTTACACATTCTTCAGCGTGACGACAGCGGATTCCAGCAAAATCCTGCGCCTCCGTGCAATCAACCAACATCCGCCATTGATCATCCACAAATCCTTCCACGGCAAAGCGTTTTGGCGAATTCGTACCATCTTCCGCACCGCCATATAATTGAATAGCGGTCAATTCCACTGGATGTGGAAAATTCACCGTCAATGACGTTTTTTCCGCAAACAGAATGCTTTTCTGAAAATCACCGTCGGATAACGTCGATGTTTTCGTCTCAATTCCATCTGGCCCAACAACTTCCATTGCAAGGCCCGCCGCCGCATTTTCATGATCCTCCATGCGAGATGGCAAACGATGCAATTCAAAATTGCCGATAGCGTTTCGGTTGCCGTCAGGAGCTTGTGGATTCAGACGAAAGAAACGCAGATGCGGATGCAATGCAACCGTTCCGACATGCTTTCCGACGCCGTCGATTTCGACCATGACACGGCTTGTCGCACGACAAACAGCCACTGTCACATGATATTGAACAGCAGGCTTTAAAGCCAGTTTTGTGCGGTCGTAAAGACCCTTCGGATTCAACACATGGAGAACACCGTCTGGATTGAAATAAATCATTCCCGTGTAATGCTGTTTTCCGTCGTCAAAACCGCAACACATGGAGGAATTGTCGTCAAGCCGCGTCAAATCAAAGGAATAGCCAAAATCCTCCTCTTCCGACAATTCACGCATCAATTCCACAAACGGCCATGGGCCGCCCCGCCGCAGCAACAGCCTACCATCGTCTGTAAATTCCAGTTTCCGTTGGTCTTTCAACGTCCCGAAAGACGTCGTAAAACTTTGCGGATTCGTGAATTCAGGCGAATAACTCTCCATAGCCGCCAACATCAACGACATAACGGACAAAGCCATCATCAATTGTCTTAACCATCTGCCATTCATGCTTCCATGTTGACAATATCATTTCTTCTTGAATACCAAGTGGATACGACCATTTTCATCCACGGGGAAGCGATAGACTTTATAGATGCCTGTTCGATTCGTGACGCGCTGTTCCTCCAATGACGGTGCGGAACTGCCCGCGACCACGACGGCACCGCCGTCCATTGTCGCCGTCAGCGAATTGCCGTCCACTGTCACGATTGGCTGATGCTTTCCGTCGTTTTCGAGGATAGGAACTTCCCACACACCATCATGGCAGTCGCCGCCAAGTTCGCCGTCCAGTGAAATTTCCGTCGGCGTGACGGTCCACATTTCCGAAATCGTCGCGCCTTTCATGTTCCATTTCAATTGGATAGCGACTTTTTCAGGCTTCTCCTCCAAGACGGTATATTCGTTGTCCTCCTCCTTCACTTTCTGGGCCAACCGCCAAAGCGTGCCAGCCGCGTTCTTCCAACATGGCGCGATGGACGCAGGATAATCCGCCTTCGGGAAGCCGTCGGCGATCTTGTATTTTGGATTGAGAGCGAACGGCAACGCAGGCAACAGACCGTATGGAACACCTTTCAGCAGAATCCGCCCCATGCCCGTCGCGTCCTCTGTCAGTTGCGCACGCGTATCATATTCGAAACCATTGCCTTGGCAATTGACGAAAATCTTGTGGAACGCGCCGCGCAGATAAAACGCATAGGAGCTCCATTCCGACAGAGTCGGCGACTCTTCAATTGTATCGTCCGCATACAACGCCGCCATGCCGAGAAAACCAGCCGAGAGCAGACTATAGACGGAATACTGCCCATATCCGTCGCAACCATGCAACAGATTGGGATCAAAGTAGTTCTTGATATGGCGATGCGGCTTCTCACCCACCAGATACGGATAGATCAGTTGCGCGCTGCGGCGGGCCTGCCGTTTGAACATGCCGGCCACACGCGGATTGATTCCCTTGTAGCGTAACGCCTCCATTTCGCACATGGCGGCGGTCATCGCCTCCTGGAACTGGAACTGCGCGGAACGGCCGCCGAACGGCACATAACCTTGCGGCGACACATAGCGC
Source organism: Victivallales bacterium (assembly GCA_017548425.1). Classification (GTDB taxonomy): domain Bacteria; phylum Verrucomicrobiota; class Lentisphaeria; order Oligosphaerales; family Oligosphaeraceae; genus UBA1407. The sequence goes on from JAFZAB010000139.1 coordinate 17,849, forward strand.
AGCATCGTCAATGCGGCCTTTCGCAGCAAGTCGTTGAGCTTCTCAAAGTTGCGGCCACGATAGCCCCACATCAACGCGCAGGACAACTGGAAGCGCGTCGTAATGTCATACGTGAACGGATCGTTTGGATCGCGGTACATGCCGTTCTCCGTGAAATGGATGTACTGCGGCTCTAAGTAGCGATCAAAGAACGAGTTGCCCCAGAAGACGCCTTCCGGCCCGGTGATGCCCATGCCCTGCCGCATGGCTTCGCCGCTCGCGCCGAAAAGGCACCAGTTGTTGAATCTGGCGATCTTCTGGCCGGTCTTGTCAACGGCGCTATAGACGTCTTCCGGCGAGACTTTCGCCAACGCATTCCGCCAACGTTCAACACGTTCCGGCGGAGCGACATGTGTCAACGCCACCACGGCGACCGTCAGTTCCCGCATCCAGAAGTCCGGGCTGCACTTCGTCACTTCCGGACGGCTCAATTTGTCGCACGTGTAGTCCATGACGCGATAGACTTTCTCCTTCAATTCCGGCAGGCGGTTGAAATAGATCAACACGGCGCCCGCACTGGCGAAACGAGGAGACGTCTGCCCCCATTCGCGATGCAGAACAGGATCGATGACAGCGCCTTTTTCATCGACCCAATTGGCGGCGAGTTTGACGATCGGCTCCATCATGTCGAGATAATAATCCCGCGTCTGGCCCGTCGGCTTGTAGTCCGGCGGCATGGACGCCACGGGAAAATCATCCGCCAGATTGCCGCCAGGCAATTGGTCAAAAAACACTTTTCCGTCTTTCGTCCACTGGACGCCTGCCTGCGATGTCACCGCCAACGCTGTCATTAAGATCATGGTTAATTTGTTCATAGTTTTTTTCAAGGGACTAAAGGGACTAAAAGGACTAAAGGGACATATTTCGTTGCGCGAAGCGCTTTCAAAATCGCCGAGCCGCTTATCAGGCATTTCATGGTGCATTTGGCTTTAAGCTTTAAGCTTTAAGCTTTTAGCTACATGAAAATGTATGGAAGCCTGAACCGACTTCCATGATCTTTTCATCGAAATGCACTTCCGCCGTCATGCCAAATGGCACATTGACAAGCAGATGCAACTTGTCATAGCGTTTGAACCAACGCACCATCAATGGTCCTTTCACGGTATCGACCACGCAATGGACACTCATGAGCTTGCTGGGGAAATACGGTGCCACGCGGACTTTTCCGCAACCAGGCGTAATCGGCTTCACACCAGCCAGATACGCATAGAACCAATGATACACCGCACCGTACATCGGATGGCTATGGGAGTTCATACCTGCGTTCTTCTTCAGTTCAAAACGTTCCCAGATGGTCGTCGCCTCCTGCTGGACCATGTAGCCGTAAGACGGATAATCCTCCTTCGTGATGAGCGCCCATGCGTCGTCGATATAGCCATATTGGCTCAAGACTTCAAACAAATACCGTGTGCAGAGGTTGCCCGTCGTGAACTTGTAGTTCCACTGCCGCAATTCGTCGCGAAGCTTTTTCGCGGCTTCCGCGGCATCCTCCTCCGGGAAGATGCCCAGCCACAACGGGAAGATCTGGCATGCCTGCGATCCCGTCGCAAATGTTTTCGTATCTGCATGATACCACTTTTTCAGCATCGCGTTTTTCACATATTCCGCCTTCTCCGCATATTCTTTCGCCTCTTTCTCATAGCCGAGAATCGTCGCGAATTCGCTGACCGTACGGCAATTGAAATAGGAATATCCCGTGGACATGAAGATGCCGGGCGTCACGCCGGAACGTGCGCCTTCGGGAGCGTCGCATGCATAGGCGGGAGCGGCCCAGTCGCCGTAATACGAATAATTGACGATGCCGTCGTCGCTATGCGCCAACAGGCAGTCCGCCCAGCCTTTCCATCCGTCGAAGCCGTCCTTCAGCATGTCGATATCGTTGTAATACAGATAGTTCTGCATTCCTGTAATCAAGAAGGAAGAGCACACGGGATCGGCGGGACGTGAACCGAAAACAAGCGGTGCCGTACAGGTGATGGCGCCGTCGCCGCCTTGGTCGTTGCGCAGATCTTTGGCGATTTTGCGGAAAATCGCATTCGATTCGAAACGATACGGGAAGGCCTCGAAACGAACCGTCGCATCGTTCATCCAGCCCATCCGTTCATCGCGCTGCGGGCAGTCCGTCAACAGGCCATGCGTGTTCGCGCGTTCCGTCGCAACGCAATTGTCATGGATTTTCGTGACCAACGCGCTGCCGCAATTGAAGAAACTCTTCTTATCCAGATTGTTGCGCAATGCGACAGCACAAATGTCATCTGTATCGATGGCGTTGCCAAGCCCTTCAACGCACGCATAACGGAAGCCATGGTAGGTAAAGATCGGCATGAACCATGTATCGTCCGTCTCCTTGCCGCTGACGATGTAGCGGTCAGTGGCTTTCGCCGAACGAAGCGTCGCCGTGTAAAGTTCGCCGTTTTCGTTGAGCTCTTCGCTATGCGTCAACGTGATGACCGTTCCCGTCGGCAATCCTTTCGGAATGCGCAAACGAATGACACCAGCCAAGTTCTGACCGAAATCAATCACGCATTTGCCGTCCAGCGGCCATTGTGAGGCAATAGAATATTCCTCCGCTGGCAAAATCGGCGGCAATACCATTGGCGTCATCTCGCTGCCAGGAGCGTCTTTCGCAACGGCTTTTCCGAAGCCATTAAAACCGACGCAACTCCATGGGGCTTCAAGCCTTGCGTCATACGTCACGCCGTTGAAAATGTCATTTTCCGTCCATGCGCCGTAGCCTGCCTGCCAACTGTCGTCCGAAACGACGGTCTGGCGGCTGCCGTCTGCATATTCAATCTTGAGCATCGCCGTCATCTGCGGCTGGCCGACAAAGCCTAATTTATGTTGATCGCCATCGACGCGACGTGCGATTTCGTTGTCACGCCAGCCACGTCCGACGATGACGCCGATGCAGTCCTTTCCCGTCAGTTTCGTCTCCAATTCCGGATACAGAACATATTGGCATTCATGGATATATTGCGTAACGGCCGGATCCATTGTGCAAGCATCCAACGCCTCGCCGTTCAAATAGACTTTCTGATAACCGATGCCGCAAACATACAGTTCCGCATGGCGAATAGCCTTTTCCGCAACGACTTCCTTGCGGAAATAAAGGGCTTTTGTCCCTTCGGGAGATTCCATGCCGATCCATGGCGCCGACCATTCCGTGTCCGCCACAAAGAAATAATCGGCGACCTCTTCGCTCGTCTCGCCATGCGTACTCGTAACTTGCACCGTCACCAACAGACGACGGCCTTCCGGAAGCTTGCTGCCTGCATAGTGGATCAACTGTTCGTCCGTCTCCACAATGCCGCTGTCCCACAAAAGCGACGTTTCATCCGTAACCAACACGCGGCAGCTAGCCTGCCGATCATCCGCACAACCACTGCGGACGCCCCATGAGAACGACAGCCCTCTGGCCGTGCAGAAATGTGTGCGAAGCTCTTCTCCAAGCAACTGGTGATTGACACGTAGCGATGTGATTTCCAACATGTTGTATCCTTGGTTATTAGTGTTTATCTACTATCTTTCATTCTTGATTTTCGCGAAATCCCTGCGCAAAGCGCCATGAAACCGCCGGGTCGCCGGAGGCCAGATGGAACTAACAGACTATTAACTTCAAGCTTCCGCATGACGTTGTTTTCACTTGCGCGAAGCGTGACGAACCGCCGAGCAGACGGAGGCCGTTCCGATTCTTCTTGCTCAACATTCGCATATTGACAATGTCATCCTCAGAACGATGGCCGACGTCTGTGAGGCATTCTGTTTCTTCCGTGTATTCAGTGGACTCATTACAAACATTCGTGTTGATTCGTGTTCATTCGTGGTTGAATATTTAGTGGTTTAAATAAATCTAACATCGCCGTCCGTCATGATTTCAGACGGCATAGTCAGTTGTTTGGAGAACTTGTCAAAGCGTTCCTCCCAACCTTTCGTCTCCCATGAATCGCCGTGGTGCTGAAAGCATAACTTCTTGATTGGCAAATCTTTCAAACGTTCAACCGCCAGTTTGATCGGATAATGGACTAGTTCGCAGACAAGTAGATCAACACCGTTCTTCTGGATGCCTTCCAACGGCAGATCAAAGCTCTTGTGCAAATCGCCGGAGAAGAAAATACGCTTGCCGTTCGCGCATTCGACGAGGAATGAAAACGCGACAGGCGTGCCATCTGGCAGACGCGACATGTGGTTGTTGCCGTACGCCGTCACCTTGATATTGCCGTCGTCGAATATCTGTCCTTCCTTGAAGACTTGAAAATGATGCCATTTGGGATAGACGCCGTGGTGATGCGCTGTCTTGATATCCTTCATGATCTTCAGTAAATCCTCCGACGGCAACAGGATGTCATAGGTCGCCTTCAAGTGAGGATCCCCTTCTTTGAAGATTTTACGGAAGGATGAAATCTGCTGTTGCAAACCATAAAGGCCACCGTAATGATCGAGATGCGGATGCGTGATGAAAATGGCGTTAAGATCCGAAATATGCGTGCCCGATTTCATGATGTTCGCGACCGCCCCCTCTCCCGCGTCGATGACATAGTTTTTGCCGCCTGTTTGCAACAACGTACAGGAATGAGCGCGCGTCGTCGTCACGCGCCCATGGCTTGTGCCGATGAACGTGAGCTTCACTTCGTCATCCTTCGGAGGGCGTTTTGTATCAACAGGTTGCGTTGCTTCTGCTTTCGCCTCCTGCGCAACCGCCTTTCCGCCAAGACCGAACATTGCCGCAAGAAAACCAAACCGCTTGAAAAAGCTTCGTCTGTTTAATTCATCATTCATAAGTA
>JAFZAB010000140.1 GCA_017548425.1 Victivallales bacterium
GATTACCTTGATTGCCATTAATTTTGAAATTGGAATCAAGAGCCCCCCCTTTTTTCTAATTGTCGCTATTCGATTAACTCTACAATGTGAACTTTATGAATCAATACCTCGCATTTTTCAAGACAAGGTTCAGAATGTCATCAGGTGGATAAATGCACAGTTTTTTGAATTGATGGATCAGAGGTAACAGTTTTTTTCACTCAATCCGAACCTTAGTCAGGGAAGGTTCGGATTGGATGGATAATAGACTGAATTTTCGATGTTTCAGCCACCAAGGACATATGACTTTTATTTTGCCTGCCTAAAAATTTGCGAATCCACGGAATTCACCAAAAAATAATTCGCATTTCCCCAAGAGAATTGTTTAGACACTGAACTCAATCAGATAATCCAGAAAGCAGAAAAGCCCAGTTTCGTCTGCTAGCCCACTTCGCAAACTTGATTATACATGGAAAAGAAAAAAGCCGTGTGACGAATCACACGGCTGAAAAGGAATGGTGGCCGGGACCGGGGTTGAACCGGTGACACGGGGATTTTCAGTCCCCTGCTCTACCAACTGAGCTACCCTGCCATCATAAGATTGGCGTGCCTGGAGGGGTTCGAACCCCCGACCTACTGGTCCGTAGCCAGTCGCTCTATCCAACTGAGCTACAGGCACACGCTTTTGAGAACATTATTTAACTTACATGCCCTTTTGGATTTTGCAAATCATCAGACCATAAAAATCCTGTTTTTTCCGTAAAAAACAGGACGACGGCACCATCAGCCCTGTTCGATCCCGTCGGGAAGACCTGCGGCAAGCAGTTGCCTTCCAAGTTCATCGGGCAATTTGATGGCACGGCATTCGTCGCCTTCATGCGTGATGTGGATGACAATGCATGCTTTCTTCCCTTCCAGTAGCTTCGCAATCCGCTCGGGCCATTCCACCAACGTGATGGCGGACGGCGAAAACAGATATTCCTCTATGCCGAAGGCGATGGCGGACATCTCGTCGTCGATACGGTACATGTCCAGATGGTAAAGCCAGTGACCGTCTGGCGTCTTGTATTCCTGCGCCACTGTAAAGGTCGGACTTGTAACGGGTTCCGTAATGCCCAAGCCGCTGGCGACGCCACGGCTGATGACCGTTTTCCCCGCGCCCAAATCGCCTTGCAGAGCGACAACCTGCCCCCAACGCAAGTGGCGGGCCAGAAGCGCTCCAAGAGCCAATGTCGCCTCATCATTTCGACTGTACAACAACATATCTTTATACCTTATATAATTATCTCGGGAAGAAACGATACGTCTTCGGCGGATCGCCCGTCACGATGTAATAGATGATGCCTGTCACCATGAAAACCAACGCCCCGATGATGTCCGCCGCGATGACGCCAATCGCCATCGGACGCACTTTCTGCACAAGTTGGTTGCCACCGAAACGCAGGCAACATTTTTTGATCAACCATCCGAACAGGAACGGCCATGACATGCCGTTCATCGGTGCCGTGCACCAACTTAGGAACAGACATGGATGAATGCCCCACCACGTCGTCCGCATGCGCAGGAAATGGCAGATCATCACCGCGACGAAACCGACGCCAGCCGCCCAAAGGAACAACGGCACGGGACGGATGTTCATGATGCGCTCCCAGCCGCTCAACGCTTCGGAAGCAGCCAGCGTATCCGTCGCCTCCAGTTGCAAAGCCATCGGATCGGACGCGCGGATCGGCATCGTCGGCAGACGGTAGTAGCACCATTCGGGATACCACGTCGTCGTACCGACATCGTAGCTGACGATGATGCCCATCGCCACGCAGACAGCTATTCCGAAGAGATACACCCAGAAATTCGCCTGAGCCAGTTTTGGCAATGATATCTTATTGCGCTCAGCTAACTTAAGGCCGTTCGTCAGATACGGCATCAAGGCCTGCGACTGGTCGATGCAGAGTACGCCGCAGAGGATACCGGAAATGACGATCGCCGTCGGCCCGATGGCATAACCGCCGAACAGAACCATCACGACGCCGAACGGTTGCCAGCCAGGCTGGATGAACAAAAGGCCAGTCTCCGCGCTGATTCGCGCAACGATCAGATACGTCATCAGCATGAGCAGAATCGTGCTGATGGCAATCGGCCACGACAGCCCCATACGAATCGACAACAGACACAGAACCGCCGTTGAAATCACCAAAACACGCATGGCGTTGACGGCACTGTTATCGACTTGGTCGTTGTTGCCCGCCCGAACCGTCTTGTCTTTTGCGAAAAAGAAGGCGCGGCGACAGAGATTCCAATAATAAAAGCGGCCTGAATACGCCAGCAGAATCGTGTAGGCGACATATGCGCCCGCACGAGACCAGCCTTGGTAACCGCCGATATCGTAGTCAGTTCCGACATTGACGCCGTACGACACGATGATGATGGAGAACACCGCCCAGAAGACTGGCGTAAGTCCAAGCGACAGCGATATTTCCGCCGAAAGGAAATACGCGATGCCAGTCGCCAGCGGGAAGAAGTTCAACCGCAGCAGCTGCCAGCAGAGCGGATTGCGCCGCAGAATCGGCCAGCGGTTGGAAAACACCCAGAAGGAATGTTCCATCTTCACGGGAATCAGATAATCGGGGAACCATTGGAAGAGGCCGTTGTTCAGGCGGATCGCCAAGACAAACGCGAAGCCAATCCAGAACATCTTGTTTTTGAAAATCACCGGAAGTAGCGAATTTTCAGGCCTTTCCAGCAACGTCTCCGTGAATTCCGCAATTGGATACTGCAAATGTTCGTATTGGCTCCATTGTCGATGGACAATCAACGCCAACGCCGTCATGGCGATATTCACCAACACGAACAGCGTCATCCACAAGACCAACGGCTTCCGCCATTGCGCCCATGGGACTTGCTTGACGCATTTCGTCTTCATCCATTGGCTGAATGTCTGCTTCTGCGTGGATGAATGGTCGGAACCGAGCACAAATCGCGAAATGACTTCATCATACGGCTCCGGATCGACCAACGAGCCTTCCGGAAACATCTTGATGACCTCCCGTCGTTTCCAGCCTGGATTCTGCTCCACCCAGAAGTGCGGCAACGCGACAATCTGCGTAAACTGCTCCATCAACGCGCGTCCGCCAATGCCGCATGCGCAGCTGCAAATGGCGACGATGACCGCCAGTTCGGTCGATAGAAATTTCTTTTTCGGCCAGAATTTGATCAGCAGCGGATTGATGGTCAGCACGAAAAGGAACAACGAACCGATGACGATGATCGGCAGCTGATGGCCGTTGCTGGTGCTTTCCAAACGCAGGACATGGTCGTTCAGATAGCCCAGCGTCGTCAGCAGGGAGACGAACACCAATATGATGAAGAAGGCGCGTTTTGTCATATAGTTCCTTTTTCGAAAGGATTACAGATTTTTCAGCAATTGGGCCACCGTTTTGTTGAACGGCGGGACAATCCAGTCTGGCGCGATGGCGGCGAGCGGTTCCAACACAAAGCGCCGCAAATGCATGCGCGGATGCGGCACGATCAGCGTCGGCAGCGACAGCACTTCCGTCCCCCAAAGGAGGACGTCGATGTCCAGTAGCCGAGCCTCATGACTGCTGTGGACAGCGGGGCGCCCCGCCTCCCGTTCGATTTTCTGGCAAACAGCCAGCAGTTCCAATGGCGTGCCGCCCCACTGGCCAATCACCGCCGTATTGATGAAATCCGGTGTGCCCGGAACGCAGTCAACAGGTTTTGTCGTGATGAGCGGTGCCATCACAAGTTCTTCCACACCAGCCTCCAACAGCTTCAGAGCGCCCTTGCGGATGTTCTCCGCAGGGGATTCGCCCAGATTCGCTCCCATGGCCAATGCGATTTTTGTTTTCATGATTCCATAACATAACGGCAAAATCGGCGAAAGGCCCCTTCCACCGATTTTGCCTGTGGATTTTATTTTTCCGAACGGTCGCGCAGGAGCGCACCCCTCCCTACCATTCATGCATTTTCTTGACGGCGTTCACGACGTCGTCCGCCTGCGGCAGAACCATCTTCTCCAAATCGACGGAGGACGGAATCGGAACGTCCGCCGCGCCGACGCGCATGATAGGCGCCTCCAAGGCGTCCAGACAATGCTCCGCGATCAACGCCGACACTTCGCCGCCGACGCCGCCCGTCAGGCATGCCTCCTCGACGATGATCACATGGCCCGTCTTGCGGACGCTTGCGAAAATCGTCTCCGTGTCCAATGGCTGAAGTGACACCAAATCAACGACTTCAATATCGATTCCATGCGGCTGGAAGGCTTTTTTCACGGCCATGCAGACCGGCGTCATGGACGAATAGGAAATCAATGTCATGTCCTTTCCGGGCGACATGACGACCGCCTTATTCAACGGCAGAACATACTCGCCTTCAGGCACTTCGCCCTTCTGCGGATAAAGCCGTTTGTTTTCGATGAACACGACGGGATTCGGATCGCGGATGGCCGCCTTCAGCAACCCTTTCACTTGATACGCCGTCGATGGCGCGACGACTTTCAGGCCAGGGATGCCGACGAAAAGATTCGGCAGCGTCTGCGAATGGCTCGGGCCATAACCGCCTTTCGCGCCGCCGGGCGTCCGCAAGACCATCGGGACGTTGACCTGCCCGTTGTACATATAATGCAACTTGCCTGCGCTGTTCATCATCTGGTCCAACGCCAATGCCACAAAATCCATGAACATGATCTCCAAAACAGGCTTGAGGCCCATCATGGCGGCACCGATGGCGATGCCCGTGATGCTGCCTTCGGAAATCGGCGTCTCCCACAGGCGTTCCGGCCCGTATTTCTCCCACAGGCCTTTCGAGACGCCGAACGCGCCGCCGTAGCAGCCGATGTCTTCGCCGATCATGATGACGTTCGGATCGCGGGCCAGCTCTTCGTCCAATGCTTCGTTAACGGCTTTGGAATAATATATTTCGCTCATTGTAAACCTCCGTCAATTCTCCGCGAAGACACCGTCCAACGCATAGGCGCGATCGCCGACTGGCGCCGCCAAGCCTTTTTCCGCCGCTTCCGCGACCATGTCGCGTGCGCGTTTCGCCGCCGCGTCGATTTGCTCCTGCGTCACGCCACGTTCCAGAAGTCGTTGCGGTAACGTCATCAGCGGATCCAGTTTGGCCATTTCGGCCTCTTCTTCGCGTGTGCGATAGACACGCGGTTCGCTCTTCGAATGGCCGCAGAGGCGATAGGTCATCAGTTCAAGCAGTTCGGGGCCGCCGCCATTGCGGATGCGTTCGGCCGCCTCCTGCGTCGCCTGATAGACGATTTCGACGTCGCGCCCTTCAAAAACGCCCGCCCGCATCTTGTAGCCTGCCGCCCGCGGAGCCACCTGCCCGCCGCCCGCGACCGTGCGGTTCACGGGGGTGCTCATGGCGTATTTATTATTTTCGCAGACGAACAGAATCGGCAGATTCCACAACGCCGCAATATTCAACGATTCATGGAACGTCCCCTGGTTGCTCGCGCCGTCGCCGAAAAACGCCACGACGATGTCGTCTTTCTTCTGAACTTTCAGAGCCAATGCGGCGCCAGTCGCCAACGGAATGCCGCCGCCCGTGATGCCATTCGTGCCCAAAAAGCATTTGTCCATCGCGCACATGTGCTGCGAACCGCCGCGGCCGCCGCAGTAGCCTGTCAGCTTGCCGAGAAGCTCCGCCATGACTTTGTCAACATCCAGATAGCGGGCCAGCAAGTGGCCGTGGCCACGATGGTTGGAGACAATCCAATCCGTGTCGCGAACGCCTTGCACGACACCGACGGCGGACGCTTCCTGCCCAATGCAGAAATGCGACGTGCCGCCTAGAAGCCCTTTGCTGAACAAGCTGCTCAGCGTTTCTTCAAACGCGCGTATCTTCACCATCAAATGGTAGAATTCCAGTAGTTTTTCATTGCTTAATTGCATGACGCATCTCCGCAAACGATTGCTCACAATATAGTTGACGTTCTTATTCCACTACAACGAGCGCATAACCGATAATCTTTGAAACCGTGATTTCAATGTAGCCGTTTTTGATCGTAAATGGAAGTTTCTCGCCAGACGGCGCGAGATAGACGTTTTTCACGTCCTGTCCATCTTGGCGAAGCATAATCCGTTGATCCAGAACCGTCAACGGCTCTTCAATCATATTGACGCCCGCACCGCGCGATTCCGGCGTGTAGGCCAGATAATGGATCATCCGACGGCCTGGTTGCGACGTGACGGTCAGTCGCGCAAACGACGGCGCATCAGGAGCTTTCAACAGCGGTTCAGGCAGCAGCCGCTTCAACAGGTTCGCCAGAATCTGGCGGACAGGAATCGAACCAGCCCTGAAATAGCCGCCGCAAATCGCATGGGAGACGTAACCGACTTGCTTCGTCAACGTGACGGCGGGACGGCCCGTATCTTTGTCCGGCGGCAGATAAACGAAGCCATGCTCGCCGTCCCAGTGGCGGTTGTAATATGGCGCGACAATGGTCGCCAACGTTTCCGTCCCAGCCTTCGCCGCTATCTCTACACCGTTGGTGTAGAAGTTGTTCGGCATGTCCGGCATCCCTTCCGCGAAGGATGGTTTGACTTCGAAGAACGCAGGATCGAAGGCGTCTTCCTTCAGATAATTCACGCCCCATTCGTCAAACGCGAAGGCGGAGCCATCCTCTTTCAAACCCGCATGGGCGGTCGCGATGATTTTGCCGCCTTTGTCCAGATGACGGCGGATGCGCTTTACCGTCTCCGCGTCCATCGGCGTTTCATCCGGCAGAAGCAACAACTGATACGGCTCCCAACTGGCCAGATGCGACACGATATCGAACTGCTGTTTCAGTTCGCAGAGCATCCGCGTCGCCCCTTTGATGGCTGTGAATTCGCGATCAAACTTCTGCCGCCCAACAGGATCCATATAATCATAGCCTGGATAGGGCTTCAACATCGGCATGGCGATTTCCACGACAGGCTTCGCCCCGTCGAGCCATGGATCCAATTTCTGCAGGCGATTGTAGATTCGCGTGTCCAGATCCGCCACGGCGCGGTTGATGTCGCCACGCGGATGGAAATGGTCGCCAATGGTCGTATTCAAGCCGTTGGCGATGCCGTACAGGCAGTCGTATTCCAGCGACGGCTCTGTGCGGATGCCGCCGAAATCGCCCCATGAACGATGGAAACGGCCAGTCATGTTCAAGACAGGCTTGCCCAACGTCCGCAGATAACGCGCTCCGACAGGCAGAATTTCATAGCCCCAACCGCCCGTCGGCAGACATTCGAACTCCAGATAGCTTCCGAGCTGCTGCTGCGCTTCGTAACCGACGCCGTTGAAATACAGCAAACAGTCTGGTTTCACTGCACGGGCCGCTTCCGACACGCGCTTCGCCATATTGACGATCTTCCTGTGGTTGAAGTCATTAAGCTGCTTCGGATCGTTCCAGTCAACGCCTTCCGCCGTCATGGCGTCCGTGCATTCCTTTCCAAAGCACGGCCGCGTATGCATGCAGTCTAGGAAAAGACCGTCAACTCCCGTCGTTTCAAGGACTTCGTGCGCCATGGCAACGGCATGGTCGCCATATCCTGTATTGTAGCACATCTGGCGGAAGAAGCTGTCGAGACGGTTCTGCTGATAGGTGCGGCCATCCGCGTCCATGACAAGCCAATCACGATGGCGCAGCCCCTCTTCATGGGAAAGGCCCAGATTCATGTAGGCCGTCAGCTTGATGCCGCGGCTGTGGCATGCGTCCGCCAGTTTCTTCAGAAGATTGTACGTCAACGCAGGATGGCGAATGCCGATTTTCGTGTCGTAATACGCCACGCCAAGATTGCAGCGGGCGGGAAACACGACATACTGCACGCCGGCCTTTTCAAAGCGATTCACAATCGCCTCGAAATCAAATGCTTTCCCGACGTCTGGATTCGCAGGCATCGTATGGAAATCAAAGAACAAACACCATTTTGGAAATGACATGACGCCCCCTTTTTTGGCGATTGGATGCAACTATCAGTCCTTCAATGACTTGATGATCTCCATGTTCATCGCGACTTCCGGAACCATCTCGCTCACGTAGCGAACCGTCGCCGCCATGCGGCCATTGTCGCATTCAACTTCACGCAGCATGAGAAGTGACGTATAGACAATCGTCTGCATGCGAACGAGACGACGCGCAACAAGTTCCGTCTTGTCTTTCATCTCTTTTTCCACCAACGCGATCGCCTCGTCCGTCAACGCGCGAGCGGCTTTCACCTTCGCGGCCAAAGCACGCAATTTTTCATCTGCATGTTCAATGGTTTCCAACTCATCCAACGTGGAATCAAGGACATGCGTCATCACGCCGCCCGTCGCCGCCACGATCTGCAACTGCGACGTGCCTTCATAAATGTTCATGATACGCGCGTCGCGATACAACCGTTCGACTTCATGCTCGAACATGTAGCCTTTCCCACCATGGCACTGAATCGCATCATAGGCGACGGCATTGGCCATTTCCGTCGTGAAAAATTTGGCCATCGGCGTCAGCAACGCGGCCAACTTGGTGTAATTTTTCACCTTCTCCTTCGCGTCCGCGTCATCGCGATCCGCAAGGGATTTTGCTTCATAACCATCACGCAAATCGACACATTTGCTGGTTTCATACAGCAACGCGCGGCCCGCCAAGACCTGCGAATCCATGCGTTCCAGCATGTCGCGAACGGGCGGGATATCGCACAGTTTCTTGCCGAACTGCTCACGATTCATCGTCCAATCCCACGCCTTGCGACGAGCCGCCTCCGCGAGACCGACTGCCTGCGAGCAAATCGCCAGACGCGCGCCGTTCATCAGCGACATCACGTATTTGATCAGACCGAAACGACGCTGCCCAACTAGCTCAGCGGGAGCGTTTTCGAAATGCAATTCGCACGTCGGTGAACCATGGATGCCAAGCTTTCGTTCGATACGGTGGATTTTGATTTGCGGGCCAGCCTTCGCGATGAACATCGAAAGGCCGCGGCCATCGCGCGTGCCAGCCTCCGAACGCGCCAAAACCAAAAGCACTTTCGCGCTACCGTTTGTAATGAAATGCTTTACGCCGTTCAACCGCCAGATGTTCGGATTCTCCGGATCCTGCGTCGCGGACGTTTCGACGGCCTGCAAATCGCTGCCGTGGTCGGGCTCCGTCAACGCCATCGCGCCATCATATTCGCCGGACGCGAATTTCGGAAGATATTCCTGCTTCTGCTCTTCCGAACCGAATTTCTGAATCGTCTGCGCGATGCTCTGCAAACCGAACAGATTCTGCAACGACGCATCCGCGCGGGAGATGATTTCCGTCATCATCGAATA
>JAFZAB010000141.1 GCA_017548425.1 Victivallales bacterium
GGCGGCAACGGCCAGCGTCCTGGCGGTAACAACCCGCCCCCGGAACCCCCGCCGGCTGAATAATAAGCAAGTTTTTTAACAAAAATCGCCATGAAGGGCGCTGTCTCGCCAAGAGACGGCGCCCTTCATGCGTTAATAACATTACCTTTATTCTGTTTCCAACACCCCCCTTTTCTCCCCTGCATGTCCTCCGACTCCCTTGAACCTTGCCGTGAAAAAGCCCTCCGCCTCCTGGAGAACAGCCCGCATTCCGTGTCGGGCCTCAAAAGGAAGCTCTTCAACGCCGGCAAATTCACCGCACAGGACATCAAGACCGTCATCGACGACTTGCTGAAGGCCAGGCTGCTGGATGACGCGCAGTTCGCCGCAAACTATATCGACTACCTCAAAACGACCGGCATCGGCCGTTTCAAGGCTGTCTTCAAGTTGAAAAACAAAGGCGTTCCGCAGCATATCATCCAAGAAGCCATGGAAAAGTACTGGGGAACGGAAGAAGGTGACGACGAGCGGGCCGCCGAAGCGGCAAAAATCAAATGGCGTTCGTTAAAAACCAAAAAAGACTGGCCTGAAATCAAAAAACTTCAGGCCGTCGCCAGATTTCTCGCCGGAAGAGGCTTCCCCATGGATGTCATCAGGCGTGTTTTGGAGCGGTTGAAGGTCTCCTGAGATTTTTTTCATTTTTTTTGAAAAAAATCGCATTTTTTTTTGAAAATGACTTGAATAATGGATTTCCACACTTATTTTAGGTGGAGATAGGGGAAGTTAGTCATAAAAAGTTGGAGATAGGGAAGGTCAGGAAGGAGAGAGAGGGTGGTCTTTCTTGTCCTGCCTCAAAAAGGCAGGATAAGGGAGATTTAGTGATCAGCAGGAAAGATTCCACCAAGAAATCACGGTTTTCACAAGGACATGCCAGAAAAAACGAACAAAAGAGAATTTTTGTCACGTTTCGAAGGAGTCGTGGATTGCCAGCGTCGTCTCGCCATTCCGAAACCATGGCGATTTGATTCTGACCCGGAAGACTTGAGCTTCTTTCTGTGCTTGGGCGTCGGTCCATCCCTCGAATTGTTCGAATACGAGGAATTTGAAAAAAGACAAATCCAGATGGCGGCAAAAAGAGGAACCCCTGACTTTGAATACCTTGCCACGGCAGTCAGCATGTATTCGACAACGGTCAAAATCGACAAGCAAGGGAGAATAACCATTCCCCAGCACATGCTTTTAGCAGCGAAAATCTCAACGAAAGTCGTTTGCATTGGCTCTACCGCTTTTGGCTCCATATACGCACCGGAAATATGGGCCCAACGTGATCCTGGAACAGAGAAAGTCATCGACTTCATCCTTTCGCTCAGAAGCCCCAGTACAACGGTCACGCAAACCGAAACAAAAGTCTTGGTCACTGAAACGCAATGATTTTTCATCATATCCCTGTTCTTTTTCAACCTGTTATAAATCTGATCGCCGAACACGGCCCTCGGCGGATCATCGACGCCACCATCGGCGGCGCCGGACACGCCAGAGGACTTCTTGAACGGCTTCCCGAAGCACAGCTACTCGGCATTGACCGAGACGACGACGCCATCGCCGCCGCAACCGAAAATCTGGAACCGTTCAAAGACCGCGCCACCATCCGAAAAGGCGTCTTTTCAGACATGAAGGCCATCGCCGCCAGCATCGGCTGGGATCATACGGACGCCGTCCTCATGGACATTGGCGTCTCATCCCACCAGATTGACGACCCTGAACGGGGCTTTTCATTCAGAATGGACGGTCCGCTCGACATGAGAATGAATCGTCAGGAAGACACGATGACGGCCGCCACCCTGCTCAACACAGCCTCGCAAGAGGAGTTGGAGACCATCATCAGAGATTATGGAGAAGAGTTCAAGGCCAGATTCATCGCCCGGGAAATCGTCAAACGGAGAGAGAAGAAACCGTTTGAGACCACCGGCGAACTCAATGAACTTCTCGAAAAAATCATCGGATTCAAACATCAGCACGGTCTTCCGCCGGCTACCAGAACCTTCCAGGCTTTGCGAATCGCGGTCAACCACGAACTGGACGAACTCTCGGATGCGCTGAAAAGCGCGTTGGAGCTTCTTTCACCAAACGGTGTTCTCGCCGTCATCACATTCCATTCGCTTGAAGATCGCATCGTCAAGCATTTTTTCCAATACGAAGCCGCCACATGCGTCTGCCCGCCCAAAATGCCGGTTTGCACATGTGGCAAAAAACAGACCATCAACATACTCACCCGCAAGCCGATCACGGCTGACGAAGAGGAGCTGAAAAACAACCCGCGCGCGGCCTGCGCCAAACTGCGGGCCGCCATGAAACTGAACATCCATTAGAAAACTGCCATCGGCAGAAAACAATATTAAAAACAACATTTCCCAGAGGGAGGCAAAACAACATGACTATCACAACACCAACCAAAAACCACACAAACTGGAACACCGTGCAGAACGAAAAATACGCCTGCATGGTCGTGTTCCCGACCCTTTCATTCCTTTGCCTTGCGGGGCTCATCGTCGTTCTCAGCTATATGTTTATTAGTATTAATAAGCAGAACCGCAAACTGGACGCCGACAACGCCGCCCTCCTTTCAGAGTACGACGTGCTGACCTACCAATTGCAGAATGTCGATAGCGAACTCGAACAAAAAGGAAACGTCCATCTTGTCGCCAACGCCCCCAGGCTAAATCTCCAAAAAGCGACAACCACCCAGATCTACATTCTGGACGCGCCGTCGCCACTTGAGTTTGTGCAGGAGGGTGACAGCCAGAAAGAGCCGTCACAAGTCGCAGAAAAATAACATCATCAACCATTCAGAACCAACATGGGGAAGGTTGTCCTGAACATGGAAAACATTAAACAAGACACATATCAATATACCGTGCGCTCACACCGCAATCCGAACTCCGGAGCGCGGTCGATCCGTCGCGCATGGCTTGCATGCTCCGCGATTTTTGACGGAATCAGAGGGATTTTCCGTCATTATCTGCCGTTGCAATCCACATTCAAACTGCAACAGGCCAAACCATCCAGAAGCCAGCGTTTCGCCATCGGCGTCCGTTGCCTCCCGATCATGACGACGTTCACCATCATGCTGGTCTGCATCGCCGTCCACTGCTACAAGCTGTTGGTCTTGAGGCATCCGGAATTCGAAGAGAAGGCGCAGTCGCACTGCCAGAGCATCCAAAGCATGAAAGGCGCACGTGGTTGCATCTACACGGTTGACAACAAGCTTCTTGCTGGCAACTACTTCCAGAAAGACATCTACATCGAGCCCAAGAAGATTCCAGCCAAATACCAAGATACAGCCGTCAAAGCCATCGCGAAAGCGACGCATCGGCCTGAATCGGAAATTTGGCGGATGTTCTTCGACGTCATCTACAAGAACCAAGACATCGCCCTCTCAAGAGGGACCGACCGCCGGACGGCCAAACGCATCGAAGCACATGGCTACCCCCATACGCGCATTATCCGTAACAGCCACATTCGCAACAAAAAGGACCGCAAACAGATTTCGTGCACATCCTATTCCGTCGTCTTCACCCTGCCGTTCAAACAGCAACTGGCCGAATACATGCCGACCATTCTGCAAATCGGTTCGGATCTTGGCATGGACGAAAAAGCCGTGCTAGACGCCGTCAACGGCCGCCATGGCCTCGCGCGAATCAAACAGGTGAAAGTTCAGGCGGGCATTGATTTCACTGACGGCGTCGAACTCGAAAAATGTTTGCGGGGAATCCAAGGCCTTGGAAAAGGCGCATACCAAGTGGATACGAAAGTCAAACGCATCCATCCGCAAGGCTCCCTTGCCGCACCGCTCGTCGGTGTGACCTGTGAATCGGACGGACAAGGCCTCAGCGGTGTCGAAGAACTCTTCGACGCACAACTCCAGCCCACCAGCGGAAGCAATGTCTTCCTGAAGGATGGTAGAGGCAAACGCCTCCCCATGACGGAAAACATCCGCACCATCCTTCCCATGAATGGAAACGACCTCTTCCTGACCATCAACAGCGGCATCCAGAACATTGCCGAAGAGGAACTTGCGGCAGCCATCCCCGATGTCAAGCCAGACCGCGCATACGCCGTCATGATGAATCCGAGAACCGGAGCCATCATGGCCCTGACGCAATATCCCACCTTCGATCCGAACAAACGCGACGAAGTCGAAGATCCCGCCGGTTTCGGTTTCCTCCCGCTTACCGAAACGTTCGAGCCAGGCTCCATTATGAAAGGTATCTCCCTGTCATGCGGCATCTCGGAAGGCATCTTCGATCTGAATACGCACTTCTTCTGTGAAAACGGCTACTGGCCGTCCGCCAAACTCCATGACACACACCGCAATGAAAATCTCTCCATCACGGAGATTATCATGCATTCCAGCAACATCGGAACGGCAAAAGCCGCCATCGATCTCGGTCCGTACAAGCTCTTCCGCGGCCTCGCAGGCTTCGGTTTTGGCAAAAAGACGCATCTCGGCTTCTTCCCGGCTGGTGAGAAACCCATCTACTTCAAGAAAGAAGCCTCCGGCATCTTCCGTCCGCTCGAACGGTGGGACAAGCTGTCCATCACACGCTTCCCGATCGGACAGGGCATATCGGTCACGCCATTCCAAATGATTCAGGCCTACAGCGCCATCGCCAACAACGGTATCATGATGCAGCCCTATATCATCGATCGCATGCTCACGCAAGACGGAACGATGACCACTTCCATCCCCCGTGTGAAAGGGCGCCCCATCTCCGCCAATGCCGCACGGCAAATGAAAGAGGCTCTCAAGACTGTTCCCACGAAGGAAGGAACCGCCAGACGCGCCGCCATCGACGGCTATACGGTCGCCGGCAAAACCGGAACGTCCGAAATCTGGGACTCCGAAAAGCATCGCTACGACACGCAGAGAGTCGTCGCATCCTTCATTGGATTCACGCCGGCGGACGCGCCTGAATTCGTGTTGCTTGTCACGTTCGTGAACCCCAAGCCCAAGCGGCATGGCGGCACCATCGCAGGCCCGGTTTTCTCCAAAATCGGAGCCCGCACATTGGAATATCTCCAGATCCCACGAGAGGAGCAAACGGACGTTGCTTCAGAAAAACAAACACCAGAAAACCAACAAGAGAGCGCCAAGAAACGTTAATAATCATAAATCTTGTGATTTTAGTCGTTTTTTTCAAAAAAAACTCTTCATTCAGCTAAAAAAATCGCTATTTAGTGCTATTTTAAGCGTTGCTTTATTGGAGATTGTAAATCTCCGTTCTTTGAAAACCAGGAAGTCGGTTCGCCACAGCCAGTAGCGGGCCGATAAAGGCGCACGACTCGAAAAGAGCCGGCACCTTGGAACCACTAGCGTCAGCGCCAAAAACCTCTGCCCACCCGTTGTGGTGCACGTGAACTGCCTGTCGCTCAGCGCCTGATGGCGGAATGTGCTTTGTCCTTTCCTGACGGTGGCTGGTTTCGTGGTTGCAAGGCGTTCGGATTACATAAGGCTGTAGTTTTTCAGCCGGGGCCGCCATCCTTGTAACATGTAAATAAAGGGTTGCCCTACCCTCCCCTCATGTATGAAGGCTCTGGCGGCCTGATCCGTGCCCCCGCCTGGATGTTTGCGTAATGCAACATAGAAAAAAGGGCTGTTGCCAAACCATTCGGTTAGCAACAGCCCTTTTTTGTGTCTTGAAGGGTATGCCGCATCGGCATACCCTCGTCGTGTACAGCAAGCAACCTACCTATCAGCCATAGGCCATGAGCCATGAGCCATAGGCCATAAGCCATGAGCCATAGGCCTTAAACGCCGCCTTCGGCGGCTACTGCTTGTTCTTCAAATCGTTAAGCATGCGGAGCGTGTTTTCCACAAGCTCCTGGCCGCCCTTCGGCGAACAGACGTTGCAGTATTTGCTCGCGCTGTAGCCACGGCCCCACACGCCGCGTTCCGTCGCCAAATACGAACCACCATCCTTTCCGGGCACGCCCGTCAGTTGGATGATGAACGTCTGCGGGAACGGACTGCGGGCCTGAATGCGGTGCATGTAGTCCATGTACAACTCAAAACGGTTCGTCGCGAACGCGAACTCGTTGCCCAAACTGACCGTATGCAATTCCATCGGAATCGTGGGGCTCTTTTTGCACTCCTCAAACCGACTGATGATTTCACGGCAACGGTGGCGGCTGGCGAGCAAACGCGAATTGACCGTCAGATTCTCGACAGGTGTGCCATCCGTCTTAAACGGCGTATTTTCATAGCCTTTCAACATCTCGCGGTCTTCCTTCACGTCTTCTTCGGACAAAATGCGACGCGACAATTGAACCGTTTCCACGGAATGCGCGACCGGCAGATCCGACCGGATGTCTTTCTTCGCCCACGCAAGCACTTCGTCGAAAGCGTCTGCGATGCGTTCCGCGATATCCAGCCGTTCGAATTCTTCCGAGAAGGCGCGTTCACGACCGTATTTCAGCTTGAAACGACGCTCCTGCGCCTCTTTGTAATGGAGAATGCGCGGTGACAAATCGCCAGCGGCGGCCGCCTGCGGCAACACGAAAATGTCGCCATGGCGATTTTTCATCTGCACGCGCACTTCATTCCAGAAGCTCGCACTCAACTTGTACATGCCTTCGCTGTTCTGGCTGGGGCACGGTACATTCACGATGGCACCTGTCAGATTGTTTTCCGCGTCAAACGTGTACATCAGATTGATGAAATGATCCGCTCCGGCCTCATAGCCCATGAACATCGGATCGTTCGTATTGCCGTACATGACGGAATGGCCGTTCACGCCATGCGTCGAATTCTTGACGGCGCCAGGCCGCATGGAAACATCATCGGCATACGTCACACGACGGCTATGCGCCACGACAGCGTAGCCGTAGCCCCATGCGACACCGCCTTCTTTGCGGGTGTTATAGGCTTCGGCAACCGCCTCTGCCGCCTGCGTCGAAAGGAAGTCGCGATATTCGTCACCGGACGCGATATCCATTTCGATGGGCATCTGGTCATCAGGCGCGGGGCCTGTCGGCAACGTCTTGCTCCTCGGCCAGCCGCCATCGTGGTAATGGCTCGGCGCCGTATGCGTATGGGTCGCATTGACAATGATTTTCTCCACGGGGAAGCCTGGCAGGAGTTTCGCGACCTTTTCACGGATGTTGTCCAGCAGGAAGGAACGGATCACGACGACATCAATGGAGACGAAGCAGACCAGATCGCCGCCACTCTCAACGACCAAAGCCGTCGCGAAGATTGGATCCAGTATGCCCGTCGAAATTCGCGCATGAAACTGCCCAGGAATATTCACAGGCTTGTCCGTCGAAACATTTCTTTTCGCCCAACCGATTTTCATCTGTCCCATTGTTTTGTCCTTTGTTGTGTTTTAAATCTGTTTTGTTCTTATTTTTGAAAAAAAATTCGTTTTTTTCAGGACGCGAGCGCCACCTTTTCAATCCAAATACGTACCGTCGCGGAAGTTGTCGATGTCATCCATCAGGATGAACATCTGTCCGCCGCGCCAACGATGGCCTTCGGTCAGATAGTCGAGAACCTTCCGCTGAAGCGTCGTCTCGCGTGGTGCGGTGGCGAAATCCAGCGGCCATCCACGCAGGAAAACGAACCACAGCCCTTCCCCGGGCGAACTTGCGCATGGCACTAGATATAGTCCGCGTTGGAAACGGCAGAGATTCGCTTCTGGCGGGAAAATCTCCTGCAACTGCGTGTTGAAAATCCATGAACTGCAAACGACCGCTTTCGGCGGCGTATCGGGGAAGTGCTTGGTAAAGAACGCCTTCGCTCGTTTCAAGGAGTCCGCACACTTTTCAAAATCCATGCCGCCGCCAGACGGGATGTGCATGCCCAGACTCATGTCGCCTTTCGAAAAGACCATCTCCCAATCCTCCAACGGCAGCGAAATTTCTTCTTTGATCGCGTATCCCTTTGGAGACAATGGTGTTCCGACCACACAGCCGTCCTTAAATTCCAATGTCGAAGTGAACGTCTCATGGCCTTCGTACTCTTCGGGCTTGCCCAGACGGTTGCCGTCCATCAGATATGTCACGCCCGCCGGCGGGAAGGCGATGGTCTTGCCCGTCTTGCGGTTGCGGTAAACATAAATGTCGCGCGAGCTCGGCTGCAGCCAGAATTCCAGCCGCCCTATGCGGATATACGGATCCGTCGTGTAATAACGCATCCAGCCCAACTGGTTCTGATAGATGCCCAGACGGCCGTTATGGCCACGGCGGAAATTGTCGTCGCAATAATGTTTCACTTGCGAAACCGTCTCCGTTGTAACCTCTTCCGAAAATCCAAGCCGTTTGTGGTTTTCACGAACGAGCGGCACATAACCGATGGCGGGAAGCAGATAAATCAGCCCGCGATCTTCGCCAAGACATTCTGGCTCCGGCCAGCCGGACGGCGGGAAATTGCCTTTGTCCGACAAAAACACACGCCAGTAGCAATGCCATGACAGCCGCGCCAATGCGTCATTCGCACGAATCGCCGCCGCCGTGCGGAGAAACTGTTCGGTCACATCATCGCCGAAACCCGTTGCCTTCAAATTGGATACGATGGCGTCATCCTTCAGGAACGGAATGTTTTCCGCGCCCGGATACGCCGCCATGGATTCCGCCCATAACTTTTCAACGTTTTCCAAAGCATCCGTCGAGCCAATGGATGCCAATACTTCTTCTGCCGTCAGCATGGTGTTTTCCTTTCTTTTTTATCCTTACAAAACTTCTATACATTATAACATATCGATGACTTTCCTAGCAAGCAAACCAAACGGCACTATATTTTCATAAAAACATTCCGTCAGACGATTTTTTTCACAGAAAACGCAACGGCGCCATCGCCCACACCACCATGATCGCCAACATCAATCAACTTGAAGGACGCAAATTTTGCGTCGTCTTCGTCAAGGTGCTCGATCCCGTCACCGAACGAGTCCAGCTGCAGTGCATGCGCGGCCGAGCCTCCATCGACCGCGGCCGCGTCAGCGTCATCGACAAGCATGGCGCCGTCTTCACGATTCCGAACATCTCCATCCCGAACATCATGCCATCCGACGGCACAAAGCTTCTGCAGGATGCGGAATATTTCGTCTTCGTGAAACTGGACGACAGCATCCAGCTGTTCAATCCGGACATTGATCCGACCTTGTAACGCCTTTGTTTTCATGTCACTGCAAACATTCGCCAATCTGACGCCCGCGCATGCCGTCGATATGGTCGAACACGCTCTCGGCACACCAGTCGAATCGTTTGTCCGCCCATGCACGAGCCATATCAACCGTGTCTATGAAATGAACACGCGGGACGGGTTGCCTTTCATCGCAAAGTTCTATCGTCCAGGCAGATGGATGGAAGCCGCCATTCGAGACGAACACGATTTCATGCTCGACTGCCAAGACGCGGAAATTCCCGTCGTCGCTCCAGCGGCTTTTGCCAACGGCGACACGCTCGCGCAGCAGGACGGCATCTTCTTCGCCGTCTTCCCCAAGATGGGCGGTTTTCCGTTTGATAGCACGCTTCCTGCTCAATGGCAACGACTTGGATCGTTGTTAGGCCGCGTCCATGCCGTTGGTGAACAGGCGGAAGCCAACCACCGCTGCATCCTTCATCCCGCCAGAACGTCTATCGATGATTTCAACTACTTGCAAGAATCGGAAGCCATTCCACTTGATTCGCGATATCAATTTTTGGAAGTCGCCGAACAAATCATCGACGCCTGCATCCGTTCATTTCCAGACGATACGGAGCTTATCCGCATCCATGGTGACTGCCACAATCTCAACATCTTAGACCGCCCCGACGAAGGGCTCCATCTAATTGATTTCGACGACATGGTCGTCGGCCCACCTGTGCAGGACCTCTGGATGCTGCTGCCAGACGAACCAAGCCAATGCCGTCCGCTCATCAACGCCTTTCTGAAAGGCTACCGCCTCTTCCGCAGTTTCGATGAACGGACGCTTCGTCTCATCGAACCGCTCCGCGCCATGCGCATGCTCTACTTTCTCGCATGGTGCGCACGCCAGCAGGACGACGCCAATTTCAACATCAAATTCCCCGAATGGAATTCCCGCGACTTCTGGACACGGCAGACGGCGGACTTCCGCCTCCAGCTCCCCCGAATCCGATGACCACCATGCATTTTTCATTCTTTTCATGGATGTTTTCCGAAAGAGATATAAAGTATAGGTTTAATAGAAAATAATCACAAGCAATATGCCCCGCGCGTAGCGCTTTCAGACCGCCGAGCCGCAGGCAACCGTTTGGATTCTTCTCCTTTGGATACCATCATTCACAGCAAGGCTTCCGCCACAGTCGGCTCCTGCGACGAGGCAATCTGTGAAAAATCAGTGTAATCTGTGGTTTCTTAAACTAACATTATGTAGCATATGTCATTCGAACTCAATTACAAACTAGACGACGCCTTCAAATTCGGCTGTGGCCGTTTCCGGCAGGAATACGGCTTGCTCTCCCATTGCGCGGACGAAATCAGCCGCGTCGGCCGTCATCCGATCATCGTCTGCACGGATGTCTCTGCCAAAATCGCCCTGCCGTTATTGGATAAGTCTCTGTCAGATGCCGAAATACCATTCAAGAGCTTGATTCACAACGGTTATTGCAGTCCATCCGTTGCAGAGCGCATGGTACGACAAGGAATGTTGCATGGATATGATGTCATCATCGGCGTCGGTGGCGGCGTCATTCTTGATTTCTCAAAACTTCTGGCGGAGTTCACGAAGCTTCCGCTCATCACGATTCCGACGTCCAGCGCCACCTGCGCCGCCTACACGCCCCTCTCCGTCTGCTACGATGAAAACGGCAAATCGCTCGGCAGCCCCAAATACAAATGGGAGATTGCCGCCGCGCTTTTGGACATGGACATTCTTTCCTCGCAACCGCCGCGACTGCTCGCGTCCGGAGCTTTGGACGCCATGTCCAAAAAGATCGAAATCGAACAGCGCATGGTCGGCATGGATCCAGACGATCTCGCGCCTGGCTTCGCTTCCTGCCATGTTCTCGCAGATTTCATCTACGGCGAACTGGATCGCAAACTGGAAACCGCCTGCGATGATATTCGCAACCATCGTCATACCAAGACGATTGAAGATGTCGTCTATTATTCCATCGTCAACGCGGGGCTGATTTCCGGCCTGGCGAACGGCCGCAACCAAAGCGCCATCGCCCATAAGTTCTATCTCTATGTCCGAACGTTCTTTACGAAAGAAGGCGCATCGTTCCTTCATGGCGAACTCGTCGCCATCGGTCTTGTCGCGCAGCTCCACTACAATGGCGACGCGGCAGGCTCCGAAGCGTTCGCCAAACGCCTCCGCGCGTTGAACCTCCCCGCCTCCCTCAACGAACTCGGCATACCCGCCACGCAAAAAGCGTTCGACGACTGCTTTGAATTCATCAACACATCCTCCGCCATGGCTGATGCACCCGCCGACGGCGCAGACAAACTTCGCAAAGCCATCAAAACCATTATTCTACTCTAACCACTAACCACTAATCACTACCCACTAAAAATGCAAAACAATACCAATCTCATCTGGATAGACATGGAAATGACGGGCCTCCGCCCGGAAATCGACAAGATTCTCGAAATCGCCACCATCATTACGGACAAAGATTTGAATATTCTCGCGGAAGGACCCGTCTATGCGGTCCGCCAACCGCAGGAGATTCTCGACGGCATGAGCGACTGGTGCAAGACGCATCATTCACAGTCCGGCCTGCTCGCACGTTGCGAATCGCAGGGCGTTTCAGTGGCGGAAGCCGAAAAAGGCACGCTCGATTTCATTGCGCAATACGTCCCGCCACAGGCCAGCCCGATCTGCGGCAACAGCATCTGCCAAGACCGCCGTTTCATCTACCGCTACATGCCGAAACTCCACGATTATCTGCATTACCGTAATCTCGATGTCAGTACATTGAAGATACTTGCGAATCTCTGGGCTCCCGAGATCATGCCGGGCTTCACAAAACGCGAATGCCATCTCGCGCTCGACGACATCCGTGAATCCATCGAAGAGCTCCGCTACTACCGCAAACATTTCATCCGCTAACGCCGTCATGATCTATTTCGCTCCGCTTCAAGGCTATACGGAGGCGTTTTACCGCCGTGCACACCATACCGTCATAGGCGGCGTGGACGAATATGTCACACCGTTCATCCGTCTTGAAAAGAACGAACTGCGCCTCAAGGACTTGCGTGAACTCAAAAACACCGTGCGAAATCCGCCAAACACAGTTCCGCAAGTTCTTGTCAAATCACCAGACGAACTGGAAACATTGCTCGTGCCTATTGAAAAGAAAGGCTATACAAAAGTCGATTTGAATTTCGGCTGTCCATTTCCAAAAGTCACGCAGCATGGCTATGGCGCAGGAATCCTGCCATTTCCAAACGCAGTAAAGTCCGTTTTATCAGCTCTTTCCAACTATCCACAAATTAAATTTTCCGTCAAAATGCGTATCGGGCTGAATTCCGCAGACGAACTACCGCCGCTCATTCCGCTTCTCAATGACGCGCCATTACGCCACATCACGGTTCATCCGCGTCTTGGCAAACAGCAATACAGCGGCGATTTGGACATGGAAACGTTTCGTTTTTTTGTCCAAAACTCCGTCCATCCAGTTATTTACAATGGCGACAT
The DNA here is from genome assembly GCA_017548425.1 of Victivallales bacterium. Lineage (GTDB taxonomy): Bacteria > Verrucomicrobiota > Lentisphaeria > Oligosphaerales > Oligosphaeraceae > UBA1407. The sequence goes on from JAFZAB010000141.1 coordinate 12,645, forward strand.
CCAAACGGCTGAAGACGCCGCCCCCTATCACGATGTCATGATCGGCCGCGGCCTTCTGGCCAATCCACTGCTCGGATTGGAAATCAAAGAAGGCACCATCGACACAGCAAGCCGTCTTACGCTTCTGATGGCTTTTCATAAGGCGCTAGTTGTTGAGCTTCAAGATATTGAACAACCACTTCCCAAACTCAAAACCGTTTGGGACTATTTTCTGCCGAACGCGGAGCCGCATCTGCGCAAAAAGCTTCTCAAATCCCGTACAATGGACGATTATCTCGCCATCGTCCCATCCGTCATCGAATCCTCCATTACCATATAAATATACACTTTTCCAAACTGCCATGAACGCTTTCCACCTATCATGCATCGCCCTCGCCTGTCTCGCCCAATCAACATGCATGGCTCATACGCTCTATGCTCACGACTACCGCCTGCATGGCGCAAAGCTCGTGCCCATCGAATCTTCCATTGTCGAATCCGGCCCGGAGGATATGAATTTCTGCTTCGCGACACGCTATGACGACGGCTCCATCCATCTCAACCATTCGAAAGGCATCCACACCGTCACGGAATACGGTTGCAGCGACATATCGTACGACAACGGAAAGACTTGGCAACATGCCGCTTCAGGCGTCTGCGGCATCAATTCCTTCCAGAATCTGAAAGGCGAGAAAATCCAGATCGGCTGTTGGAACCATAAGCAGGCCATTGAGCATGTCCTTTCCATCGTTCGATACAGCGACGTTTCACAGAAGAAGGAAACCATTGCCAAAGCGACTGTTACACTTCCTTTTGAATGCTCCTTCCATACGCATCGCGCTGTCATCCGTCTCAAAAATGGACGTCTTCTCGCCTGTGCCTACGGTTCGCGAAAAGACGCCAAGAAACTCCTTTCGTTCATCATCGCATCCGACGATGATGGAATGACTTGGAAGTTCCATTCCATTCTCGCCGAAGACCCGCAGGCCACCACCGCCGAAGGCCCCAACGAAGCCACACTTTGCGAACTGGCAGATGGCCGCATCACCGCCCTCTATCGTGACGGCGGCAACGACCACCTTCGTCAAAAGTTCAGTTCCGACGGCGGCCTCACATGGTCCGAAGCAACCACGCTTAATTTCTTTCAAGGAGCCGCAGCCCCCTATATGACAAGACTTTCCGACGGAACAGTCGTCGCCATTTCCGGCCGTCCGGACGTCTATCTGCTCATTGACTTCACGGGAACGGCGGAGCATTTCCAGTCTGTACGCCTCTACCACGGGGCCGGCAGCAGCTACGCGACCGTCATCGAAACCGCCCCGTCCGAACTGCTCGTCCTCTTTGATGAAAGCAATTTCGGTTCCACACGAAGCCCTTCCGCTTTCTCCTATATCCATGCCTGCCGTTACAAGCTGGTCAAAATTGACAATTCTGCGCCAGAAGACCCTCGCGCCAAAGGACTTTCAACGTTCTATTCTCCAACGGACGGCAAACTGCCACAGGAGCGGGACATCGCCTTCCCATATAACTACCGCCCCAAAAGTCCCAACCAGCCCGCGACATATGAAATCATCACCATTCCAGAACGGCCCCATCCCGTCCTCCATCTTGTCAACCATGGCGACAACAAAGTCGTCGCCAATTCCGAATGGGCGCTTTTCCGTGCGATGGAACCCGTTGAAGGTGCGCAGAAAATGACCGTTTCCTTCGAATTCCGCCTCGCGGAGGACGGCCTTGACAAACCACAGTTCCATGTCTGCGGCAACGTCGGCTCCACCGTTGATTCCAAAGGTTTTAACGGTTATGCGCGTTTCTCACGAAACGCCATTTACTATCTCGACGGCAAAAGCATGAAGAAGTTCGACTATGACATCGGCGTCTTCCGTTTCCATGCTTTCACGATGAAGATGGACGCGGCCAGCGGCACATGGTCGTTCCACAAGCAAGGCGACGAGACGCCTCTCTTTACAGCCAAACTCAATCCTTGCGAAGGCACGCCGTCCATCGCTTTCGGCGACGGTTCATCCGACATCTACGGCACCGTCGATATCTCCTACATCGGATGGAATTTTGAATAATGCTTAATGATTAATGCTTAATGCTTAATGATTAATGCATTTTATAGAAGCAAACTTCAGCTTTCTTTACGGATATAAGCCACTATTCCAAAGTAACTTACAATAAGCCATAAGCCATAGGCCATAAGCATTCACGCGGGAGCGTGAATTATAGCATCTCCCATTGCGCAATGGGTAGCTGATGGGCGTTAAGATTAGGAATTGCCTGTTTCAGACGATCCAGATCATCGCGAATATAGGTTTGATCGAGCGGAACCGTAAATTCATCGTGATGCGTGGGAATTAGGCACTTGAAGTGAATGTTGCGCATGAGCAAATCCGGGAATCCGGGCTTCCAACGGCTGATGCCGCAGAAAAGCCAGTCGCAATCCGAACCGCTCATGGACGGAACATGGATGTTGGCAGAGCCAATATTCATAAGTGTCTTGCCTTCAAGTTCGATGACAAATGAAAAGACTTCACCGCAACGCCATGCAGAACAGCGGTTCAACGTTTCCAACGGCGGTGGAGCGTCATAACAAGGCTGCAAATCATCACTACCCATGTGGCGCGATTCCAAGGCTGTAACAAAGACGCCGCCGGGCATTTCAATGACTTCGCCGTAGGTCAGTTCATGGAGATTCTTTTCGGGGACATCAAATGATCGCATGATGTTGCATGCCGTACGGGAGGCGTAGAGCACCGTGTCCGTCTTTTTGATCAGATACGGCATGTCCGGCAGATGATCCCAGTGGGCATGTGTCATCAAAACGAAATCAGGCTTGGATGTCAAATACTTATCGACTTCCGACGGGACACAAAACCTTTTGTTGTCGCGACTGACATACGGATCGATCATGAAGGATCCATGGGCGTGTTTGAATTCCAAGGCGTTCGTCCCATACCATTTTACTGTCAATTGATCATTCATAAGCTAAAAGGTAAATCATTACTCATTACTCATTACTCATTAAGCATTAAGCATTCAGCATTGCGGAATAGTTTCCGTATAAAACACCACAGCATGAAGCCGTTCACCATCGTCGTAACAGCCCATGAAAGCGGATACGTCATCATCAGGCATTCCATCGTCCGATTCACTTGGAAAAATGTGAAAATCCAGACGATACGCAATACGCAGACGCCGGCCAGATTCGAAATCGCGGACATGAGCGAATGGCCGAGCCCACGCATCGCGCCGCTGACGGCATCCATCGTGCCACACAGAAAATACGTTGTGAAAAGGACTTTCAGCCGCCGCATCCCCCAATCAATCACTTCCGGATCGGGATTGTAGATGCCCAGCAGATTTCGTCCCCAAATGTAACCGCCATATCCCATTAGAATGCAAATCGCCGTCGTCAGCGCCATGCAATACCAGAAACTGCGGACAATTCGTCCATATTCATGGCCGCCCAGATTCTGCCCCGCGAAGCTAATCGCCGTCTGATGATAGGTGAACGATCCGACATAGACCATCCCCTCCAAGCTGACCGCCGCCGCGTTTCCAGCCATCGCCAGCGAGCCGAACGAATTCACCGACGACTGGATGATGACGTTCGCCAACGAGAAGCAGGAGGCCTGCACGGCCGCCGGAAGACCAATGCCCATCATCTGCTTGAGGATGGCGCCATGAATCCGCAGCTTGCGGAGATACAGCCGACAGTCTTCATCCGCCGTCATCAATGCTCTCAACACCAACACACAGGAAACGCCCTGCGAAATGACCGTCGCCCATGCGACCCCTGCGACGTCCCAATGGAGGCATATGACAAAATACATGTTCAGCACGACGTTGATGACGCCCGCGATCGCCAGATAGATCAGCGGCCGTTTCGTGTCGCCCAATGCCCGCAGGATGGAACTGCCGAAATTGTATGTCAGCAAAAACGGCATGCCCGCGAAATAAATTCGCATGTACAGCGTCGCCTTGTCGATCACGTTGACAGGCGACGACATCATGCGCAACAACGTGCGCGCCAATGCAAAACCAATCCCGCCGGACAAAAATCCGCCCAATATCGCGATCAGCATGGCCGTATGCGTCGTGCGGCTCAGATTCACGTCATCCTTCGCGCCGTAGAAATTGGCCGCCATTACATTTGTTCCGATGGACAGGCCGAAAAACACATTGATCAGCATGAACGTCATCGACGCCGTCGAACCGACCGCCGCCATCGCCTCATGCTCCGCATACCGCCCGACGACGATCAAATCCGCTGCATTGAACAGCAACTGGATCATCTGCGACATGAACAACGGCAGTGAAAAACGGACGATCTGGCTGAACAACGGCCCGTGGCACATGTCCATCCGATATTTTCTGTCATTGCCTATCGCCATAGCGGCCTGATCGCCCCCATCTGCATGTAAACAAGCATGAAAATACCACCGTCCTTATTTGAATTCAACATCATACGCAAATGAACGGCCATCAATTTCCATATTCAGAACACCGTCGCTGTAAACCGCTTTCGGCTTCTGCGCCATGCGGTTCCATGGATTGACCATCATAACGCTGACAATCTTGGCATCGCTTACCCCCGCCAACGCCTTCTGACTTCCTTCCATGCGGAACGGCAGACTCCCCGGAACAGGAATCAACCGCCAACGCCGTTCAGACAGACGCACCCAGCGGAACGAACCGTTCGTCTTCACACCGTCGAAATCAACCATCGGCACATCCAACGTGTCATTATTGTCATTCGTCACGGCCTTCGTAACGGTCGTTGTGACTTTGCCGTCATCGTCTCGTTTGACCTCTATGGATCCGCCATAGATGCGCGAGCCTTCCATACGGAGGCTTGTGATTCCCAACCGTCCGCCGGTCTGCGGATTGAAGATGCCGAACAGGATTTTATGTTCGCCATCAGGAGCATTTTCCGGAAGCGCCACTTTGATGGTCGAATGATAGATGCCGGCCTTCCGATGGTCCAGATCCGTTTTCTCAACCGTTCCGTAATACAGGATACCTTCGCCCTGATGGCTGGAAGGATGCGTCACATGGATGAACTGCGCAGCCTTCTCCACTTTTGATCCGACTTCGAAATTCCATGTCACTTCCATTTCAAAGACAAAATCGGAGATCTTTTTCAAGCTGTTCACCGTGGCTGTTATGTTCTGTTTAGAAAGAATGCTTGTATAATCCGGGCGGGCATCATAGAAGACACATCCATCCTTGCGGCAGAAACCTATCGTTTTATCGTTCTTTTTCGCGACGTATGCCGTGATTTCAGGAGTTTTGACATAGTATCCAAACTCCGGCAGAATCCATTTGGGAAGCTTCTTCTCCTTCTTCTTAGCGCCCGCCTCTTTCTCTTTCTCCACATTGTCTATCGCATCGTCACCCAGCGCCTCGACAATAGTAGGATCAACATATGCCTCAATTTCGTCTGGTCTCATCACAAGTTCACCAGGCAGTTCCCAATCATCACTACCACGATTGCACCAAACCTCTGCCGTTTCGCTGCCTTCACCGAACACCGAATGAAGACGGTGAACGGTCGTGAAAAGATGCTTGTTGTCTCTCCTTATTTTCATATTCTCGCCGAGCTTTGGATTGCGGATACCAAACTCGAACGAATTGAATTTATGATGCGCAAGCCAATCACATACGTCATGCAGCATCCAATATGTCTTGACAGCCGCGATGCTAAACGGGCCGTCGCTCATCGTATTGCGGCCGCCGATAACCGTCGTACCGTTGTAATTATCTGAGCCATATCCACTTGGGGCAGGATCTTTTTCCGCATAACGGCTGCCAAGGCCACCGCCAAGCAGCACGAACTTGCCATGGGACACGATATCATGCCACGGGACACGCTCCCATTTGTCATTTTCTCCTCCCCAGCGATTACCCGAAAAATGATCCGCCTGCCCGCCGTCCAACGAACCGATGAGACCATCATGGCCGCATTCGCTGAGCATGGGCCCCTTGTCCTTCCAGAGGATTTCACGGCATGTGTCAAAGGCGTCCGACCATTCCTTCGCCGTCCGCTTGCTGTCATAAAAACGTCCATCACGATCATAGTAGTCCATAGGCGGAATGGCGGAGAACACATCGATGAAGAGGCCATGCGCTCCGATATTGTCGCGGATAAGCTCCATGTTTTTGACTAGCCACGGTTTGAAGGCATGCGGCAGCCAACGGTAGCTCTGGGCTTCGCGGCCTTGGTTGTACCATGCGCGTTGCGGCGTGCCGTCAGCGTTGAAAATGATGTGGTTATAGCTGAAACCTTCCGCGTCCGGATAGAAGTCGATGTAGTTGTCATGCGGTGCGAAGACGATGCCGTTCTCTTGGCAGGCGTCCGACAGCAGTTTGAACGGTTCCACGCCGCCCATCGGCGGATAGATTTCCGGCAGCCGGTAGTCATAGCCCCACCGTTGCCAGACATGCTTTACGAAGATGCTGTGCTCCAAGCCATATTTGGCGGCCATCCGCGCATCGGAAGCGGCGCTTTGATAGTCGCCGCCCCACTGGTCAAGGCATTGCCGTCCAAGCAGTTCCTCCAATCCGGGAGACGGTTTGAAGCCTGCGACGCGACCATACTCCTTCGCCGCCATGAAGGCGTTCTGCGACGACGGCGCGAAAATGAACGTCACATCGTTATGAGCCTCCAGCGTGAAGAGTTTTTCAGATGGCTTGCAGACCATTCGATCCGGGAAGAAATCCGAAGCGATCGCCAAACTCATTCCATTTTGGTAATCAACACCTACATGGCGCGTGTTCAGCGTGAAGCCGCCACGGCTTAAGAAAAAATCGGCCTTTGGCTCTTCGATGACGTTGCCAAAACCGCCATAGATTCGCCATGGCTTCTCGCTGCCCGCCCCCAACGCCAGTTTCGTAAAACGCGGCTGTCCACGCAGATCACGCTTCACATCAGGCATTACAAACGTAAACTGCAATGTCCCGCCGTATGGGCGGACACGGACTTCAAATGGCACCGTGCCATATTGTTCGGTCTCGATTTGATGGTAGAAAATATCCCGCCCGTATTTCACCTCTTGTCCTTTCCAGAGGATAGGCTCTCCTTCATGGGCCTGTCCATACGAAACCCCCGCAATGTTAATCGAAAAACCTTCATAGACAAGCACTTGCTGTTCACTCATAAACACGATGAAACAATCCACAAGCCCCTCCGGCCCAGGCAGGATGCTCGCGCCGTAAATAGTGCCGTCTGCGCTTCTCAGCTGATACCGCCCAGGCCCGAGTGATTTCTCAGAATCAAGTTTCTTCTCCCACGCCTGCCTCGCCATCCCGATAGCGATTGAACGGCGTTCCTCCTTTTCAATTTTCGTCTCCGCTTGATAGCGGTGCTTCAGGCTGATTTGCGGCATCGCCCAGTAACATTCGTCGCAGTTTGTATCGTTCTTCTCGCCAGGCGTCACAATCAACGACAAATCAATGGTCCGCCCCATATAATCGCGCAAATCGATTGTCGCCGCCTCCCACGTCTTCGTCGCGGAAAGCCTGCGGAACAGACGACGCGTTTTGTTTCCATCATTGACCTCTACGATGTATTCGACGCCGTCGCTCGGCGCTTCGCCGTCGTGATGATCACGAAGCGCCGTCGCAAACGTAAATATAGTTTCCAGTTTCTCCGGCAACTGGATACGGTATGTCGCCTTCACATAACCGACTCCGCCGCCGTCTTTCTTGTACGGTGGATGGAACGCCAACGCCTCACGGATGTCGTTGCGACGATTGATCGTCTTTTTATTCTGCAAGAGCAGACCGGATGTCGAATCACTGCCGTCAAAACCGCGCGCCATCACAGTTTCCGCCTCTGCGCCAATCGTCCGATAGGCGACACGACGACTTACCGAATGGTCCAGCCGAATACTTGCACGAACCATCGTAATCGTCTCCGGACTGTAGTCCGCCACAGGCCTCGCCCCGCGAGCCCCAGCCAATTCCAGACGGAAATACGACGACGGCGTCAGCCAGTAACTGGATATTCTCCGGCCAAAATACACTTCCGACCGACGGACTTTTTTGTCGGCGTCGCCAATCATCAGATTCATGCCGATGGCTTTCGCCTTTTCCGCACCAAGAATGGCTTTCGGCAGACTGGCTTCAAACACATAACCAACGCCTGTTCGGCGCGTTACAATCTTGAACTCTGGCGGCAAAGCAACCATTTTCTCACCACCGACGTATTTGGGAACCTTCATCAACGGTTTAGCAATCTTATCGATAATTGGCTCACCGTCTTCATTTACAAGCGGGTTACCATCTTTGTCAAGATGCGGTTTCTCATCAAAACCGCCGAACACATTCACGGCGATGACTTTATCCGCATCCGTAAACGCCGTGTCCTTCCGCTTCGCAGGCTCGATGCCATTAAAGTAGAAACGCAGATAGTCGCTGTTCATGAAATCATCGGACGTCGTGTCCTCGCAGGAAATGTCATCATCCGCAATCTGCCCCGCGACATAGATGTTTTCCGCATCATGCAAAAACATGACCACGCCGTCGAAACTGTCGCCCGTAATCTTTCCCGCGCTGACATGCTCCGCGTCACATGAAACAGGCGTTGCCTGCCCCCACCATTCCTCCAAATCGCCGTCCAACGTGACGCCTTTTTGCGCAAACCACGCTGTCTGGCCTTCGCCGTCGCCCGCTGAAGCTACTTCAATATCCTGAACGCGCGTCTTTTTCGTTGTAAACAACGCGATTGGATGCAATTCAAATGCATCCCCTTCCGATGGTGTCACAACTGCCTTCGCATGAACGGGATACCACGCCTCCAATGCGCGATTCGACGCCTTTCCCTTGTATTCGAACTCCTGCCGTCCTTTGGCGGCAAGCTCAAACGTCACGGCCGCTTCTGGCGAGACTTTCCAGTCGTCATTCATCCAGACGATCAGTGTTCCTTTCAACGCTTTGTCGCTTTCATTTTCCGCAACTACTTTGAAGAGAACACCTTCGTCAAGCATCACCGTCGTCGGCACGCCGTCAATGGACAATTTGACGCCATTCTTCTGGTCAACTGGCGGCAAAAAGCCCCATGCCGTTTCCAAACACACAAACCAGAAGGCCAGCATGCACAAGAAAAATTGCATTCTCTTCATCGTGGTACTCCGATATGGTAGATTATATGAATTCATAAACGATGTAAGACGTTTACATTAGCCTTTTAGCAACAGCCATGCGATAACGATGACGATTACCACTGCCACGCAGACGATAACCGCCACTTTTGCAGAAGAACCTTTTTTCGACGCTCCACGCCCTACGGCAAGCATTCCACCTCCCGCGTCAACAGGCTCCCCACCAACCGCGAAGACAGACGGAAGCTGTTTCAACGACAACGCCAATTCAGCCTCTGATTCGTCAACGTGTTGCGTTCGAGTCGCTTCCGGTATGTCATATACGGAATCCAACGGACGCCATCCGCCTTCGTGGAAAATCAAATCATGCCCCGTCAGCCGCCCGTCATTGAGCATCGCCTCCAGTTCCGCCAGAGTCACGACGCTTCCCTCCGCAGGCATACCTTCACGGTATATCCGAACAGACGTAGCTTCTTGTTGCTGAGCGTGTTGCTGCTCCATGGCGCGTCCTCAAATCACTTCCAAAGCATCTTTAGTCGGTAACGCAGTGAACGGCGCCGTCGGCAGCGTCTGATACCAGAATGCGACGGATGCGATGTCATCCTGCAACGGTAGATAGCGGCCGCCTTCCCGCCAACCCAACGCCTGAATCGTCACTTTCAGATCTTGTTCGAAACGAATCGGATCCATGATATGCCAGCGGTACAGCCCGAAACGCTGCTGGCTGCGATAGACGCCGTCCGGACGGATGATTTGATGAAGCCCTGCATATGGCGTCGTAAATGGCTGATACTGATGCGTCTCGCGATTTTCGAAATTGTACGAGCCACAGAAGTAGTCTTCCGTGCCCGTCCCGCAAATCGTCGGAAATTCGCCGTCGCCGTCCATGTAGAATTTGATTTCGCCTTCGCCCCACCAACCGCAGTTGTTGACGCCCCAGCAGAGCGTTGTCCCGACATATTGGCCGCGTCCTTTCACGCCGTCCAGAATCGTATATACATCCTTGTATGGCAACGGGTTGACGCGACGGAACTGTGCGTGGAAATACGCGCAGTCCTCAGGAACATCCGTCAGCGTATAGTTGATTTGGTAGTACAGCGTCATGTCTTCGTTGGAAATGTTTTCAAACGTCATGCGGCAACGTTTACGGAACGGCATCTCCCAGTAGCAGTTGAACGCGCTGCCTGGATTCACACAGACTGGCAGCGATGAAATCTGCGCATACTGCCCCCAGCCCATGCCGAAGAAGTCGCCGACAGGGCATTCAACCGACGGTTGCTCTTGATCGTCCCAATAGATCCGCAGGATGAAAAAACGCCATGAACGACCGCTCGGCGTCAGCCAGATCTGCTGAATCGCGCCCTGCCCTTCGATGTCCGCCATCGTGAATGTCTCATGCGCCGCAATTCGCACGCTTGGAGAGATTTTCCAGCCCTGCCCAAGCTCCCGTGCGCAGTTCTCACCCGTGCCGTGGACGGCCATTCCGGCCTTTCCCTTCTCGCCCGTGAAATTCTCCGCGCAGATCGAACGCGTCTTCGCATTCGAGATTCTGGACAGATTGCCCAAATTCATCCCTAAACCGTTGAACGACATCGTTTATGCTCCTTATGACCTATCCCAGCAGTCCATCTTCATCGCATTTTGACCGTGTCTTCGATGAACCGCTTTCTTGCCTTTGACTATTTTCCCTTTTATATTACTGTAAACAGTTTTTCAAATTTTTAAACATCCGACAGTAGTTTTTCAACAAAAAACTGCCGCCCATTTGCAAATTGTTCCCTCCATGACAGTTTTCATTCTCATTTTCATTTCCTGCCTTCTCCACATCCTTTGGAATATTTCGGGCAAAAAATGCCGCGACAATGAGGCCTTCACATGGTTGACCACCTTCGGCGGCGCCGTCTTCTGCATCATCGCCACGGTCATCTCCCGCCTCATCACGAAAAATCCAATCCCGCCATCTGGCTTCTTCATCATGGCCGCCGCTTCCGGTTTCTTCGAATCGGCCTACTTCATCTTCCTCTTCTGGTCGTACAAGCATATCGACATGTCCGCCTCCTATCCGCTCGGCCGCGGTCTGGCCCCCGTCATCACGCTGTTTCTCGTTCCCATTTCATCCATGATCTTCGACATCAAAGGCCATGGAAGCCTGCGTCTTGAACAGCTCCCCGCCGTGATAACAACTCTCGCGGGTGCCGTGCTCATCTGCCGCGACTCATGGAAACGCAGCACTCAAAAGCAAAACGCCGTCAAAGGGCTCACGCTCGCCTGCCTGACCGGCCTCTCCATCGCAGGCTACCATCTCATCGACTCGCAAACGCTTGAAAAATACAAGCAAGTCACCGAAATCGAATATCTTGGCTACGTCTTCATCTTCATGCTGCTCTTCGCCTCCATTTGGTACTTTCCAAAGAAGAATTCCATTCAGCGCATCAAAGATGAATGGCAAAGCGGCTACCTAGGCGTCCTCTCCGTCAGTTTCATCGCCCAAGCTAACTACATAATCGTCCTCTACGCCTTCTCCATCGCGCAGAATCCGACGCTTGTGACCGCCGCCCGCAATATGGGCATCGTCCTTTCGCTTCTCGTCTGCGCCATCCGCCTGAAGGAGAAAATCACCCCCATGAAGGCCGTCGGCGCCGCCCTCATCACCGCCGGAATCATCTGGATCTTCCTGGTGTGACAATTGTCCTGGACACATTTATCCAGATATAACAAAACATAATATGACGGTAGGCAAACCACCTTTATGAAGAACCGCATGGTACACATTGGGAAATCAGGCGATTCTACCACAACTACGACTCTCTACGAAGCATCTGCCATCAGCTTCATTCATTTTCCCCATGGTTCCCACTGCCTTTCAGATATTCTCCGTAAAACTTGACCTGAACTTCCATGTTCTTCTTTGTCTGCTCCAAAATACCAGGCTTCTTGACATTTTCCACAAGCCAGTCGTAGTATTCCTTTTCAAGCGGTTTCAGCAACCTCCAGACCGCCCGCGTAATGCGGTCTTCAATAAACCTTTGCTTTTGGAAATCGTCGCCCTTAAAATATTGATTCCCATAGGGAAAATCTTCTGTAAACGACCGCAGAACTAGAGCCCTGGCTTCTTTGTCCCCTCGTATTTCAGCAACCACGTCCGCATTGGCCAGACATGCGTTGAAAGCCCCGCTGTTCAAATACGTCTTGTTTACGACCATTTGGACAAACGCCTCCTTGCTAGGCTGGAAATTCTTCAATTTACGTTCCTCCTGCCAACGTTCCGTTTCCGGTTTGACAAGATTTCCGACATTTTGCCAATATGTCTTCAAAGATGGGGTGACAGCCGCGGCGTTCTCCACATCCTTCGCGAATTTCATTCCTTGCCGCACACCAAGCTCATTGGCGTAAGCCAGAAGGAGAAGCTGCGCAACGGCCACTTTCATCGGATCATCCTTCGCCAAATTCCTGATGGCTTCCGGTGGCTTCTTTGCATATTCCTCCCAAGGAAATGTCTTGAGCTGTCCTGCACAGTATTCGAGCATTTTATCAAATTCATCCGAATTCATGAAGTCAGCCTGCCCGTTGTCCTTGCGTATATCATTGAGTAACTGCATGATAAACTCGTGTCTTTGTTGAACATCCTCATTCTGGAGTCGTGAACGCCAGTTCTTCATGCTCTTGTCTCCTCCCCAAGCAGCAATCGACACATACAAAGCACATAAAAGCAAAAGCCCCACAATTACTTTTTTATTGAATCGCTTCAACATATTTTATATTTGTCCTGAATCATTTTTCTTGCAACCGTTCAGCTTTCGCGTCCAGAAGATGGCGGGTCTTGCGGTCGAAATTGAGTCCAATGAGCCAAATCGGCAGGTTGCGACCATGGTACGGCGCATCGTAGTGCTTGGCTTTCAATTGCTTAAGGGCTTCGTCTGCGGATTCATCGACCTTTAGTTCGAAAATGAACACGCCGGCTGGCGAATCGGCGACGATGTCCGCCTGCCCGTTGGCTTGTCGATCCTCCGTCGTGCAGCGGATGGCCTGCGACTTCAGCAGGATGTACAGGCTACGCTCGAAGGAGAATTCCTGTATGTCACCTTCCTTCGGACCATACGGAAGAGCGGCGTACAGCGACTTCAGCCCAGTGAAGAACTCGTCCCATTTGGCCTTTAGAAGTTTCTTGCCGAGCGTCGTGACCCAATGCGTCCCCTGATCCGTCGCGACGGACAATGTCAGCGTCGCAAGATCCTGCCGTACCTCCTCGTCCGGCACCCGCAAATCATACGTTCGCGTCGCCATATCGTAGTTCGCAAGTGTCAAGTAGCCAGTCTGATAGAGCATCGGCATGGCGCGAAGGTTGCGGATGTCCGTCACGTCAAAATCCGACTCATCGACGTCCTTCACAGCGTCCATGTCGATAGACAGGAAATCATCCCGCTTAATGGAGTTCATGAGCATTGAGGACTTGCCCGTCTCCGCCCATGAGGCGATGAAGGAAGGTTCTCTCTTGGACAGATTTACACCGATGGAAACAGGATTGTAAACCGTTTCTTTCGAATACTTGCCAAAGCGATATCCGTTGAACCACCGTTTCAGTTCCGCACGATATTCGTCGCAGGAAAGCCCCATCTTCTCCGCATGGGCGCGCATATGCTCGCCGAAATATTCGTCCAGTTCCGCCTCCGTATAGCCGAGCATCGTCGCGTATTCATCGTCCGTCGAGAGATTTGTCAAATTGGACAGTGCGGAGAAGACCGACATCTTCGTGAACTTCGAAACGCCCGTGATCATGAGGAAGCGGATATCCCCCGTGCGATCCTTCATCTGGCGGTAGAAGTCAGCCAGTATTCCGCGCACCGTCTCCGCCTCGTCCGGTTTGTCCAACAGCTGCGCCACGGGGTCATCATACTCGTCGATGAGAATGACGACGCCCTTTCCGTTGTTTGCGGCGGAGAGCGAATCAATGGCGTTGCCGAAATTGGCAGCGGCCGGCTCGCTTGCATCATATTGTCCGCCGGCCTTCAGGATGGCCGACTTCACGGTGCCCGGGAAGGTGCTGCGGAACTCATCCAGAGAAGACATCGCCGCGAACCCGAAGTTGAAATACAGCACAGGCCACGTCTCCCATTTCCAATCCGTCTTAGCAATGGCCAGCCCGTCGAACAACTCCTTCCGCCCTTCGAAGATGGCTTGCAACGTCCTGATCATCAGAGACTTGCCAAAACGGCGAGGACGTGCCAGAAAGTAACAGTCGCTGTCCCCTGTGATTAGCTTGTAAAAATAAGCCGTTTTATCAACATAGATCTTTCCCTGACGCCGTATTTTCGGGAAGTCACTCGTATCAATGGCAATAGGTTGAAACATTTTCGAAGTCCCTCTTGTTATCGTGCCAACACTTGCTTTCCATATACATTATATAGCTTATATGATTTTGCAAGCCCTGCAGGATGATTTACAGAAAAAACTAACATGAATAGCCGATAACACGATCCATCACGGCCGGAATCATCTGGATCTTCTTGGTGTGAGTAGTTTTTATCTGAATATAATCATTCACAATCCACCGAATTAAGCTTGAAAAATATTTCTATTTTCATTTTCTAACTACTTGCAAAAGAGCACCCGCCACTTGTCTCCCTTGCGATTGACCAGTCCAATCTGCATGGTCTGATCTTCTTCTTCAAACTCAGAGCGATTGAAAAATCCAAACTGGAGACAAAACCCGTCCTCCATAAAGGCGTGTCTCGACTTCAACTTGTTCACGATTCCACATTGAACCTTGACTGTTTTGCTCGCCACGTCACCGCCGCCCCAATTCCATAGCCCCAGTTGTATCTGTTCAGAACATTTGAATTGCTGTTTGTCCTTTTGCTCATTCCAGAAATCTTTATAAAATTCTGTCCAATTCATATTGCAGAGGCCGAACTGGAGGAGATGACACTGTCCGTCTTTCTCAATTTCAGAATAATAGTTGTTCCATCCGGCAGCCTGCCAATGGAATCCTTTCCGTGAATATTTCGCCATTGTGTAGTTTATAAATGACAACTGCCCCATGGCAGGAGATGCCCTATACTGGCCAGATAATACCGATGTAAGTGCAATAAAACCAACTTGAACACTGTTGTTTTGATCCATGCACAAGCAAACAGGGGCCAGCATCAAACCGTCCCAACTTGCTGTCGCACACAAAATTCCCGCGACTTGAATGCCGTGGCCTTTTTCTGCGAGTCCCTGCAACGCAACTTGAACACCGTTTATCCTTTTCCAGCCTGCCAACGGAGCGACACAGAAGCCGTGAATGACATCATGAGAACTTCCGCAAAACAAAGGGGACATGGCGACGTTATAGCATGTCGGTTTGCCCGTACCCTCCAATCCTAGAACAGCCAGAAGGAGGCATGACTTATGCAATGATGATTCGTCTATCTCTTTGTCTTCAAAGGAATCCGTCTCCGAATCCTCCGTGCCGAACGAATAGCCCACTGTAAAAAGTCGGTTCGTCGCAAACAAGGCTTTCTTTTTCGCGGAAACGGATGTGCATCCGGTAGCAAACAAGACAAATATCAAAGCTAAGATAATGGTTTTGAATGTCATAATAAACTCCTTAGGATGATTTATGAATGAATTTCAAAACTCGAGAAGCAAAATCCATGCCAAGACGTTTTTAGCACAAAAGGATCTGCAATCGACCATGCAAGCAAATATTTTTACATGCCCACCTGACATTTTTTGTACACTTGCCTGACATTTTTTGTATATCAGATGTCATTTTAGGTATAATTAGTAAAACAAAACCATGAATCGCCATCGGCGGCGCTCCATTCCCAAAGGATACATCTAGATGTTCTCTTCTAAAACCATAAATAAATTTTCCGAAAAGACGCAAAAATCGACAAAAGGGAGTATATTATTAGTTTGACTGTAAAGGCGCTTCGCGCCATGTCTGAACGGAAACGGTTTCCGCAGACTGCTATCATCAGGTTCTACTATGCAACAAGACAAGATTCGCAACATCGCCATCATCGCCCACGTTGACCACGGCAAAACCACGCTGGTTGACGGGCTATTCAAATTCGCAGGCTCCTTCCGAGACAATCAGAAGGTCGATGAACGCCTCATGGACTCCAACGACCTCGAAAAGGAACGGGGCATCA
>JAFZAB010000013.1 GCA_017548425.1 Victivallales bacterium
CATGGCGCGCCAATCGCCGTTGCTGTTCTGCTGCTGCTGCATCAGTTGCTGATAACGCTCCACGGTCTCGCGCTGCTCGGCTGTCATCTTGGACGTATTGATGTTCGCGAAGAAGTCGTTACGCTTCTGCTGACGTTCCTCCATGTCCTTCCGACGCTTCTCCTGCTCCGCCTGCATCTGCTCATAGCGCTCCGGATCCTCTTCCTTGAGCCGGTTCATCCATTCCTGCGGATTGAAGTTGCCACGGCCGCCATTACCGCCGCGTCCAAAGCCGCCGCGGCCGCCACGATCACCACGGCCTTCATTGCCGGCGGTGGCTTTCATGCGGTCGTATTCCTGCTTCATGGAGGCCAAATCGGATTTCAGCCGCTCGTTTTCTTTCTTAAGTTCCTCCGATTCATTGGATTCCAGCATGCGCTTCTGTTCGGCCTTCAGTTTTCCATTCTCCTGCTCAAGCTTTTTCACCGAAGCCGACGTTTCATCCAATTCCGCCGCTTGTTCGTCATACTGCGACCGCAGATTTGAATTGTCCATGAAGAAAAATACCGCCGTGCCGCCGCAAATCAGCGTCGTCACCAAAAACACGCCCAACAAAGTGGTCTTCAACTGTTCGCTCATGTTCTTTTCCTTTACCTTATAATCTTAAACAATCATCTTTTGTTGTACCAAACTTATTTTCAATGTTGGTCATTAAACGCTGAAAATCAAAATAAATTGTAACAACAACGCTGTTTTTCAAGACAAAACCCTCGCAACATCCATAAAAAACACCCTCTGAACAATCTTTTTTTCCAACATCGGGTATATTATAAATGAGTAAATTTCATTTGTCACCATTCATTCAGTACACAACGGGAATCACGATTCATGGAATCCGTAAGACGCGTATTTGTTGAAAAAAGGCCTGGTTTTGACATCGAGGCGCAGCATCTGCTGGCTGGCATTCGGGAAGACCTTGGCATTACGTCTGTTAAAACTCTCCGCATTTTTAAGCGTTATGACTTTTCAGGCGTGACGGACACAGAGGCGCAGGCCGCCAGAGACTCCATCCTTTCCGAACCGAACTGCGATTTCGTCTATGACGAAGCCCTCCCCGCCATGAACGGCCTTCAGCTTTTCGCCGTCGAATCCCTCCCCGGTCAGTATGACCAGCGGGCGGATTCCGCCGCGCAATGCGTTCAGCTCCTCACCCAGAAAGAACGCCCTGTCTTCAGAACCGCAACGGTTTACGCATTTGACGCGAAGATTCCCGCCGCCGATCTTGAAAAAATCAAAAAGCATCTTATCAATCCAGTCGAAGCCCGTCAGGCCTCTTTGGACAAGCCTGAATCTCTTGAAATGAAGGCCGACAGGCCGGCGGACGTCGCCATCATCGACGGTTTCCGTCAATTCACCAAAAAGCAGATTCAAGACATGGTCAAAGAGCTTGGCATGGCCATGTCCGCCGAAGATCTCGCCTTCTGCCAAGAGTACTTCCGCGATCAGGAGAAACGCGATCCATCTTTCTCCGAAATCCGCGTCATCGACACCTACTGGTCGGATCACTGCCGCCACACGACGTTCCACACGGCCATTGACGAAGTCGAATTCGAACTGTCGCCGTTCACGAAGCCTGTCATGAACGCCTATACCACCTATAAGACGCTTCGCAAAGATCTTGGCAGACAGAATAAGACGCTCTGCCTCATGGACATAGCCACTATCGGCGCACGCGAACTCAAACGTCTCGGCAAGCTCGACAATCTGGACGCGTCGGACGAAATCAACGCCTGCTCCATCGCCATCACGGCGGATGTCGATGGCGAAAAGCAGGAATGGCTCGTGATGTACAAGAACGAGACGCACAACCATCCAACGGAAATCGAACCATTCGGTGGCGCGGCGACATGCCTCGGCGGCGCCATTCGCGACCCGCTGTCCGGTCGTTCGTACGTCTATCAGGCCATGCGTATCACGGGCGCGGCCGATCCACGCACGTCTCTTGAAGACACGCTGCCCGGCAAGTTGCCACAACGGCAAATCGTCCGCACCGCCGCCGCAGGTTATTCTTCCTACGGCAACCAGATCGGCCTGCCCGCCGGTAAAGTTCAGGAAATCTACCACCCTGGCTTCATGGCGAAACGTCTGGAATTGGGCGCCGTCATTGCCGCCGCTCCGCGCGAAAACGTCGTTCGTGGCGTTCCGCAGCCAGGCGACATCATCGTTCTCATTGGCGGTCGCACAGGACGCGATGGTTGCGGCGGCGCGACTGGCTCCTCCAAAGCCCACACAGGTGAATCGCTCAAGACCTGCGGCGCAGAAGTCCAGAAAGGTAACCCGTTGACAGAACGCAACATCCAGCGACTCTTCCGCAATCCGGACTTCTCCAAACTCGTCAAACGCTGCAACGACTTTGGCGCGGGCGGCGTCTGCGTCGCCATCGGTGAATTGGCCCCCGGCCTCAGCGTCGATTTGGACAAAGTTCCGAAAAAATACGAAGGTCTTGATGGCACGGAACTTGCGATTTCCGAATCGCAGGAGCGCATGGCCTGCGTCTTCTCGAAAGAGGATGCCGCGAAAGCCATCGCCCTCGCGGCGGATGAAAATCTGGAAGCGACTCCTGTTGCGATCGTTACGGAAAGCCCACGCCTTGTCATGACATGGCGCGGCAAAACGATTATCGACATTGCCCGCTCTTTCTTGGACACCAACGGCGTCACGCAGCATGCGAGTGTTTTCGTCGAAGCCCCCGAAGCGGAAAACAATCCTTTCTACGCCAAACCCGCCTTCATGAAAGACGCCAAAACCGTCAAAGACGCATGGATGGCCTGCCTTCAGGATCTCAATATCTGTTCGCAAAAGGGTCTCGTCGAACGCTTTGACGCAACGGTTGGCGCGAGCACCGTCATCAGCCCGTACGGCGGCAAGACACGTCTGACGCCCAACGAAGCGATGGCCGCCAAACTGCCCGTCGCAGGCCATACCGACACATGTACGCTCATGTCACATGGTTACGATCCATATCTTTGCGAATGGTCGCCCTTCCATGGCGCGCTCTATTCCGTCGTAGAAGCGATTGCGAAAATCGCGGCGGCAGGCGGCGACGCGTCGCAAGTCCGCATGTCCTTCCAGGAGTATTTCGAACGGTTGAACGACGTTCCTGAAAGTTGGGGCAAACCGTTCGCGGCACTGCTTGGCGGTTTGCGCGCCCAATTGGAATTCAACGCCGCCGCCATCGGCGGAAAAGACTCCATGTCAGGTACTTTCGAAAATATCCATGTCCCGCCGACACTTGTCGCCTTCGGCGTCGCCGTCCAAAACGCTGCTGACATCCGCACGCCTGAATTCAAAGGCGCAGGCCACCGTGTCGTCCTCCTGCCCGCTATCCGCGACAGCGAAATGCTCCCGCATTTCGACATTCTCCGCGACAATTTCGCGAAACTCCACAAGTGGATAACCCAAGACAAATCAGTCATTTCCGCACAGACCATCGGTCGTGGCGGCATCGCCGCCGCCGTTTCCAAGATGGCCTTCGGAAATCTCATCGGCTTCGAATTCGACAGAGTCTGGCAGACGACCGACGACAATGACTTCTTCATCCCGTCGTACGGCTCCATCGTTCTCGAAATCGCTCCCGACTGGAAGGGCGAACTGCCTGGAACCATTCCGCTCGGCCAGACAATCGACGAACCTGTCATCAAAATCAACGCAAAGAATATCATCAAACTTGACGACGCCATCGCCGCCTGGCAGAAACCGCTCGAAACGACTTTCCCGACCATCGCGCAGCCGCCCGCCGCCGCGAAACCAATCTGGAAACCATACACGAAGGGCGGCAAACGCAAGACCACGCTCGCGACCGTCGCAAAACCGCGCGTTTTCATTCCTGTCTTCCCCGGAACAAACTGCGAATACGATACGCAACGCGCCTTCGAACGCGTGGGCGCCGTCGTCACGCCAGTGGTCATCCGCAACCTCAACCCGCAGGCTATTGAAGATTCCATAAAAGACATATTGGCAGCCGTTAACAACGCACAGATCATCGCCTTCCCAGGCGGTTTCTCCTCTGGTGATGAGCCTGACGGCTCCGGAAAGTTCATCGCCACCACGTTCCGCAACCCGCGCATTGCGGAAGCTGTCCAGAAGCTTCTCAACGAACGCGACGGCCTCGCCATCGGTATTTGCAACGGCTTCCAGGCTCTCATCAAGCTTGGCCTTGTCCCCTATGGTCAAATCAAGCCGCGGCTTGCCGACGACGATCCGACGCTGACGTTCAACACGATCGGCCGCCACGCTGCGACAACTGTCAATACGGTCGTCGCCTCCAATCTCTCGCCGTGGCTCATGTACGTCAAGCCGGGCGACGTCCACGCCATTCCAATCTCCCATGGTGAAGGCCGCTTTGTCGCGACAAATGAACAGATTGCATCGCTCATCGCCAACGGTCAGATTGCCTTCCAATATTGTGATCTCGACGGCAAACCCGCCGCCGACATGCCGTGGAATCCCAACGGTTCCGCCTGCGCCGTCGAAGGCATCACGAGCCCGGACGGCCGTGTGCTCGGCAAGATGGGCCATTCCGAACGTGTCGTCGATGACCGTATCTCCGTCAACATCCCCGGCTGCCAGGAGCAGAAGCTCTTCCAAGCAGGCGTTGATTATTTCAAATAATCGTATTTTCAACAACTTGTAATCGAAAAAGCCTCCTCCGAACCATCTATCGTAGGAGGCTTTTTCGTTATAAATCTATAAACCGTAAACAGAAAATTTCATTGGAAATACAACGAAATTTTCCATGAGCGCTTCAACCGACATTCATCCGCTACATCAATGATCTGTAAACCCAATGACGATATTTTGTAAAATAACTTCTAATTCATTACAGAAAATGTAATGATTGATTGAATCGAATAGCAAGCCATGAAGCTATGAAAGGCTTGTGTTTTCCAAATCACCACAATTCTCCTTCCTCTGGCACGTAACTTGCTTATATTCAATAAAATCAGAAGTAGAGCGGAAGTCTTTACCAAACAGAATCAAGAGGATTGTCAAACAACAGGTTGTGTTATGTTCGGCTTTTATCGCGTGGCCACCACAGTTCCACGGCTCCGAGTCGCGGATGTGCCATTCAATACGGGAGAAATCATCGCCTTGATCAAACAGGGAGTCGAAAGCAAGGCATCCGTGCTGTTGTTCCCCGAACTGTGCATCACAGGCTACACATGCGGTGATCTTTTCCATCAGTCCTATCTGCTGGACAAGGCGGAAGATGCTTTGTCCGAAATCGTTAAGGCCTCACATGGTTCCAACGTCGTCATCATCGTCGGACTGCCGGTTCGTTTCGACTGCCGTGTTTTCAGCGCGGCGGTCGTCATCCAAAATGGCGAGATGAAAGGAATCGTTCCCAAAAGCAGCCTGCCGAATTACCGCGAGTTTTATGAAAAGCGCCATTTTTCAAGCGGATGGAACATTTCGGCAACGACGGTTGATCTGGCCGGAACCAACGACATTCCGTTTGGAACGGACCTTTTGTTTTCCGTCAATCGCGAACTGTGCATCGGAATCGAAATCTGCGAAGATCTATGGAGCGTTATTCCACCAAGTTGTGCACAAGCTTTGGCCGGAGCGACATTGATCGCCAATCCGTCGGCAAGCAACGAATTAGTCGGCAAGGCGGATTACCGTCGCGCATTGGTCGCACAACAAAGCGCAAGATGCGTTGCCGCCTATGCTTATACGTCGTCTGGTTTTTGGGAATCAACGACCGATACCGTTTACAGCGGCCATTGTCTTGTCGCGGAAAACGGCACTTTGATGTTCAATTCGCCACGTTTCCAAACTGAAAGCAGTATCTATTTCACGGATGTGGATTTAGGGCGAATCGTCGGCACAAGATACTGCGAATCATCATTTAAGGACAATGCTGAAAAATCCAATTCTGCATTCCGTAAAATCAAACTGAATCCTGTTGACGATTTGACCGATGTCAAAAGGACGTTTCCGCGCCATCCATTCGTCCCGCAGGAACAGTTCGAAAAAGAGGAAAGTTGTGACGAAATCATTTCCATCCAAACCCATGGTTTGGCGAAACGGCTGCTCCATACACGGAGCCGCAGTGCCGTCATCGGTGTTTCAGGCGGGCTTGATTCGACTCTTGCCTTGATGGTGACCGTCGAAAGCATGAAGTTGATCGGAAAATCTCCAAGTGACGTCATTGCAATCACGATGCCTGGATTCGGAACGACGGGCAGAACATACCACAATGCCTGCCAGTTGGCGAAAGCCTTGGGAACAACATTGCGCGAAATCAGCATCAAGGAGGCATGTCTTGAACATTTCCGCGCCATTGGACACGAAGCAGACAACTACAACGTCGTTTATGAAAATGCTCAGGCGAGAGAACGGACACAAATCCTGATGGACGTCGCCAACCAATGCGACGGATTGGTCATCGGCACAGGCGATCTTTCCGAAATCGCCCTTGGTTTCTGTACATACAATGCAGACCATATGTCGATGTACGCCGTCAACAGCGGCGTGCCGAAAACGCTTGTCCGCCATCTTGTCACGCATATTGCCAACCGTTCCGAATCGCCCGTGCGAGAAATACTTAACGACATCGCCCAGACTCCAGTCAGCCCCGAACTACTGTCTGCGACAGATGACGGGCAGATTCAGCAGAAAACAGAGGAGATTCTCGCGCCGTATGAAATCATGGACTTCTTCCTATACCACTTTATTAAATATGGAGCATCGCCTGAGAAACTGCTCTTCCTAGCCACCATGACCTTCTCGGATTATCCCAAGACGACACTTCATGCCGCCTTGCAGAAGTTCATCCGGCGATTTTTCAGTCAGCAGTTCAAACGCAGCTGCATGCCCGATGGACCGAAAGTCGGCAGCATCGCTCTTTCGCCACGCGCGGATTGGCGAATGCCGTCCGACAGTGCCGCATGGACACTTCCAGATCTTGAATAATCTCCAACTAGAAGTCAATAATTTTTGACACTTTGGCCCATGCTCATATCTCTTTTTTCATGATAAAAATTCTCTTTCCTTAGGAAAATTGACCGAAATAGAGGGTTTTTCCTTAGGAAAATTGACTGAAATAGAGGGTTTTTCCTTAGGAAAATTGACCGAAATGGAGGGTTTTTCCTTAGGAAAATTGACCGAAATAGAGGGTTTTTCATTAGGAAAATTGACCGAAATGGAGGGTTTTTCATTAGGAAAATTGACCGAAATGGAGGGTTTTTCATTAGGAAAATTGACTTTGAATATTTGCAACCTATTGCTATTCATGTATATTATGCAAAAATAATTGTGCTTCATTAAAAGAGGTATGTCAATGGAACGGGCAATGATGCAAAAATTGCTGGAGTGGAAAAACTCCGTGTCACGAAAACCGTTGCTTCTGCGCGGAGCCAGACAGGTTGGCAAGACCTGGCTATTAAAGGAATTCGGAAAACGGCATTTCAAAAAATGCGCATATGTCCGCTTTGACAAAACCAAAAATCTTCAGGAAATCTTCGACAGGGAATACGATATCGGCAGATTGTTGACAGCCATCCAACTTGAAGTCGGTTTCAAACCTACGCCTGAAGACACCTTAATCATCTTTGATGAGATACAGCAGTCGGCTAGCGCGTTGACTTCCCTGAAATATTTCTGTGAGGAGGCTCCTGAATATGCCATCGCCGCAGCAGGCTCGCAACTTGGCATTTCAGACAAACAGGGGACAGGCTTTCCTGTTGGCAAAGTCAATACGCTTTATCTACATCCCATGTCCTTCCTCGAATTTCTCGAAGCAATTGGCCAAAAAGGACATGCGGATTTGCTCCGTCAAGGCGACTGGATCATGAGTAGCTCTTATCACGAGCTTTACACAGATTGGCTTCGACACTATTTCTTCATAGGCGGTATGCCGGAAGTAGTGGATAACTTTTCTCGTAACGGAGATTTTCGTCAAGTGCGCATATTGCAGAACAACCTCTTGCAGAACTATCAAGATGATTTCGGAAAGCATGCCCCACCTGAAGATGTACGCAGAATCGAATTGATATGGGACTCTCTCCCCAGCCAACTTTCAAAAGAAAACAAGAAGTTTATGGCCAGTAACTTGCAAGAACACATCAAAATAGGCAACCTGATGACGGCCATGCAATGGCTTCTGGGAGCGGCTCTCATTCGCCATACGAAAAAAGTCAGCAAGCCAGATTTACCTCTCAGTGGTTATACAGATGGTGGCTTCAAAGTCTTCATGCTTGATGTCGGGTTACTTACAGCAAAATCAAATCTTGACGCCAAAGTTATTTTGGATGGCAGCCGCATCTTCGAAGAATTCAAAGGTGCTTTGGCTGAACAATTTGTCCAACAGGAACTAACAGCGTATTTTGACGCCAAGACATATTATTGGTCATCGGAAAAGTCCCATAATGAGATTGATTTTCTGATTGATATAACGAGCACCATGGTTCCAATTGAAACCAAAGCATCCTATAACCTTAAAGCCAAAAGTCTGAAGGCTTTCTGTGGAAAATTCCGTCCACCGATCGCAATACGTACCTCTCTTGCAAAATACTACCGTCAAACCATTCCGCTTCCAACTATTGAAGACACTGACACTCCCGCATCTTATGACCTTGTGGACATTCCGCTTTATGCGCTCTGTCAATTGGAACAGGAATTGCAAAAGGCTTGACAATATATGTTAGGAATAAGACAAGAAATGACAAAGGGGTATTTCCCTGATATCAGATAAATACCCCATGTTTTTTTCTATCTTCAAGGCGGATGTCAGTGTTTCTCCTTCGCGGCGTGTTTGCCAAGCAGGAAAAACGTGCGCGGATCGACAATGACGACACGCCCTTTCATCAGTTCCGTCAGCCGTCGGCCCGTCTCTTCATGCCAGCTAGGCGATTTCAGGATGCTACGCACCATAATGAATTTCACGCCCTGCTCTTTGGCGAAATCGGCCGCCAATTCGTTTGCGGCCTTTTCCGGTTC
>JAFZAB010000142.1 GCA_017548425.1 Victivallales bacterium
GATACGATAATTTGTCCAGTGCCTATGGCGGAAGCCGTCGGGCGGAGGCGTTCGCCGTAGCCACAACACGCGACGGCGGGACGCCATCCATCCGCCTGCGGCGGTGCTGATGGCTCATGGCCAATGGCTTAAGGCTATTACTTTCTAGAACTACCAGAGTTTCCAAAGCTTCCAGAAGACCATAAGCCTTAGGCGTTAAGCCTTAAGCCTTAAGCCATTGGTCATAAGCATTTAAGCCGCAAAGCGGCTTAAATTTCCTGCCATTGTTTCGTTTTGTAGGAGTCGTAGATGGCCTGTTGGATTTGGAGGCCGCGACGGGCGTCTTCCGCCGTGCAGGTCACAAGGCGGTTGCCGTTGACGCATTCCGCGAAATCGGCCATTTGGGCCGTGAAACGGTCGCGAGACGTCATGAATTCGAATACTTCCTTGCCGACTGGATTGCCGCCGACTGTGAAAAGCTCCACAATCTGCGGATCTTTCCGAACCCATGGATTCATGAGATTGCCGATGATCGTGCCGACGGTGCCGTTGATTTCCACGTTTTCGTTGCAGTTAGGCCAACGGACGTTACGCCAGCCGTTGCGCAGACAGCCAATGGCTCCGGACTGGAAGCGGAACAACGTCAGCGACGAATCTTCAATGTGCGGCATCGGTGAATCCGGCGACGGCGTGCCGACGCCGAAAACGCCTGTGATTTCGCCCATGAGATTGCGCATCATGTCGATCCAGTGGATGCACGAATCCGCGACGATGCCGCCGCCGGAAATTTCCGCCGAAGTCCGCCAGTTGTTATAGACATACGGATCGTCCCAGAACTGCGTGATCGTGATCGTGTGCGGCGTGCCGATGCGGCCGCCACGAATCAGTTCGCGGATCTTCTTCCATGCATCGCAATGGCGGGACTGGACGGCGATTTGGAGGATTCTGTTGTTCTTCTTGGCGGCGTCAATCATGGCGTCGGCCTCTTCGATGGTCATGGAGATAGGCTTCTCGCAGATGACATGCAGGCCGGCGTTGAGGCAGTCGATGGTCGTGACGGCATGGCTGGAGGTCGGCGTCGCATTGACGACGGCGTCGAGATTGGCCTTGGCGATCATTTCGCGATAGTCTTCGTAAGTCTGCGCGACATGGAATCTTTCGGCGAATTTTTCAAGCTTCTCCGTGTTGAGGTCGCAGAGGGCGACGAGTTCGAATTTGTCTGGATTGTTGATGATGCCGTCGCCGTGGACGTTGCCGAAAATGGCGGAGCATGCTCCGATGGCTCCGATGCGGATTTTTTTCATGGGGATTTCCTTTGCTTACTGGATGTTCTGGATGTTCTGGAGAGTTATTTCTGGAATATTTTCACTTCATACCGTTTGAATGAAAGTTCCTGCGGGCCGTCCGGAAGCGGAATGGTCGCCGTGACAGGATCTTCCGATGTGTTGATGGCGATGAATGTCGTCTTGCCGTCAACCGTCTTGGACCACCATTCGATGTTCGCTTTGTCAACCGTCACCGTGCCCGATTTCGTGGGCGCGACGGCGTTGAGAACGGGACGGTAGGAAGCGATTTCCGCGACGACTTTCTGGAGGTTCTTCCAGCCGACATCGACGGAACCAACGGCGAGATAGCTGTTGCCTGCGCGGCGCGCGAACCACCACCACCACAGGCCGTTGACGTCTTTTGCGATGCCGACGAAGGCCGCGGCGCGCATCCAGTCGTAGTCCGGCTTGAAGTTGTTTGGATCGAATTTTTCGATTCTGTGCGAACGGAGGGCGGTGGACTGCTCTTTGTCATAGGAATGGATGAGCAGGGTGATGGGGGAGTCGTTGTTCAGGAAGCGGCGGTGTTCGGCGATTTGTCTGACGACGCCGTCAGGCTTCTGATAGGCCTGCGTCCAGTGGGTGTCCCATGTGCGGCGGTAGCGGTTCATGCCGCTGCCCCACGTGGTCATGACGACAGGATGGTACGGATCGAGCTGACGGACGAGTTCCGCGAATTCCGTCAACAGCTTCGGTGCGACGTATTGGCTGGGAACTTCCGGTTCGTCGAAGAGATACCAGCAGAAGAGGGCGGGATGGTCGGCCAACGCGCCGACGCGTTCGGCGACATGGCGGAGGTTGCCTTGCACGATGCCGTTTCCGGAGCCGTTGCCGCGGTCGAAACCGATGAAGGCGCGGAGGTGGTCGGCAGCCCAGCAGTCGTCGAGATACTTACGGCATTCGACATCATCCTGGTCGCCTTCCCAACGGTAGGTGTGGATAACATCGAATCCGGCCTGACGGACTTCCAGCATATCAGGCTTGACGACTTCATAGATGCCGAAGGGGAAAATACGCTTCCCGTTCTGCGAATAGCAACCGTCTTTGTCGATGACGACAGCGTTTTCGGGAATGGGCGCGCAGATGAGCCAAATGTCTTTGGTGGCTTTGTTGCCAGATTGATCCGTTGCTGTGACGGCGATGGAGCTGAAGCCGCGCTTCCAACCGCCTTCTGGCAGTAGGGAGGCATAGAATTTGCCGTCCTTCGGCGGAAGATTGGTCACGGCAATGGCGGCGTTGCCTTGCGATACGGCGGTCACAACAGGCTGGCTACCACTATTTTCCGACATTTCGACGACAATTGGCGTATTGGCGTCTAAAATACGGCGGGCTTTATTGTGGATGACAGGCGGGAGACAGTCGCGATCAATCGCGGCGGTCAGTTTGACCGTCCACGGCTGGATGTCCGGGCAGCCTGGAGCGTTGACGCGCCAATGCCATGTTCCGGGCTGAAGGGCGTCTGTCACTTGGAATTCCGTTTCTGCCTCCAACGTGTAGGAACGGACGGTTCCTTCCGCAAAGTCTTCGGACTGAGAAAGTTCAAGCGTGTAATTGGTGGCTCCGATCAGATTGAACCATGAGAAATGAGGGGCGTTGGTGTCGAGAACGGCGCCGAGTTCGGGGGCGAGTTTATCGACGGAGCGTTCGACAAGCGTCATGGCGAAATCGTCGAACCAAGCGGTTCCCTTGCCGCGGAGGGCGAGGAAGACGGCGGCGTAGCCTGCATCGTCCGGAGCGCGGAGATTCTGGCAGAAGCATTTCGTCCAGTCCTTCGTGCCGTATTTGTCGCAGTCATAGACGCCGGCGGCGATCCATTTGTGTTTTTTGTCCGCCCATTCGACGATGAGTCCTGCGCCGACAGACGGCATACGGCCTTGCGCATCAATGACATCTAACGTTTTCACGAAGCATTCCGCCGTGTAGTTGGCGCCGCCGATGACGGGCACGTGGCGGGTGATATAGACATTGTCCGTCATCGGATCATTGACGGTGATTTTCGCGGAGGCCTTGCCGGAATGCGCAACGGTTTCGTCAATCACGGTATTGGCCTGCTTGTCCCATCCGCTGAAACCATCTTCAAAGCCGTGGTTATTGAATTCCACTGATTTATAGCGGACGATGGGCTGCGCAAGCTTGCGGCGGCGGTATTTGATGAGATCTTCGTCGAAGTCGTCTTCGATGGTCCATTCGAGTTGCGCATGGATGGTTGTCTGCGTGTTCACCTGATAGACGGCGATGAAGCGGATGTTGCCGTCCATCCGTTTGCGCCAATCCTGAATCATGTAGTTGCCGCTACCGATATTCGCGAGCGTGTGGATGACTTCAGGCTGTTCGAGGGTGATGGATTTGCCGCCGCGATTCGCAAATTCGGTACCTTCTTGGATGGGGAAGAAATTCCTACCGAGGCGCGGATAGAGGACTTCACCATCGTTGACGAAATTCTTGACGGGAATATGGAATCCGAATTCAAACGGGCCGTCTGGCTGGGCGTCAATCAAAAGGTCGATGGAGACTTTTTTCGGTTTGCAGACGAGCGTAAGCGTCGCGTCCGCTTGATCGGTCTTCTTCTTCCAGACGAACGTTTCATCGTCATGTGTGAGGACGGCGTCATTCAAATTGAAGCGTGCGCCTTTGTAGCCGGTCTTGTAACCGCCGAGGGCGATGGCGGAAATGACTGTTTTCCCCTTGTAGTCCAACGAGATAACGTTGTTTTGATAGTTGACCTGCCAGTCGTGGACTTTCTGTGAAAGACCGATCAGCGGGAGGCAGCAGAGAAGCGGAAGGATGGTTTTTCGCATGATGTTTTCTCCTTTACTATATATTATATGGAATCAACGTGTTGCTTCGCGGATGCGTTTGAATTGGGCGATCTGTTCCGCCTTGAAAAGGCCGACTGGGCCGTTGGCGGGATTGATGTTGCCGTTCATGTCCATGGTGACGACGGCTCCCGCCTTGAAACAGCGTTTCAGCCATGCGATCCAGTCATCGTCGCTGAAGCGGCAGTTCGGGCGGCCCCACATATCGCCCATGAAGGTTAGAACATGGGCCTGCGAATCGTCGAGCCAACGGGAATCGATTGGTTGGCGGAATGGTTCGTTCAGTTCGCCGGCGGTGTAGTCTTCCGAAGCGGTGGCGCGTTTGAAACTGACGCCTGGATTGAACGTGACGATGGCGTGCGGATTGCCTTTCTTGGCGGCGGCCGCGTAAAGGGCGGCGATGTCGTCATTGAAATCACACCATTGATAACCGCCGTCGAACCACCAGCCGGAGACGAGATCGCCGTAGCGGACGGACCAGCATTCAATTACTTTGGCCCATTTTTCAGCGGCGGCGCGATTGATTTTGCGGTCGCCGTCTTTCGGTTCCTCTGGAAAACCGAAGGCCTTGACGGCCTGCATGTCACGGTTGGGCGTCTGGCAGGGAAGATAGAGCATGAGGCGGATGCCACGCTTTTTCAAGGCGATGGCGATTTCCATTGGAAGGTCTCGTTGGGAGCAGCGTTCGCCTGCCTTGTAGCCTGTGATTTGATCATAGACGGGATTCGGGGCGTTGTAGTAGCCGTTGTTCTGGCCGAGCGTGAAGCCCAGATAGGCGGCTCCCGCGTCTTTCAATTGATCCGCCAACGCTTCGACATCGAATTTATCGATATTCTTAAGATCCGCACCACCAGGAAGATAGTGCATGAATGCGCCGAATTGGGCTTTGGAAAACCAGTCCGTGTCCGGATTTCGGATGGTCGCGGCTGGCGTGGCCATGGAGAATCCGAGAATGGAAAGCAGCAAACAGCGTTTATTCATATGAAGCCTTTTTTAGGAAAATGGCGGGAATCGATTGAGGTGGCATAAATCATGATTTTTTAATGTAGTTCAGCATGTGAATATTTGAAAATGCAGGAAGGCGAATCATTTTTTGAAAATGACCATTTTTTGTATTTTTTTATAAAAAAAGGACAAGATTTCATGATGAAAAGGATTTTGGCGTGTGCCATGGCATTGGCGGTGACTGCAATGGGAGTGGATATGAAAGGCATGGATGCCCCGACGAAGCATGAGATTCCTCCGAAACTGGTGTTGAAGGGGGATGTGATGGAACTGACGATTCCGAAGGCTTTCCGTGATGTGACGGTGCGCGTCGTGACGCATTCGCTGGCGGACGCGCCGCGCGAGCCGAGCTATGTCGTTTGGGAAGGCAAAGGCCAGAAGACGGTTACCGTGCCGCGTTTCGACGGGCCGCACGACAGAATGTACAAAACATGGCTGATTCTTGATTTGGACAATCATCCGATGACGAAGCCGTTCCATGTCGTGAAAGTCGATACGAAGCATCAGGGCTACGAGAAGCCGTTGTTCCGCCCGAAGGAAATCAAAGGTGTCAGTTGCGTCGTCGATATGCAGGACGCGTCGGATTTGGGCGCAAAGCATATTCATACGAACTTGTCATTGGGGCATTTGTGGACGGATGATCCGAAGAACGCCATCATGCACAAGTTCGACGGCAAGACGTACATGATCAACAAAGGATGCGTGGAAGGCTTTGACCGTCAGTTGCAGGAATTCTACCGCCGTGGCATTTCCGTGTTCGTCGTGTTCACGAACACGTATTCGGACAATCCGATTATCCGTCATCCGGGCACGAAGAAAGTGGCGCATATGAACTTGGCTGGCTTCAATACGGCGACGCCTGAAGGCATCAACTACTACGCGGCGGTCTGCGATTTCCTCGCAAAGCGCTATACGCGTGACGACGCGAAATACGGGCAGATGTCCGCGTTGATCGTCGGCAACGAAGTGCAGCAACACGGCATTTGGTACAACATCGGCGAGATGCCGGTGGACCGTTTCGTCGTGGAATATGCGAAAGCCGTTCGTGTAGCGCAGTTGGCGGCGTGGAACTACAATCCGGACTTGCGGATTTATGTCTCCTTGGAGCACCATTGGACGCATGGCGATCCAAAATCAGGCCGTATGGTGCCCGGCCGTCTGCTTTTGGAGCATTTCAACCATGTCGTGAAGGAAGGCGGCGACATTCCGTGGAATCTGGCCCATCATCCATATCCGGAAAATCTTTTCAATCCGCGCTTCTGGAACGATCGCACGGCGAAGGCGAATTTCGACACGCCGCGCATCACATTCCGCAACATCGACCAGCTTGTGAAGTTCTTCAAGCAGGACGAATGGCGTTACCACGGCAAGATGCGCGACATCGCGTTGACGGAGCAGGGCGTGAACTACGAAGACAACAAACCGGACGCGGAACTTGCGCAGGCGGCCGCCTATGCCTATGCCTACAAGAAGATCAAAGCCCTGCCGGAGATTTCGGCGTTCATTTTGCACCGCCATGTCGATCATGCGCAGGAGGGCGGCCTGCATCTTGGTCTGCGTTTCAATAAGGAGGGCACAATCGCCAGTGCGGGCAAGAAACGCATGGTGTGGGATGTGTTCAAGGCGGCTGGAACGCCGGACGAAGACAAGGCTTTCGCGTTCGCGCTCAAATACATCGGCATCAAGAGCTGGAAGGACAAGATGAAGGAGCCGGACGAGCCGAAGTCGATTTTCGCGTTTGACAAAAAGGATTTGGTCTATGATTTCCGCGACAACATGAGCGACGCAATCGTGAACCGCAACAGTCTGGATACGCGGCAGAACGAAGTGATCCGCGCGGCGGGATGGCTTGTGAAGACGATTTTCCAGCATCCGCCACAAGATCCAAAAGGCTGGAGCGAACTGTCTTACAAAGTGCAACTGCCGGAAGTCAAGAAGAAGAAACTGATTCTGGCTTGGGAATCGATGGTCGGCAACGACGTGTCCAGCGGCGTAGCCTTCCGCGTGATGGTGAACGGAAAGGACATTTGGAAGGCTGTTTGCAAGCCGAAGCAGGCTCCTGTCGCGGGCGAAGTCGATTTGACGTTGTTCGCTGGAAAGGAAGTCATTGTGACGTTTGGCACGAACGCCGCCGGCGATATCGCAGGCGACTGGGCCAACTGGATTCAACCCACGATTTACAAGCGCTGACGCGCATGTAAATCGTAGGTGGCCAAAGGCTTATGGCTTATGGCCAATGGCCAATGGTTTAAGGCTAGAATTCTAGAAATCTAGGATTCTAGCTTTTTTATTTGATCGGAATGAAGGAGCCGTGGCGGCCACGGGAGGTGGGCGATTCGGCGTCGAAAGCGAGCTGCCCGTTGACGAAGACGAAACGGACGCCTGTGCACGGCGTGTGCGGTGCCTTGAAGTCGAAGACGCATTTGAAGTTGTCCGGATCGAAGAGGACGAGATCCGCGCGGTAACCAGGCTTGATGACGCCGCGTTCGGGAATGTTGAAAATGGAAGCCGTCAGGGAGGTCATGCGGCGGATGACCTGTTCGTCCGGAGCGTTTGCGCGGGCGAACTGGAAGAAGCGCGGGAAGGTGCCGAAGGCGCGCGGATGGGCGCGGCCGACGGTATAGTCGAAGGCGTTGGAGGAGGCGTCGCTTCCGGCGACGACCCAATCCTTTGCGAGAATACGGTGCATATTGTCTTCGCTCATCTTGCCGAAGGCGG
Organism: Victivallales bacterium; assembly: GCA_017548425.1. GTDB lineage: Bacteria > Verrucomicrobiota > Lentisphaeria > Oligosphaerales > Oligosphaeraceae > UBA1407. The sequence goes on from JAFZAB010000142.1 coordinate 7,844, forward strand.
CGGATGGCGAGGCTTCGGTGAGCAGTTTGATGGTCGCTTCCGGCGGCGTAAGACCCATCATTTCACCAATTTCCTTCATGTTGTAGCCGATGTAGGGCTTGTGAGCGGCGATGGAATCTGTCACGATGACGCGTTCCCAGTTGGGGCCCTTATCACCCATTTCGCCAAAGGCCTTGATGATTTCCGCCTGATGCTCAGGCGCTTGCAGATATTCGCGAATATTCGCGATCAGATCATAGGGAGAGGGCACGACCATGCGGAGCGACGTGCAGGAGAAGATGTACGGATAGCGGTCCGCGTAGATGGACATGCCGTTCTTCTTGGCGTTTTCGATCTTTTCGAAGGCGGCGTCTAGTTTGTACCAGTTCCGTTGGTTGGTGGCTTTGAAGTGGGAGATTTGCAGTCTGTTGGCGCCGGCGGCGGCGATTTGAATGGCTTCGTCGATGGATTCGAGAAGACCGTCGCCTTCGGAACGCATGTGGGTGGCGTAGGGCTTGTTGGTGCCTTTCAGAACGGATGCAAGTTCGACGACTTCCTCCGTCTTGGAATACTTGCCCGGCAGATACCAGAGGCCCGATGAAAGACCGGCGGCGCCTTGCTTAAGTGCTTTGTCGAGAATCTCTTTCATCTGGTTCATTTCATCGCGCGTCGGTTCGCGGTTCTCATAGCCCATGACCAATGAACGGATGGTGTTGTGGCCGGCGAGAGCGACGATGTTGAGGGCGGGTTGACGAAGGTTCAGTTCGTGGGCATACGATTCGATGTCGCCCCAGCAGGCATGTTTGGTAAGTGTCGCGGAGGAGCCGCAATTGCCGACGACTTCCGTCGTGACGCCTTGGGAGATTTTGGCGTCGGCATTTGGATTGTCCATGATTTTCGTATCGGAATGGGAATGTGCGTCAACAAAGCCTGGGGAGAGGGCAAGGCCTTCGGCGTCAATGGTATAGACGCCAGATGGATGCATGGTTCCAGCCTTGGCGATGGCTTCGATGCGGCCTTGGTTGATGCAGACATCCGCCATGTAGGGGGCGTTGCCGAGACCATCGAACAATTTGGCGTTGAGGATGATGAATTGGGAGGGGAGTTCTTTGATCATGGTTGTTTTCCGATTGAAGGGACTAAAGGGACTAAAGGGACTAAAGGGACTAAAGGAACGGTGAGGTGGTTGTTTTCAGTCATTTGATTTTGGAGGCGGGGCGTTTTTGTATTGGAGGAGATTGTCGTCTTCCAATTCATGCGTCGGATTCGGGACGAGAGCAAGATAGCTATCGCGGGAGATTTTGCCGTCTTCGTAGAGATTGCGGAGGGCGCGCTCCATTGTGATCATGCCAAGATTGGCGGACGTTTCTATCATGCCAGCAATCTGATGCGTCTTCTTGTCGCGGATCATGGCGCGGATGGCCGTCGTTCCAAGCAGGACTTCAAAGGCCGCAATGCGGCCTTTCGGTTGGTCTTTTCGTGGCAGAAGCCGTTGGGAGATAATGGCTTCCAGGCAGGCGGCCAACTGTGAGCGGATCTGGTTCTGGCGTTCCGCGGGGAAGACGTCGATGATACGGTCTACCGACTGCATGACGTCGTTCGTATGGAGCGTCGCGAAAACGAGATGGCCTGTTTCGGCGGCCGTCAAGACGGTGGCGATGGTTTCCGGATCGCGCATTTCGCCGACGAGAATGACGTCCGGATCCTGTCGCAGAACATACTTCAAAGCGTTCGCGAAACTATACGTATCCGCATGGATTTCACGCTGTTCGATCAATCCCATCTTGTGCTTGTGGACGAATTCGATTGGGTCTTCGACCGTGATGATATGGCATGCGCGAGTCGTGTTGATGCGATCCAACAGGGCGGCGAGCGATGTCGATTTACCGGAGCCTGTGGGACCGACGAACAGGACAAGACCTTGGCGACGCGTGCTGAGATTGGCGACGGCGGGCGGAAGTCCAAGTGATTCGATGCTCGGTATTTGCGTTGGAATGATTCGCATGGCGGCGGCGATGGCGCCTTTCTGGTAGAAGCCATTGACACGGAAACGGTAGTCGTCCTTTTTGCCGCCGCCGGTGTCCAGACCTTTCACGGAAAGGGCGAAATCGATTTCCTTATTCTCTTCGAAATCAGCGCGTTGCGTATAGGAAAGGACGGAATAGAGAAGCTTCTGCGTGTCTGCGGGCGTCAACGTCGGCATGTCGAACGGGCAGAGCTCCCCGTCGATTCTAATGACTGGGGCTGAGCCATTTGTGAGGATGAGATCGGACGCACCGTAGTGGATGGCGTCCCGCAGGAGCTTCTTGATGGAGAGGCCGTGGTCTGGATCGGCGGAATAGCTGCGGAGCGTATCGATTCCCGTCTCCATGCCTTGTGCGAGCAGGATGAATTCCTCCTTGTTGGACGCGGCGGCGGTGGCGGTTTCAAACGTGATGAGATCGTCTTGGAAGAGCTTGAGAATGGAGCGGTTGAAGGTGATCATGCCTTCATTGAAGCCCGCCTTGATGATTTCGGGAATCGTTTCGATTTCGCGGTTGGCGACGAGGCGGCGGGCGAGCGGCGTCATGCGCAGGACTTCGAAGGCGGCGACGCGGTCAACGGCGTCCTTTTTGGCGATAAGTCGTTGGGAGACAATGCCGACGAGCACAAGCGAAAGGTCTTGCGCGATCTGTGGTTGCTGGTCTTCAGGGAAGTAGTTGATGATGCGCTCCAATGTTTGGTTGACATCCATCGTGTGCATGGTTGCGGCGACAAGATGGCCGGTCTGCGCGGCGTTGATGGCGGTCTGGACGGTTTCCAAATCGCGCATTTCGCCGAGGAAGATGATGTCCGGATTTTGGCGGACGACATGGCGGAGGGCTGTCTGGAAGTCGTTTGTGTCGGTGCCGATTTCACGCTGGTCGATGACCGCCTGAATGTCTTCATGGACGAATTCAATTGGGTCTTCGATGGTGACGACATGCTTGTGGAAATGCGTGTTGATGTGGTGGAGCATGGCGGCGAGCGTCGTCGATTTACCGGAGCCCGTGGCGCCCGTGATGAGAATGAGACCGCGCTGTTCCTCCGTCATGTCGAAGACGACGTCCGGAATCAGAAGTTTCTTGGCGTCAACGGCTCCCGACGGAATACGGCGGATCGCCATGGAGATGTTGCCGCGCTGATAGGAGAGATTGAAACGGAAACGGCCGAGCGGCGGGAGGCTGATGCCGAGATCGATGTCCTTCATCTCTTCGAAACGCGACGTGACGCTCAACGGGAGGTGGCGTTCAAAGAAGGCGCGCACGTCGTCGTTCGTCAACGGCGGCTCCTGCAGCTCCTGGATGACGCCTGCGATGCGCATGGCGGGGCGGCGTCCGACGGAGAGGAAGAGGTCGGACGCTTTCATGGCGTCCATGGAGGAACATAGACGGACGATGTCAAGTGTGGGAGGTGTTTGCATGTGGCATCAGTCGATTTGTGCAGCTTTTTTCTTGATGAGGACGGCATGCTGGTCTTCCCGTTCACGATCCGTTTTGGGGACATGGATGGGATTGCCGTTGAAGTCCTTTTCTGCGTAGAACATTGCGGTTGCGAGAGTTCCGGGCGTCGGAATGAAGCATTGAATCTGCTGTGGCTGCCAGCCGCGTTTTCTGAACCAGTTGGCGACGGTTCTCATGTCCGACATTTCGCAGCCCGGATATGCGCTTATTATATATGGTATAATATACTGCTCTTTGCCGTGTTGCGCACTGGTGGCCTGAAAAATATCGAGAAAACGTTCGAATTTCTCGAAGGAAGGCTTTCTCATGAGTTTGAGGACTTTGTCGGAGCAATGTTCGGGAGCGAGTTTCAGATGGCCTCCGACGAAATTGGCGACGAGTTTACGGGCGGCTTCCGGCTCCCGCAGGGCGGCGTCATGGCGAAGACCGCTGGCGACGGAGATGTGCTTCACGCCAGGAATGGCCTTAAGCCTTTGGAGCATACTGACATATGCGTTCAGATCCAATACCAAATTGGGGCAAATCTCCGGCGTGAGGCAGCTGGTACGATGGCAGTTCTTATAGCCTGCCTTGCAGGTTGAGCCCCAAAGATTTGCGGTTGGGCCACCGACATCCGAAATGGAACCGCGCCATTCGGGCATCTTCGTGAGGCGGGTGATTTCCGCGACGAGCGATTCCGTTGAACGCGACGTGATTTTGCGGCCTTGATGTTGCGCGATGGAGCAGAACGCGCAGCCGCCCGCGCAGCCGCGGACGGCGGTGACACTGAAACGGAGCATGTCCAACGCGGGAACTGGCTGGTCGTATTTGGGATGTTGGCGACGGGTAAATGGCAGGGAATAAAGGGCATCCATCTGTTGCGTCGTCAACGGCGGGGCGGCTGGCTCGATGATGACATGCTGGTTGCCGTGCGGCTGATCCAGCGGGATAGTGCCGTTGTGGTAGTGGTCTTCCAACTGGAGCGTCGCCTTGATGAGAAGCGACTTGTCCTGCTGGATTTCTTCAAAGGACGGCAGCCGTTGGGCGTTTTCCGGCGGGACGCCGATTCGGGCGGTGCCGCGGATGCCTTCCAAGGGTTCGTTGGCGTCCAGACGGCGGGCAATTTCGAGCATGGCGAGTTCGCCCATGCCATAGACAAGCAGATTTGCTTTGGCGTCCAAGAGGATGGAACGGCGGAGGGTGTCTGTCCAAAAGTCGTAGTGGGCCGCCTTTCGGAGAGATGCTTCAACGCCGCCGAGAATGATCGGCAGGCCGGGGAAGGCGGCTTTGGCGAGATTCGCATAGACGATGGAGGCGCGGTTGGGGCGTTTTCCCGCGACGCCGCCGGGCGTGCATGCATCGTCGCGCCGTTTCTTGCGGAAGGAGGTGTAATGGCAGAGGAGGGAGTCCATGGCGCCTGCGCAGATGCCGCAGAAAAGTCGCGGGCGCCCCATTCGCTTGATGTCGTCCGGCGTATCCCATCGCGGTTGGTCAATGATGCCAACCTTATAGCCTTTGCTTTCCAAAAGCCTTGCCAACAACGGGATGCCGAAGCCTGGATGATCGACGTAGGCGTCTCCGGAGACGAGCAGGATGTCGAGTTGCCGCCAATTTCGGCGGGCCATTTCCTGTTGCGTCGTCGGAAGAAAGTCGTCTGAATTTGGCTGTGGCCGATGTGGAAGGGGCTGTCTGGACATGGTGGGATGGCTTGGATATTGAAAGGCGATATTGATTGGATGACTATAAAATAATAGCGATTTTACTTGTGGTAAAACCGCCCCGGAAAAAAGTTTGATTTTTTATGTTTTTGATGTCCAATATCTTGGATATTTGTTGATGAAAATCTATTTGACAAATGGCTGTGGAGGTGCATTGCGGAGACGAAAAAAATGTGAAGTTGTTGAAAGGTTGTTAATAACTTTTTAGTTGTTCTTAATGTCAAAGACTTAAGAAGGGGGAGGTTTTTGCGGAATGAAAAAAATCAGTCGTGATGACTTGCCAAGTTGGCGATGGAGGTTAACTTTATTGGTGTGAAAAAACTGGGGCGTGAAGTTCTTTATGCCTGTTCGTGGGCATGCTTTGTCTGTGTACGGGAAGGGGAATTGAAACTCAATGGCATTATTAGTGATATGATTGACATAAACGAGATTTGGTCTAAAGCTTCAGAAGCGTTGAAGGCATCGATGAATGCGGACACGTATGACCGTTGGATAGCGGGCATCGTTCCAGTCCGCATCACGGAGAAGGAACTGGTTCTGGGCGTTTCCAACGACATGTTCTGCGACTGGTTGAGCAACCATTACAAGGACGTGATATCGGAGACGCTTGAGAAGACGTCTGGCCTGAAGCGTCGTCTTGTGTTCGAGAGCGGCCATGAGAAGCCGCAGGAGACGGTGACGGCGGAGGCCGTGGTGCCGTCCGTGTCCGAAATGCCGTCGTCTGCCGCGCCGTCGCGTCCGTCCATGGATTTGAACAGCCGTTTTACGTTCGACCGTTTTGTGGTCGGTGACGGCAGCCGTTATGCGTTTGGCGCATGCACGGCGGTCGCGGCATCCCCTGGCACGGCGTACAATCCGCTGTTGATCCACAGTTCGATCGGCCTTGGGAAGACGCATCTTCTGCAGGCGATCTCCCATGAAGTGCTGTCCCGCAATCCGAACGCGAAAGTGGAATACCTCACGAGCGAGGAATTCTGCAATCAGTTCACGAAAGCGTTGCAGTACAACAAGTTGCCAGAGTTCCGCGAACATTTCCGTGACATCAACGTGCTGTTGATCGACGATGTCCAGTTCTTCGGGACGAAGACAGGATTCCAGGAAGAATTCTTCCATACGTTCAATGCGATGCACGCGAACCATCGGCAGATTGTCATGGCGTCGGACCGTCCTCCGCAGGAGATCAACGGTCTGGAGAAACGGCTTGTTTCTCGCTTTGAATGCGGCGTGACGGCGGAGATACAGCCTCCGGATCTGGAGACGCGTATCGCCATCATCCGCAAGAAGCAGGAAGAACAGTCCGTCAAACTGAGCGACGAAGTAATAAATTACCTTGCCGCGCACTTGAAGTCAAGCGTGCGCAGGTTGGAAGGGGCCGTTTTCAATCTGGTTTCCCATGCCAGCCTGACGAAACAGACGGTGACGATTGAAGTGGCGGAGAAAGTGCTGGGCAACATTTTCATGGAGGAAAGCGACACGCAGGTGACGGTGGAACATATCCAACATCTTGTCGCTGAACACTATGACATCCATTACGCGGACATGAAGAGCAAGCGCCGTCCGGCCAGCGTCGCCTGGCCGCGGCAAGTCGCCATGTATTTTGCGCGTCGTCTGACGAATTTGTCCTTCCCGGACATCGCCAATGAATTTGATCGGACGCATGCGACGGTTCTGCACGCTGTGACGACCGTTGAAAAGAAGCTCGCGTCCGATCAGAATTTCAAACGTGAGATGATCATGCTGGAGCGGAAACTGAAGAGTTAATGCTTTTTCAATGCATAATTCATAATGCATAATTCATAATTTATTTATTATTAAGAAGTTATTACGCCCTGCGGCTTGAAAGCCGCAGGGCTTTTTTTGTCAAAAATATCTCAGACAAAAGTCATAGAAAAGGAATATGACTTTCTGTGATTTATTATGATTTTATATGACTTTATGAATAAAATAATAGATATTCATAAAGAATCATGTAAAATCAATGAAAATTGGAAAAATTCATTTGTTGACTTTACAAATACTTTATAAGGAAGTCAATATCAAAAATAAATATTCGATGTTTAGTTTGAAAATGAAAAATAGGAGAGTATAATAATGAAAGAATAAACAAGCAAAAAAGGAGTAAATGATGAAAAAGTCCCTTGCCGTATTGTCGTTGTGGTTTGGCTTCAGTCTTTTGGGAATGGACGCGGCGTATCGTCGTGGAGTGGAGGCCATGCTGGAAAATGGTTATGGGAGCCATGGCGTGTGGAGCGTGGAATATGGAATCGGGGCGCTGCGGCGTCATGGCGGAGCTAATGGCGAAGCGGTGGCTTTGAAATTGGCGGTTGGTTTGGCGGCGGAGGAAAAGGCTGGGGATCTGCTGGACGGTCTGCGGGAGATGGTTTGCAGTGGGGGATTTGTGACATTGTCGCAATTGGAGGGCCTTCACGGCGGTTGGGCCGTGGAGACTGGCGGACAGCCTGAAATGTGGGCGACGCTTTTGGCGATGGAATGTCTTTTGGAGTTGGACATGCCGCCTGATATGTGCGGTCATGGCTGGAAGTGGCTTGTGGAGCGTGTATTAGTGGAGGCTGAAAAGTCGTGTGGTGGTGGAGATAGCCATGACTGGAGGACGGCGGGGCAGTTTCTCGTAGTGGCGGGGCTGGCCAGACGGCATGGCTGGGGGCTGGATGCCGCGAGCCGTCAAGTTGTTCAGAAAGTGGTTGGCTGGACGGAGCAGGAACTGATTCCAAGCATCAACCATGCGGATGGTGACAAAATTGTTTCCATCTATGATATGGCTTTGGCGTTGCGTGGGTTGTGTCTTCTTGGAAAACATTCAGAAAGTGAACCGTTGGCACGGAGGCTTGTTACGGAGCAGATGGAGGACGGTAGTTGGCAGGATGGTACGGTTGGGGATGATTGGCTGGCGACATGCGCGGCCGTGGAGGCTTTGGGCGGTTATCTGGCGGCAAAATGGCAGGAAAATGGCTTGTCTGTTGATTTCCAGACGGTTGAGGGTAAAGAGCCTGGTTGTTTCGGTGCAAGGGAATATGTGCAACTGGCGTTGAACGGCGTGACTGACGGGACGGTCGTGACGTTGGAGATTTTGAAGGATTCGGAAATCATTGATTATCGGTATATCGGGGAAGCGAAAGGAGACGGTTGCAGTTGGTTTACAGGAACTTGCGAACCAGGTGATTATGAAATTCGTGTTGTCTTCTGGGATGGAAGTGAGCTGTCGTGGCTGGGGGAGATTGGTTTGGAGTTTGTAATCAAGCCGGATACGACATGTCGGAATGTTTCATGGGATGAGCCGTTGCGTGACACAGTGTTGCATGGCGGCGGTGACTGGTGCGCAAGTTGGTGCATGTCATGGGATTATGATGGAAATGTCGCGGATGTCGCATCATTGTCGTGGGAATTGTCGATGGATGGCTCCGTCGTGGAGGCGGGGGAGGCGTCAGTGGAACTGACGCCGTCCAAACGGCAAGGACGGTTGATTTTGCGTGATGGGCCAATCGTAGCGCCTTCGGCTTCAGGCAAATATGAACTGACGGGGCGATTGAGGACATCCAGCGGCGACCATTCATGCAAACGTCGTCTGACCGTCGTGGCCGGAGCGGTTTATGCCGTTGAGAACGATGTGTCGCCACGTCAAATCACATTGGGGGCGAGTCGGTTGCACCATACTTTGAGAATCCGTTGTGTGGAAGGCGATGTGAATTTGGCGGCGGCGGGCTTCACGGTTTCGACAGAGGACAGGCGGATTGTTGATGAAATAGGCGGATGTTTTCTCGTGGAGTTGACGGACATCCATGGCGGAGATGGACGGCTGCTGGAGTCCGGATGGTTGGCTGTCCAGTCGCATTATGGTCGGTGTGAAGGAGATATGAATTTGGGGGCGTTGCGCATCGATGGCTTTTTATGCGGTGTTCGAGTGACAGACGGAAAGGCGGCATTCACGATTGAGGCGGAAGGGAGAGGCAAAGTCGGAACAACGTCTGTTTCTGTCTATCAGCTTCAGGCGGAAGGTGTTGTGATTGGTGAAAAACATGGCCAATTTGAAATCTATTGGGCCGAGCGGAAATGATGGAGGGCAATGTGATGAGATGGTTGAAATGGATGGTTGGTGTCTGTTTTCTGGCTGTTGCTTTAACGGGGGAGGAGGTGATATTGTCGCCTCAGGATGTTTTGCTGGTGGGTGTGGAAACAACCTTATGGGGCGTGTTGGCTGGCGAACGGTGGCATGACGAGGCTTTATGCCAATTGTGGGAAATTCAAGATGGCTATTTGCCAATCTTAGAAGAAGGGGAGGTATGCACATATGTTTGGGAATATGAATGTGGGAATGGAGTGACGCTGGATGACAATTGGCCGCAAGGGCTTGTGCGGCCATTGGCGGACAGTTGGCACTTGTTCGACAGGCAATGTTTTCAATTGGCCGATGGAAGATGTGAAGGAAAGGTCGCCGTTCGTTTACGATATTGGGATGATGCTGGAAAAGAATGGGTTGCGACGCGGCAAATGACCGTTATGACACTGCCTGAGTGGAGTTCGCGGGAAGGCGTGGACATTCGTCGTCGGATTGGCGTTATTCGTGGTCTCCATTATCTGCAACGACGCCAGCAGGCAGATGGCTTCTGGTGGGATGGCGGTGATGAATGCTATCGCGCCGCGGCGACTGGATGCGCGTTGTGGGCGTTTGGCAACCATGGCTATGGTCTTGCCAATCAGAAGGATAATCCATTTTTCTCATGTGTGGAGACGGCTGTGCGGCGTTTGGCATGGCTGGGGGATGTCTGGCCGTTGAGCGGGCAGGGCAGAAGTCATGACGGCAATCGCAATGGCCGTGCCGTGAGGCTTGGCGAAGGCTGGGAGAATTCCAATTACGTTCATCCGATTTGCCTATGCGGGATGATGGCGGCTGGTAGGGCGGATTATGAAGTGGAGCTGTCCGGAGAGATTGGGCAGTTCGGCGGGATGCCGCCTGGTTCGCCAATTCCATGTACATTAGGGGAATTGGTTGGCGATGGCATTGATTATATTCTCATGCAATTGTTCGTAAGCGGAAAGACTTCATGGGCATATAATTATATGTATGGGACGGAAGGTTATGACTTGTCCATAGCGGGGTGGAATTATCTGGCGTTGCTGGCTGGCGAAGGCTGGGGAATTGATGTTGACGAATCGTCACGGCTGAAATTCCAATCGTTTCTAGAAACTGTTTATCATGATGATTTACAATACTTTACTTATACTCCTTCAAAACAGTCTTTCCATACGGAGTCATTGGACGCTTCTGGCTTGATGGGATTGCTGTTGATGTCCGAACGCGGTGTGGGAGACGATGACTTGCAACGGTTGGGGGGAGTTGGCGTTGGAAGTGCCTTGCTTGATGGAACGAATCAGTTGTTCGATTGGGTGCGAAAAGCTTCTGGTCGAAGCCTCGGCTACAGTTGGTGGAGCGTGGCGAAAGGGTTCGGTTTGACAGGCGTGAACAGCAAGTTGATTGATGGTAGATTGTTTGACTGGCGGTATGGGTGGCCGGACGGTACGGATGGTGGTTGGCGGAAGATACTGGAGTGTCAGGAGTCCGATGGAAGATGGACGATTGAAGAAGAGGCACATTCCATTGATTTGACGAGAGTTGACTGGCGTCAGACTTGCATGGAGACGGCGATGATGACATTGGCGTTATCCGATGATGTGTTGCCGAAGCCAAAGACGGATGGGAGTCCAGTGAAAGTCCTATTGCAACTCCCTCATGCTGTTGTAGATGGGATGGAGAGCAAAGGCAATAGTTCTGAAATAGTTCCAGATGATGACAGCATTTGGATCGCATGGATTCATGAACCGATGGCAAGCGGTGATGTGTGGGATTTGAGCTTTGACTATTGGCTTGCTGATGCGTTGGAGGAGGGGATGGAGGCTGTGCAATTGGGCGGAGCGGTGGTATGGGAGGTTGATGGAAACGAGCGGAGCATCAAGTTGGACGATCTTTCTGTGAAGCGCAGTGGGCATGGCTATGGACTGGAAATTGAATGCGCGGATACAGCAAATTGTGGGGAGGAGATTGGAATAAATGTCAGGATGTCGTTGCCGCATGGTGACATGTCCCATGTTGTGCAACTTGCTGATACAGAGACGATTCTATGGGAAAGTGATGTCACGACGACATGGCTGGCTGCTGATTTGAGTGGTGGTTTGCATAAAGAGGAAGTGACGTTTGGCTGCCTGCCGGACAAAAGGATGAGAACATGGGTGGCGATGGATGTTACGGATGAGGAGGGCTTGCTGAAATTTAAGGACGGTGTTTGTGGTCAACGTCTGAAAGCAATGTTGGCGGAGCCATCCAGTGGTGGCACGATGGTTATATATGGTAATGAAGACGCGATTTATGCAAGCGTGTCCATCGAACAGGCGGGTGGTGGAAAATCATGGATGGTGGATGAATGGGAGGTGGCGGCAACATCATTTGGTGGTCTTGAAACGGTGGAATTGACGTTTGACGGTGAGAATCTGCTACCAGGACTATATCATTGTCGTGCAAAGATTTGGAAAGAGACAACGATATTGGCGGAAGCAGAATGTTCCATAGAAGTTCTTTTGCCGGAAGAACGTGAGGATTGGTTGGTGGAACGGCGGTCAGAACCGATTGTGGAATTGGAATTTGAAGACGAAATCGACATTGAGCCTGATGAACCAGAAGAGCCTGAAAATCCAGAAAATCCAGAAACTCCAGAAAATCCAGAAAATCCAGAGAATCCAGAGAATCCAGAGAATCCAGAGA
>JAFZAB010000143.1 GCA_017548425.1 Victivallales bacterium
AAAAAGAGCGGCGGAATCATGCGATTCCGCCGCTCTGGCTTGTGATGGATTGGTCTTTTGAAGGCTATTTCGTTTCTTCGCGACTTCTCAGATTGTCTTTTTCCGCGAAGGAGAAGTCCTTCTGCTCAGGATAGATGAAATAGGCGTATTTGTTGCCAGTGAGTTTGTTGGACGCGAAGCCAATCTGGCCGGTCGGATCCCAGTAGGAAATGTTCGTGAAATCGGAGAGGGCGATGCAGGAGTGCGCCCAGCCGTTGCCGCGGACAGCGTACCACTTGGGATTTGGATTCTGGCCGGCGATGTTGGCACCATCCGTCGTCGTCGCCATGTCAACGGTGTGATTCTTGTCGTCGAGATAAATGCCCGGCGTAGCGTAGAAGGCTCTGCTGAAGAGACTTCCGGCCGGTTTATCAAGATCGGCCTCGACGGTGAAACGGCCTGGATAGAGTGTGTATTTCTTTACGTATGTCGCGCCGTTTTGGAGCGTCTGGCTGGCGATGATGACGCTTTTTGCGGGCGTGTTGAGAACGACGTCGAAGCGTTTCAGAACGGCCTTTTCTTCGGAGCCCCATCCTGTTTCCGCCGAGGAGACATGAATGGATTTGATGAAATTGGGGCCTTCGCCATCTGGCGTGACTGGACGCAATTCATTGATGGTCGCATTGCCGAAACCAACGATGTAGGAATCGGAAGTGAAACGCGCCGTTCCGGGAACGGCGCCTTTTTCAAGGCGGCAGCCTTCCTGCGGCATGAACTTCCGATTGTAGGCGACGACGGTGAAGGTTTGCGCAAGATTGGCGCGGGCGTTGTAGGAGAAATAGATGGTTCCAGCGGCATGCGTCTTGCCGTTGAAATTGCTGTCAGGCACGAAGGCGGCATAACGGAGGCAGGCCTTTTTCGGGCCTGGCCCGTCGGAATCTGCCTTGGAAATGACGCGGATGGACGATGGTTCGACGGTGAACGGCAGCGGGCCATCGACCGTGAAGTCGATATAGGCCTCATACGGCTGGAGCGTCGAATCGACTTTCATGGCGGGAACAAGCAGGTCGCCAGAAATCGGGCAGGTGGTCAAATCGCAGAGGAAATGGACGTTCTTTTCGGCAGTATTGTTTTCGGGAATGATATCGTCCGGTGCCTCCACAACGGCGATAAGTTTGTAATGGCCCGCGAGCTTGTCGGTCGGAAGCGCGAAGGGAAGGGCGACTGGAGCATTGGTGTTTTCAATTCCGTTGATGATGGTTTCGTTGAGGAGACGCTCTTTGGCGATATGGTCTGCATAGAGTTTGATTTTGGCTTTGGACGCCTTGAGGCCGCGGTTCGCGACAAGCAGGGTGACGGATTCCGGATTGTCATCCGTCTTGCTGGTGACGTCAAATGTGGCGACGTAGTCCGGCTTGAGCGCGGCTTTGCCGCAATAGGCGATGAAACGTCCTGCATGCGGGAGGACGAAACGGGAAGCGGAGGAGGATTTCTTGAGTTCGATGGGAGCGGTGAGGTTGCCGTTTTCGTCCAGTTCATAGAGGAGCGTGGTGTCCATGTCCCAATTCGTGAGGAATTCGTCAGCGATGGCGAATTCGCCTTCGCCGATGGCGACAATGCGGAGCGTGTCCGCCTTTTCTGCCTTCACGATGAGCATATCCTTGACAGACGTTGTTCCGTCCATGCGCGGATTCAAATCCGTCGATTTGCTGGAGAAGAAGAAGTTATCCGTGCGGATCTGGCTGCAATAGAGGTCTTTGTCGAGAACAAGCTCCTGCTTGATTTTTGGACCATCGACGGCGAATCCGTTGCAGGGGAGCGTATATTGGCGATCTTTCAATGTGACAATCTGGGGCGTCGGATCCATGTTGACGATGATGTCCGTTCCATCCGCGAATGATGTCATCTGGACGGTGCGGTCGTTGTTGAGGAAGTAATGGGCGGTCATTTCCTCCATGCCGATGGCCTCATGGACCTTTGTCGCATGGAAGTAACTGCGCAGGAAAGCGTTGCGGTCATTCTTCCAAAGACCCTGCTTGTTCATCCAATACATGGGCATGGAGGCGTAGAGGACATTGAAAGCGTCTTTTCGCGGTGTGATTTCAGGGGCGGCTTTGATGAGGAAGTCCGTGGAATCGCCCCAATACCAAGTGGTTGTGATGCAGTCATGGAAGACGAGATCCCACAGCGGAACACGGAATTTCGGGCCGACGCCATAGACTTCATAACGCGTCGTGAAGGCGTTGGTCGGTTTGTCTGGATTACGCGGATCATGCGTCTTGCTTTCTGGCCGTTTCAGATGGCCGGCAGGCCATGAATAGTTGCCGTGGCCGCCGGACTGCATGCCTTCGACGTAATGCATGTCTTTGGCGCACCACCACTTGCCGTGTTCGCCGCCGGTGACGAGATTCAGATAGCCAGTCTGCCAGTTGGCCATGTAGTGGGCGGTTTCCTCACTGTAGCGGCGTTTGTCCGAACGCGTCATGGGATGGTCTGGATTGTAGCATTCGTAAAGTCCTTCGGAAGTCGTAACATCCAGAAAACGCGCCTGATAAGGATATTGCGCAAGATCAGGCGGCATGCAGATCTTGGCGGCGGCCGGAATGAGAGCCGTGCAGCGTTTCCATGACGTGCGGGAGCCGTCGAATGTCGTCCACGCTTTCATGATGGAGCCGTCGGCCTTCTGGACGGCGTGGCCGGGCAGGGGGGCGGAACCGGCGCTGATGGTTTCCTTGTTATTATATATATCGGTATAGACATCGTATTTGCCGAGGAGATATCCCATGGCGGCGGCTTGTTTCATGTCTTGGGCGTTGAATTGGCCGTTGATGAGCAGTTTGTCAATGCCGTAGGATTTGGCAAGTTTGCAGAATTCGAGATTGTTGCCGTCCCAAATGTCCGCCGCGCCCATGAGTTTGTTGACATTCGGATTGTGCCATGCCTTGTCGCGAAGTGTGACGAGATAGCCATTTTTCTGCGCCCATGCGCGGAATGCCTTGGCGACTGTGACATAGCCGCCTTTATCGACAAAGACGAAGCGATAGACGCGCGGTGATTTCCCAAAATGCTTCAACGTCGGCATCCATGCGACTTGCGGGATGCATGTGGTGGATTTGGCGCCAAGCGGTGTCGTCTTCATGGAGACGACAGCATCGTCTGGCGTATCTGCGAGAACGCCGTAGCCTTCTCCGGTCTTCAGATCCGTTATGGCGATGAACGGCAGGTCTCCTCCCAGACCGAAGGGAGACCATGTAAACGGCTTGGAAGAAAGGGGATAGATATGGCCAGACGTCGTGTCTGCACAGGCTATGACTGGCTCTTCCGCATCCAGAATGAAGCCTGGAATGGAGGGAAGGTTTCTCTCCAACGGGATGTCTCCGCCGACGGCGGTAGTAGTGATTTTCAGTTCGGGGCGATCTTCGATGAGTTCCGCGCGGATGATACAGTCCGGCTGGTCTGGTTGCCGCCATGTGTAGATGACGCCGTTCGCGTTTGGAATCCGCCGTGCGTTATCGACTGGCGGAATCGGTTCTTCTGGCGGGATAGGTTTGTTCGACAAGGTGACGTTGGCGTAGGTGTTGACGTCTGAATGAACCCATGTAGAAGGATAGTAGAGCTGTCCGTCACGCTGCCCTTTCGTGTTGTCGGCATCGTTGACGCCGATGGCGAAGCGGAATTTCGTGCCTTCTTTCGGTTCGAGGCCGATTTCCGTCCAGTCGAGATGGACGGTGACGAGATAGGAGCCAGGCGTATTGATGACCGTGGTGGCGGAAGATTTTTCCATCGGGGCTTTTGTGTTGAAAGTCAAAAGAGTCTGCGCGCCTTGTTTGGCGGGATAGACGGCAAGTTGCAACTTGTTGATCCAGAATTCGATGGAGTCATGGAACCACCAGTTGGCCTTTGGCGCGGGGAAGGCAAGTACGTCGTCCCGCACGGCGATTTGCAGAATCAGATATTGGTCATTCCAGTCAAAACGTGTGATGAATGAGCAGTCCGCGTCGTCCGTGATGTCATTCGCATGGCCGGTCATTGTATAATCGACATTGATGGTTGTCAGTTCATTGGGTGATTGCGTGGCGGTGATGGACGGTGGCGCGGCATGCAGGAGTTTTGTCGGTTGTGTATAGATGCGATCAGTCCGTTTGTCCAAAACGGTGAAAGCTCCGGTTTCTGTTGAGAATGTGACGCCGAGGGCTTTGTTTTGGAAAGTGATGACCTGTGCGGTCGCGGCGAAGGAGAAGGCCAGAAGGAGGAAGATGGCGATTTTTTTCATATTCAGGTCCTTGTTTGGGTGATTTTTGAATTTGTACAACAAGTAAAGTAATCCTTATAAATGGAAAAGCAATTGCGGCGTTTATTTGAAAAATAAAGGAATGCTTATAATTTAGGTATAGACGATTGTTTTTTTCACCGTTGAATAGTCAAAGTCCATGAAATTCAGAAAAGGAGAACGTATGAAATCACGGAAGATGTTGTGGTTGATGTGCTTGGTCTCTTTGCCGCTTTTGGCGAAGATAGTCCCGGCGCCGATTTTCGTTGACAATGTCGTGCTGCAGCGCGACATGGCCGTTCCCGTTTGGGGCACGGCGGAGCCCGGAGAGGAGATTTCCGTCAGTTTCGCGGGACAGACCGTCAAAGCGACAGCCGCCGCAGACGGCAAGTGGATGGTGAAACTGTCGCCGTTGGCGACGAGCGCGGAGAACCGCCCGCTGGTCATCAAAGGACAGGATGAGACAATTACGGTCAACAACGTATTGGTCGGTGAAGTCTGGCTGTGCAGCGGCCAGTCCAACATGGAAATGCCGATGTGGTCGAGCAGCCCCCGCTGGCGGAACATCGACGGCGACAAATTCTGCGCGGAAGGCGCGAACAGCCTGATCCGCTTCACGAAAATGCGCCCCTACGGCTGGGAGAAGTTGCCGCGCACGGACTTCCCGATGAAGTGGGAAGAAATGAAGGCGGACAACACGCTGGATCTTTCCGCCTGCGCATTCTTCTTCGGCCATGAACTGCAGCGCGAACTGAAGATTCCAATCGGTCTGATCACGTCCCACTGGGGTGGTACGCTTATCGAGCCGTGGACGCCGCCGTGTGGCTTTGATTCCGTTCCCGAACTGAAGCAACTGGCCCACAACGTCAACGCGAAACTTCCTGGAACGCAGGATTATGCGGAAACGTCCGCGAAAGTCGTCGCCGACTACAATGCGTGGCTGGCGGATTTCCAGAAGGCCGTCGCCGAGAAGAAAGATTTGCCGAAGCCGCCCGCGTATCCGGCGGAACTCGTCTGGCGTGAAGGCAACGGCGCGCATCAGCAGCCGACCGTCCTCTACAACCGCATGATTTATCCTTTCGTCCCGTTCGCGTTCCGCGGCGCCATCTGGTATCAGGGCTGCTCCAACCGCGGCGACGGTTCGTTCTATTTCTACAAGATGCAGGCTCTCTTCAACGGTTGGAAGCAGGTCTTCCAGAATCCCGACATGAAGTTCTATCTTGTCCAGCTGGCCCCCTTCAACTATGGCAGCCAGCCTGAACTGCTGCCGCTCATCTGGGAAGCGCAGGAAAAATTTGCTTTGGCGAACGCCCCTGCGGCCGGTATGGCCGTCATCAACGATGTCGGCAATCTTGGCGATATCCATCCGCATGACAAGCTGACGGTCGGCAAGCGTCTCGCCGCATTGGCGTTGAACCGCGACTATGGCCGCAAAGACATCAAGTGCGACTCGCCGCTTCTGGACAAATTCGAAATCGTCGGCAACACGTTTGTTCTGACGTTCAAGAACATCGAAAGCTGGAAGACGACAAACGACGAAGCCATCCGCAACTTCACCATCGCCGGCATCAACGGCGTCTTCTATCCCGCCGATGCGAAGATCGACGGCGCGAAACTGATCGTCAGCGCCCCCGAAGTCGCGGCGCCGAAGGCGTTGCGCTACATGTGGCACATGCTGAACGAAGGCAACCTCTTCAATGAAGCCGGCCTGCCGCTCGGCGCGTTCCGTTGCGGCGTCGAAACGACGCAGGAAGAAGTCAAGGCCTATATCGACAAAGAGCAGAAGCTTGTCTATGAACTCGATCTCATGAACGCTTTGAAGGAAGACAAATCCGCCAACTATCTGACGGACAACAGCGCCAACATCGACAAATTCAGCCGCGTCTGCTACTATGTTGACGCCACGCTGAAAGACGGCACGAAGCAGTGGCTCGCCGTCAGCATGGACGCCTTCACGGGCAATGTGAAGGAAATCGGCCTCCCGCTTGATTTCAAACAGGCGAAGATCGTGAACAATCTGATTGTTCTGAGCAACGTCGCCGGCATCAAGAATGGCGCACATACGCAGGGCAACATCGAATTCTGGCGTTCCAACTACGGTACGCAGAACAAGTTCAATGTTCCGGGCGCGAATGGCAACATCTATGACTTCGGCGACGAAGCGAGCAACGACGACGTCGGCTACGGCTCCATGCAGGTCCATCTGTTCAAGGAACGCCAGACGCTGTTCGCGTACAACTGCCACCGCAACGGCCTGAAGGCCGACTTCGGTATCGGCAACAACACGAAGAACGACCATCCGGATTGGACGTTCCGCAACAATCTTGGCGCGGACTACAGCTCCGCGAAGATCTACATCTATGTGAAATAAGCTAAAAGCTTAAAGCTTAAAGCTTAAAGCAAAAACGCAGGCCTCATGTTTATTCATGGGGCCTGCGTTTTTTTGTCATATAAATAGGCTTTACAAAAAAAGCCGCCCGCGGGAAAGCGGGCGGCTGGCTGTAACAGAACGTTAGGAATTTGTGTCGTCGTCGTCAAAACGGCGGGCGGAGCTGAACGTCTCCAAATCGTAGTTGATTTTCGTTTCGGGCATCGGGAGACGGTCGAGAATGACGCCTGCGTCGTGGAAGAAAAGTTCCGCCAACGTGTCGTGGTAGTCCGAAAAGACGACGACTCGCTTGATGCCGGCGGCGACAAGCGCCTTCGCGCAGTTCGTGCAGGGCATGTTCGTGACGTAAGCCGTTCCGCCGGAAAGGCTGATGCCATGCTGAGACGCTTGGCAGATGGCATTGATTTCCGCATGGTTTGTGCGGACGCAGTGGTCGTTGACGACCATGCAGCCGTCTTCATAGCAATGTGGCGTGCCCGGCAGGGAGCCGTTGTAACCTGTTGCCAAAACGTATTTATCCTTTACGAGCACACAGCCGCAATGCATGCGCGGGCAGGTGGCGCGTTCGGACGCGAGCATGGCGAGTTTGAGAAAATATTCGTCCCACGACGGGCGTTTCCAGTTGGAAGCGTCAATTTTGACAATTTTGTAAGGAAGCATGGCTTGTTTCCAAAGGCTTCAAGATTAAAATGCCCCCCGCCGTGTTTGCGGCGGAGGGCGCATGGGTGTTTCAAGATGACTTACTTTTCGTCGATTACATCTTCGATGTATTCGGCCGTCTCGTCTTCATTCACAAGTTCGGCGGACGTCCAGATCTTTTCCTTCATGGCGTGGTCCGGCTTCGTATAGACGGTCTTGGTCCGTTCAATGTAGCGACGCATCTGCTTTTCAAGCTTTTCGATGACTTTTGCTAGGGAGACGCGCATATCGTTGCTGACAGCTTTCGCGTTGAAGGAGAAGCGCTTGCCGTTTAGAAGGGCATCCGCGATATGCCAATTCCGCTCAAGAGAGAAGACAATTCGAAGAGATGTCAGTTTTTGGAGTTCGAATTCGGATTCAAGTTTCTTCGTCTGTGTTTCGGCGAGAGCCTTGAGTTCGTCGTCAATTTCATAATGTTTTGCACTGACGATAATTTCCATGTTTTGACCTCCTTGGTTACTGGTTTGCCGACGGTGGCTGAAGCCGCCGTCAGGTGTTGAATGAAGGCCCGAGATAGACTTGGCGCGCCTTTTCGTCATGCAGCAACTGGTCGCCGCTGCCCGCGAAGAGGATTTCGCCGTTGCAAATCAGATACGCGCGATCGACGACTGCCAGTGTTTCCCGTACATTATGATCGGTTATGAGAATCCCGAGACCCCTATCTCGAAGATTTGCTATGATTTTCTGTACTTCGTTGACGTTGATCGGGTCAACACCGCCGAACGGTTCATCAAGCATGATGAATTTCGGATTGGTCGCCAAGGCGCGTGTGATTTCCAGTCGTCTCCGTTCACCTCCGCTGAGAGTGAAAGCCTTCTGTTTCGCAAGCCTCGTCAACTGGAGCTCGTTGAGAAGCTCGTCTAATCTCAATTTACGCTCTTTTGCGCCAAGTTCAAGTGATTCCAACACTGCAAGCACATTTTCTTCAACGGTAAGCTTACGAAAAATGGATGGCTCTTGTGCAAGATATCCCATTCCGAGGCGGGCGCGTTCGTACATGGCGAGGCGGGAGACATCGTGTCCGTCGAATAGAATGCTCCCTTCGTTCGGCTCGATGAGCCCGACGATCATGTAGAACGATGTTGTCTTTCCAGCTCCGTTCGGCCCGAGAAGGCCGACAACTTCACCAGGAGCGACATCCAATGAGACATGGTTGACGACGCAACGGTTCCCGTAGATTTTGACTAAATTTTCAGCTTTCAGCAATGGTGTCATGTTCAATCCCATGTCCAGAAGCTTTTTTTCGCTTTTTTGTCTTCTTTTGGCTTGGTTTCAGCAGCTTTGTCTTCTTTTGGCTTATCTTCAACTGCTTTGTCTTCTTTAGGCTTGTTTTCGACTGCTTTGTCTTCTTTGGGCTTTTCTTTATCCGTTTTGTTGTCTTTCGTTGCTTTTGTATCCTTGGGGGCGTTGTCTTCCTTCATGACTTTATCATCTTTGACGTCTGCTTCTTTTTTCTCTTCTTTTACACCTTTTTCATCTTTGACATCGGTTTCTTGTTTGACATCTTTGACATCTTTGTCTTTTTTGTCATCCTTGTCATCTTTGTCGGTGAAGAAATTGCCGAGCGCACCGTTGTTTTTGCCGCCTTTCTTGTCAATCTGAATGGTCAGACGCGGTTTCTGGATATTGATTTTCGCTTTTTTGCGGTCATAGACGACCTTGTCGCCCATCATGGTGTTTTTGCCTTGGATGATGGAGCAATTTCCGGTCATGAGGATGGTGTCGTCCTTTACGTCATAGACGGCGTGGTCGCCCATGGCGGATTCCGTGCCGTCCAATTTGCGGAGGACGACTTCGCCATCGGCTTCGATGCGTTGCAGTTTCATGTTGGAATGAGAGACATCATCGCCGTTTTTCTCTTCCTTCTTCTCTCCGTCTTTTTCGTTATCTTTCTCTGATTCCGTGAGATAGACCATCATTTTGAGAGCGGTGAGGCTCATGTTGGAGTCTTCGACGCGGACATTGCCCGTGAGTTCGACCGTCCGTCCGTCCAACTGCATTTCCATGCGGTCGGCGGAGACGACGAGTTCGTCCTGCTGTTCTTCTTCAGCGTCGTCTGCCTCTTGCTTTTTCGGCGCTTCATCCGCCCACGACGAGCAGAGGAAGAGGGCGCATAAGATAGAGGCTATACATGATTTACGGAGAATCCAAGTCATTTGAACGATCCTGCTTTAAGGGTTTTGGCGGTTTTCTTGTCGATTTTCAATTTCAGTTTGACGGTGGAGCGCAGAAGGATGACATGGCGTGTGAGATCCACGTCGAATCCGACTCCTGAGATATCGACGTCATCGCCGAGATCGATGACGATCGGCTGGTCGCTTTTGATTTCGCCCATGGCGTAGTTGAAGTCGCAAGCAGCTGCTTTGAGGGAGATTCTGACTTTTCCAGACTGATCCGGCTTGATGATCGCCTGCTTTTGGGCGTTCTGTTTGTTCTGGTCATGGAAGAAGACGAGTTCGCAGCCCTCAATCGTCGTGAGGGCCCCGCGAACGGAGGCCTTTCGGCCGGCGATCTGCCATGCCAGGCGGTTATGTTCATCATAGCCGCAGGATTGGAAGCCATAGAGATCGACATTGCCGTTCTGGCTCAAGTCCCATTCCGCGCAGTATGCGCACAAATGGCACAGAATGAACAGGATGGCGATGCAGAGCGGTTTCATGGATTATTTCTTGAAGAGGTCATAGTACGGTTTGATGAAATCCTTCCATTCGTCTCGCGACTTGAGAAGGCGTTCGACGGCTTCGCGCATGGCACCATGGCCGCCTTTTGCGACGGTCACCCAATCCGCAAGATCGCGGACTTCGGGGGCGGCGTCCGCGACGGCGACGGAAATCCCGCAGATGGCGAAGGCGGGCAGATCGAAGAAATCGTCGCCGATCATCATGCAGTTCTCCGGCTGGATGTCGAAGAAGGATGCGATTTCCTGAAGGCCTTCGCCTTTGGTCACACAACGGTCTTTGATGAGATCGCAGTGAAGGCTGGTGAGTCGCTTCGTGTTGGCCTTGTCGCTGCGCGCCGTGAGGGCGGCTGTTTTGATGCCGAACTGGCGGCACATCCGGAAGGCGAGACCATCCTTGGCGGAGAAAAATTTGATCATGTCATCGGAGCCGCAGCCGTAACCGATGCGGCCGTCCGTGAGCGTGCCGTCGATGTCGAAAACGACGGCTTTTATCTTCTTACATTTGCTTGACCAGTCCATGGATATCCTTCACGATGGTTAGGAGGTTGTATAATTGATCTGTCGGCAGGGAGTTGGCACCGTCCGACAAGGCTTTTTCCGGCTCCGGGTGCGTTTCCAGGAAGAGGCCGTCAATGCCGACGGCCGCGGCGGCGCGGGCTAGCGGCGCGACAAAAGCGCGGTTGCCGCCGGAAGACGAGCCGAGGCCGCCCGGAAGTTGCACGGAATGCGTCGCGTCAAAAATGACAGGCTTGCCGAGGCCTTTCATGATGACGAGGCCGGGCATATCGACGACGAGGCGATGGTAGCCGAAACTGGCGCCGCGTTCGGTCAGCATGATGCGTTCATTGCCAGTGGAGGAGAGCTTCCCGATGATCGGCTTCATGTCTTCCGGAGCGAGAAACTGGCCTTTTTTGACGTTGACTGGCTTGCCTGTCTTCGCGGCGGCGAGAAGAAGATCCGTCTGGCGGCAGAGAAACGCCGGAATTTGCAGGATGTCAACGACTTCCGCCACGATGGCGCATTGCTCTGGCTCATGGACGTCCGTCACGACAGGGCAGCCGAACTCTTTCTTGATGGCGGCGAGAATCTCCAATCCTTTTTCCATTCCGTTGCCGCGGAAGGAGTTGATGGAAGTTCTGTTGGCCTTGTCGAAGGAGGCTTTAAAGACGTAGGGGAGGGAAAGCTTCTGGCAGGCGGCCGAAGCCTGTTCGGCGATGGTGCGGCAGATGTCAAGTGATTCGGCGACGCATGGGCCGGCGAGAATGACCAGCGGCTGGCCGTCTCCGATTTTGATGGTGTTGGTCAGATTGAATGCATCCATGATGTTTTTCCGTTATTTTGCCTGTGATTCAAGAAAGAGTTTTTCAGCCATGGCGAGATCTTCGGGCGTATCGACGCCGATGGAGCGGTGATGCGCCTTGATGACCATGATGCGGGCGCCGTTTTCGAGAGCACGGAGCTGTTCAAGCTTCTCGCACATTTCCAGCGGACTCTGCGGCCATTTGACGAATTGTTCAAGAAAACTGCGCGTATAGGCGTAGAGGCCCCAATGAAGCATCGGTTCGACGGGAACGCCGCCTTGTCGCGGGAACGGGATGAGCGAACGGCTGAAATAAAGCGCGAAGCCGCGTTTGTCAACGACGACTTTGACGGCGTTCGGGCTGTTCGGATCGGCTCCTGCTTCGTCAAACGGAACAGCGGCGGTTCCCATGTCGGCCTTTGATTCAAGCATGGCGTCGATGAGCCGTTCGAGAACGTCGGCGGGAATCATGGGCTCATCGCCCTGAACATTCACAATCAATTCGGCGTCAATGCCTTGAATGGCTTCCGCAATACGATCCGTTCCCGTCTGGTGGTTCGGTGACGTCATGACGGCTTTGCCGCCGAACGATGTGACATGATCATAGATCCGCTGATCGTCCGTCGCGACGATCACTTGGTCGAAACGGCTGCATTTGCGTGTGTTTTCGTAGCAACGCTGAATCATGGAGACGCCTGCGATGAGCGCGAGCGGCTTGCCTGGAAAGCGCGATGATGCGTAGCGTGCGGGAATGACGGCGATGATTTTTGTCATGATGATGCTTCTTTTATTATTTAAGGTAAGAAAATAGATTGGCGGGGCTTGTCAGGATTTCTTTTTGTAAGCGTTGAGAATGACGTCCGATTCGATTTCGGAGAGCAACGCATCGTAATCGATGGCGGCTGTTCCGACGATGCCGACGACGATTCCGGCCGCGTAGTTGGCGATTTTCGCCGCGTTTTCTGGCGTGGCTCCTGCGAGAAGCGCGAGCGTCATGGCGGCCATGACGGTGTCACCCGCTCCGGAAACGTCGAAAACCTTTTTCGCTCTGGTCGGAATATGGATTGGCTGAGACTTGTTTTCCTGGAAGATGAGCATGCCTTCGCCACCCAACGTGATGACAGGAATGTCGCATTCCCAACGCTTTTTGAGAGCGGCGCCGACGTCGAGAAGCGGCTGGTCCGTCAGCGGATTTCCCGTTTCTTTGGTGAACGGCATTTTGGCGAGAGCGAAAGCCTCCTGGCGGTTGGGCGTCATCATGCGGATGCCTTTCACATCGAAAGGATGGGTTGGATGCGGATCCAGCATGAGCGGCACGTTGTATTGTTTCGCAAGATTTGCGATGGCTTCCATGAAAGAGGGGGTGAAGACGCCTTTGGCGTAGTCTTCCATGATGATGGCATGGAGCTTGGCGATTTCCAGACGGGCCTTCAGACTGTCCAAAATCTTCTGCTGCAACGTTTCTGAGAGTTCTGCGACACATTCGCGATCAACTCGCACAACCTGCTGGCGGGAAGCGATGATGCGTGTCTTGACGGTCGTGGCGCGGTCGGACGCTTTCACGATCCCGCCTGTTTCCGCTCCAGCGTTTTTCAGAAGGGCGGTCAGTTCCTCTCCCGCCGAGTCTTCTCCAATGACGCCGAAGACGTGTGCCTTCGCATGGAGCGAAAGAACGTTCAGCGCCACGTTGGCGGCGCCGCCTGGAACGGACTTCTCACTATCGACGCAGACGACCGGCACGGGGGCCTCCTGCGAAATGCGGGTGGCCGATCCGAAAATATATTTGTCCATCATGAGGTCGCCGACGACGGCTACCTCAAATTGGCTGAACTTCTGTATGTAGTTTGGCAGATTGGACATGTGAATTGCCTATTTGGAATATTTGTCGATGGTCGCCTTGACGGCGTTGTCGATATCCGGTGTGGGGATTGGCGGAAAATCCATTCCGTTTTCGATTTCGTCCAGCAGGCTGTTGAGCTTGCCGAGATCGGCCACCATGCGGCGGCGTTGCGAACGGGACAGTTTTTCTTCATAGAGACGGAGGTAGGCGGAGCGTTCCTCCAGATCGAGAGCGATTTCAGAGACGAGCAGCTTGATGACAGGCGGAGCCTGCAAGTTGTCTTCCGTCTTGAGCAGTTTCGTGACGCGTTGCCGCGTGGTGTCCATGGCCCGCGTGATTTTCTGCTTGGCGACGGCTCCTTCCCACAGGCGGGAGTCCGACAGCCGCCATGGAAGCCAGAACATGAACAACAGTTGCAGCAAGAAGAGCAGGGCGAGAGACAGTCTGGAGAGGCAGGTCAGCGCTTTTGACTGCCACGACAGACGGGCTGGCGGCAGTACGGCGTAATAGCGGATGAGCAGTTCTCCCGCCTGGATGGAATCGCCGCTCATGATACGGATTTTCCGTTGCAAGGGGGCGCCGTTGACGGTCAACGGCATGCCGCCCAGCGGTTCGATTTCATGATGTCCGTCTTTTCCTTCCGTGATGACGGCGATATCCACGTCATGGCCTTTTTCGTCTTCAACCGTCAGCGTGGCGGAGCTTGAGTCAACAAGCCGTGCCTCCTTGCGTTTCAAGGAGTCGGCGTGGCTCTCTCCGACATGGCTGTAGGTCAACTGAAAGGACATTTAGGCTTCTTCTGTAGGTTCGATTGCAAATGCAAGTCTCTTGTCTTCGGGAAGATACGTCGCTTTGGCGATGAAGCTCGGCGGCGGTGTCTGCGCGAGAATCTCCTCCGCGAGCGGGTCTTCGATGTAGCGTTCGACGACGCGGCGCAGCTGCCGCGCGCCGCTTTCCGGCTTGAAGCCCTGTTCGATCAGGAAGTCAACGGCTTCCGCAGGCAGGTCAAGCTTGCCGCCTTTGGCCTTGAGGCGCTCCGCAATCTTGTCGATTTCGCAATCGATGATCTTGCGGATGTCGTCGCGGCCGAGTTCGCGGAAGACGACGAGATTGTCGAGGCGGTTGATGAATTCCGGGCGGAACTGTTTCTTGGCGGCCTCTTCGAGGCGTTCGCACATTTTCTCATAGTCGTCGTCCGACGTTTGGTTGGGAGCTTTGAAGCCGAGGCTGAGCGGCTTGGAAAGCTGCGTCGCGCCGACGTTGGAGGTCATGACGATGATCGTGTTGCGGAAATTGATCGTGTGGCCGAGGCCGTCCGTCAATTGGCCTTCCTCCAGAATCTGGAGAAGGATGTTGGAGACGTCCGGATGGGCCTTTTCGAGTTCGTCGAAAAGGACGACGGAATAGGGGCGGCGGCGGACGCGTTCCGTCAGCTGGCCGCCTTCCTCATAGCCCACGTAGCCAGGCGAGGAGCCGATCATGCGGGAGACGTTGTATTTCTCCATGTATTCGGACATGTCGATGCGAATCAACGCGTCCGGATCGCCGAACATGAACTCCGCCAAGCACTTGGCGAGATAAGTCTTGCCGACACCCGTCGGGCCGAGGAAGAAGAACGAACCGATTGGACGGCGCGGATCCTTCAGTTCGGCACGTGAACGGCGCAGGGCGCGGGAGATGGTCTTCACGGCCTGCTCTTGCCCGATGACGACTTTGCAAAGCTCTTCTTCCATGCGGATAAGCTTTTCTGTTTCAGCCTCTTGTACACGAGACAGCGGAATGCCCGTCATGGACGAAATGACATCGCGGATGTCCTCCACGGTGATGGTCATGACGCTGGCGTCCCGTTTACCCTGCCATTCGGCCCGCAACGCATCGATTTGGGAGCGGACGGCGATTTCCATGCGGCGGAGCTCGGCGGCCTGTTCATAGTACTGTTTTTCGATGGCCTTCGATTTCTGAGCATAGATGTCGGATAGCTTTTCTTCCAATTCATGGAGATCAGGCGGGGCGACGAGATTCTTCAGACGAATGCGGGAACCTGCTTCGTCAATGACATCGATGGCTTTGTCCGGCAGATATCTCGCCGTGATATAGCGGTCCGACAGCAAGACCGCCTCTCGCAAGGCGTCGTCGCTGTAATGAACATGGTGGTGCTCTTCGTATTTGGGCGCCAAGCCTTTGAGAATCTGGATGGTTTCGTCTTTGGACGGCGGCTGGACGATGACGCTCTGGAAACGGCGTTCAAGAGCGGCGTCTTTTTCGATGCTCTTCTTGTATTCGTTTAGCGTCGTGGCGCCAATGCATTGGATTTCGCCGCGCGCGAGAGCAGGTTTCAGAATGTTAGAGGCGTCCATGGCGCCTTCGGCACCGCCGGCTCCGACGATGGTGTGCAGTTCGTCCAGGAAGAGGATGATCTTCTTGGAACGACGCAATTCGTCCATGACGGCTTTGAGCCGCTCTTCGAACTGTCCGCGGTATTTCGTTCCAGCCACAAGTAGCGTCAAATCAAGCGCGATGACTTGATGGTCGAACAGATTTTCGGGAACTTGCTTGTTGTGGATGGCCATGGCGAGGCCTTCGACGATGGCGGTTTTGCCAACGCCCGCTTCGCCCAGCAGGACAGGATTGTTCTTCGTGCGGCGGCAGATGATTTGGATGACGCGTTCGATCTCCTTGTCGCGGCCGATGACAGGATCAAGCTTGTGCTCTTTCGCCAGATCGGAGAGATTGCGTCCGAAATTCTTGAGGGCAGGATACTTGTCGTCGTCGTCCATAGTTTCCTGCTTCGTGCCGAAATCGATTCCCGGAAATTCGTCGTCATCGTCGCTATTGTTGTTGTCTGTGTCGCGGGGCGGCATGTATGTGGGATCGAGAGCTTTGATCAGATCGGCGCGGATGTTGTCCGAATCGATGTCCAAAGCCTTGAGAATTTTGACTGCCTGGCAGTTTGGATTTTTGATGATTCCGAGCAGAAGATGATCGGTTCCGACATAGTCGAAGGAAAGCAATTTGGCTTCTCGGTAGGCTGCTTCGAAGACCTGTCTGGCCTCCAGTGACCACGGCAGTTCGCCTTCAAGCTGCGTGTCCGCTTCCGGACTTCCGCCTGCGAGGGTGATTTGCTTGCGGACGAGCGCGTAGGTGATGCCGAGCTTCTGCAACGTGATGGCCGCGGGGCCGCGGCCTTGTTTCAGAAGGCCCAGCAGGACGTGTTTGGAATCGATAATGTTGTGGCCCAGTTCTTTAGCCTCGCGTCGTGCGAGGCCAAGCACTTGCTGGGCGCTTGGCGTGAATTTGGTGGTTGGATCTTCGTTGTTGGACATATTCGTATGATGTTGGTCTTAAATGGTGGATGTGGTTGATGTGTCGCGGATAGCGGCGGTTATATGAGAAGCGGACCAAGTTCTTCGCGAAGAAACTGCGCTCTCCGTTCGCGAGCTTCAACGGTGGTGGAAGAGTCGTCCTGCTTGTTTTCCTCTTCGTTTATAGTGGCGAGCAGCCTGATGGCTGTGCGGCGTGCTTTCTCTGGAAAGAAACCAGTCTCCGCTCCGAGCCAACAGGCGGAGATGATGCGTCTTGCTTCTGGCACGGATATGCGGTAAGCGTTGGCAACAAGGCCTTTGGCGCGTCCGATGAAATCAAGCAAGTCGCCTTTGCGATGCCCTTCGACCATGACGTGCCGTGCGTCCAGTTCATGGCCTTCAAGCCGTTTGGCGTAATCTTCGAACCGCATGGCTGTCGCCAACGGATTGCGGGAATACGCCGAACGTGTTTTTAGATTGAAGAACAGGCCGTCTTGTTTCTGCTGCGTAGGGAAATCATATTCCAACAGGAAGTTGAGTTCGCGTGTACCGCGAGTCACCTGCGGAATGTAGCCTAACAGTTCAAGCCCAGGGAGATGGGCGGCAAGTTGGATGGAGACGCCGTTGCCGATTTGCTCGAAATCACGGCAGATATATCCATAATCGTCGTCTTTCGCGAAATTGACGGTGTCGTCCAGTTGTTTCATCAGCCCCATGGCGTGTGCCACGAGCTGTTGCGGGCAGTTGCCGCGTTCGCGGAGAACGATTTCCAGATGGTTGTGGTTGTTAATGCGCGCGAAAATGTTTTCGTCCGGCGTGATGAGCACCGTGCGGTAATCTGGCGCGGAGACGAACTCACGCGGCGCGATGCGGCGGTTTTCGAGAATCCGCTTCTGTTCCGCTGTCAGATTCGCGACGCTGAACACGGCGGCGTTCATGAAAACAGGAAGATTCCGAAGAGCTTGGAACGCAAGTAAATGCGCTGTTTCGGCGTTGTCTGTGCGGCCACGGAATGGCGGGAAGACCAAGCCTTGGATGTTGCGCGCGACCGTGACCGTCGTCGAAAGGATGACCTGCGGGGCAGGATTGTCCAACGACGGCAGCCATGTCGGCAGCGCGGTTGAGATGGATTGGAACCAGTCGAAAGGCATTTTCTATTCGGTTTGTTCGGAGATGTTTTCTGGAGAGAATTCGGCGATCATGTCGCGGAGTCTGGCGGCGCGTTCGTAGTTTTCATTGAGAACCGCGCAGGCAAGCTCGCGTTTCAGACGTTCGACTTCCTGTTGCTGGTCATGCTGGCGGACGGCTTGTTCGATGTCCTCCTCCTCCGTGTCGCATGTGTCCGCCACGGGGAGCTTTTCTTCGTATGTGTTCCAAATGGCGCGATGGATGGGCTTTATCAATCCTGTAATCTGCTTTTGGAATGTCTTGAGGCATTCTTCGCAGCCCAGCTGGTGGGAACGTTCGATTTCACGCCATGTGGTGCCGCAGACGGGACATTTGAGCTGTGATTCGGGGGAGCCGAACAGCTGGGCTACGCTTTCGCCGTTGAAACCAAGCTGGTTGAGCACTTCCATGGCGCTTTCCGGATTGGCAAGGCTTTTGAGGACTTTGCCGAGGCCGCCTGTGGCCTCATGTCCGTCCAACGCGCGTTCCGCCGCGCATTTCAGGCAGAGGTTGAGGGCATGCCGTCCGTTGGGGCCGATTTCCTGTATGTGGATGATGGCTGGATTCTTGTGGCAGATGTCGCAAATCATGGTTTGTTTTGCTGTTGGTGTTTTCTGCGAAGTTCGTTGGTCTTGTGGAGGGACCAACGGCGGTTGACCTGTTGCTTGATGGTTTCTGTTTCGGCTGAACGGCGGCTGTCCGGCCAGCCAAGTTCGGCCGCGTAGGCTTCAACCAACGCTTCGATGAGCGGTTCGACAGGTTTTTCGGCGAGTAGATAGAGATTGAAGCAGAACTGTGCTAAGTTCCTGCGTTTGAGGAAGAACGGTTGCGGAATCGCATGCCGTTTGGTTCGGTCGTTGTCAAGATAGAAGACGGTGTCGTTCGTCCAGTCCGGACAGATGTTCCGTGGTAGGAAATCGCCGTGGATGAAGCCGTCGCGGTGGAGTGCCGCGAGCCGCCGTCCGCATAGCCTGATGAGTTCAGGGCGTGTGTTTTCGTTTCGTTGGTAGAAGTCGTCTTCCGCCGTTGGCAGGGCGACTTCCGTCGAGATGAAGATTTCATGCGGGTATCCAAACGGGCCGCGCCGTCTCGCTCCGAGAAGCGGAATGGCGCAGGGATGCCCGAGAGCGATCATCATGGCCGTTGTCTTCAGGATTCGCTGCGCTCTGGATGGCGCGAACGTCCATTTGAGTTTCGGGAAGATTTCGTGCTTTTGGATGACGCCGTCATTTTGGGCACGCATGTATTTTGTGTAAACGACGCCTTTCGGCGTCTCGGTTTTGAGGATCACGCGGCATGGCGTGTCTTTGATGATGGTTGAACCTGCGTCTTTCATCCATCCGTCCAAATCCAGAAGCGGGGTGTAGTCGCTCCATTCTTCCAGAACGAGGGCGTTCCAGCCGTTCAGACAGCGGAAGCCGAAACGCAGGTCTCCTGCGGAAAAACGGATTTTCGCTGATGATAATTGGCTGTTTGACATGAGATTTATCGATTGGTTCATTGCGAAGACAAAGTTTATCGGCTATAATATAAGTGTTGAAATCTCATGCGCTATTATTTTTAGTAAAGAAAACGGCTTTTCACATGGATGGCAACCGTCGTGAGAAACGGTTGTCCTGTGTGAAGAAAAATAGCGCGCGGAATTGGCACGGCATGGGGCCGCATGACCGTGGAATGGAAAAGGTCTTGAAAAATGAATAAAAATAAAGTGGCGGTTCTTGCGGACATGCATCTGCCCGAACGGACGGATACGGTCAAAGAGCCTGTTTTCGACTGGGCCCTGGCTGAGGCGAAACGCCGCGGCGTCGATGCGATCGTCGGCGCGGGCGATATGACGGCCATGGGAACGACCGGTGCGGCTAAACGTCTTATCGAAAAGCTTCGTGCGACGGGACTTCCGTTTTTGAACGCTCCCGGTAACGCAGAGCTTCGCACATCGGCCAATCGAGCAGAAGTCCTGCAGATGATGGACGCCAATCTGCAAATTGACAATATCGTCATTCTGGACAATTCACGACAGGTCTTGACAGATGAGTCAAAAGCGCTGTTGGAGGATTTGGAAAAGAGGGGCGCACGAAATCTGCTGGCGGTGGCGCATTGCCCGATTTTCACGATGTCCGTTGATGAACAGGTCTGGCTGGACCATTTTATCGAATGCGGCGTCATCAGTTGTCTTGTCAGCGGTCATAAGCATCAGGATACGTATGACGACCATTATCCCGTCGTGCGCGGTCTGGATCCGGACAAAGCCATTGGCGGACCGCCATGTTTGGTCATATTGACTTGGAACGGAACGATTTGGGAACGCGAAGACGTGCCATGTCCGTTCGCCGATCCGCGTGAATGGCCGGAGGAGGAACGCGAAGATTTTCTTGCCCATCTGGGCATCTCCACCATGGCCGACACGATCGGCGGTCTGAAATCCGCCATTGAATATCGCATTCCATGCGTGGAATTGCGTTATGAACCGACGTCGAAGCTGCCTGTCGATGACGTGAAAGCGTTGTTGAACGAATGGCGGGCCGTTGGCGGCAAGAATTTGTCACTGCATGCGCCAAGCATCAAGCCAGATGAAAATGGCGAAGGTATCAATGGCATGGACACGTTGAGAAACGCGTCGGAACTGGCCGTGGAGTTGGGCTGCCGATTTGTGACGATGCATGTGCCGCATAGCTATCCGGTCGGAAAAGTTGTCGGACAGTTCCGCGAGCATCTTCTGGATGTTTATGCGGAAGGGCTTGCGCCTTTGAAAATGGCCGGTGTGACGATTTCCATCGAAAACATGCACATGGTTCGCGGCGAAAAGATCGACGCCAACCGCGGCTATGGCTATACGCCTGAGGAATGCCGTTCATGGATTTTGGCGTTGCGCAATCGGATGGACTATGCGAACATCGGTTTCCATTTGGACATTGGCCATGCCCGCAACAATGCGTGGTATGCAAGTCGTTTCAACGTCAGCGAATGGTATGTTGAAATGGGGCAGATGCTGACGGGCTGCCATTTGCATCAAGTGGCGTTATGGACGAGCGGCAAGATGGAGAATCACTGTCCGTTGAGAGATTTGTTCGGGCAGTATATCTCGTTGAGTTCGTTCTTTATGGCATGGCGCAACGGGCAGTTGCGCCATGTGCCGATGTATCTGGAAATCCGTGTCGAACCAAGCCTCGAAAGCTGGATTACGCTAAATAAGCACTTAAGTTAGATTTCTAGAAGCTCTAGAAGCTCTAGAAGCTCTAGAAGTTCTAGATTTATAGAAATTCGCGCAAGACACGCAAGGCGTTCTTGTAGAAGACTTTTTCAATGTCTTCTACTGAATATTTGCGGCGGCGGAGCTCCGCTTCCAAAAGCGGCATGTAGCTGCAGTCGGGCATCTCCAGACGACGGCTAATGCCGTCGTAGTCGGAGCCGAGGGCGACGACATCAATGCCGCCGACGTTGCGCATGTGGTCGATATGGTCGGCGATAAGCGCCGCCGTGCCATAGTAATGGCCATCTGCGGCAGGCTTGTCCGTCAAGAAGCCTGCGCAGTAGTTGATTCCCGCGACGCCGCCGCGTTCGGCGATGGCGCGGATCATGTCATCCGTCAGATTGCGGGCATGGTTGCAGACGGCACGGGCGGAGGAATGGGAGGCGATGAAGGGGCGAGTCGTGTTATGATAGACATCCCAAATGCCTGCGTCGCTCAGATGGGAGACATCGATGATGATTCCAAGGCGTTCCATTTCATGGAAAAATTCGATGCCGAGCTTTGTCAGACCATCCGTCTTGTTCGGGATGGCTGGATCGTCCGTGCCTGGCGTGAAATGATTGGGAGAAGCGAGCGTGTTTTGGAAATTCCATGTCAACGTCATGATTCGGACGCCTAGGCGGTAGAATTGCCGCAAGGCGGCTAGGGAGCCTTGGCAGCAGCCGCCATCTTCGATCGTCAGCATGGCGCTGATTTTGCCGGCTGCGCGATTGGCTTCCAAATCCGCCCAACTTTTCACTTGCGCGATTTGGTCTGGATATTCGCTGAGCATGCGGTAGAATTCGTCGATTTCCTCCAACGCGTACAGCAATGGATCCTGATTGTTTTCCATATAGACAAACGCCGCGAAGCATTGCAGCAGATAATCGCCTTTCGCAAGTTTCTGCAAATCAATCTGATTGTCGTTTTTCTCAAAACAGAGCGGGGTGCCTTTTCTGGTCGCCTTGCGTGCTTCGTAGAGGGCGTCGCAATGGAAGTCGATAACTTTCATAATGAGTCTGCTTTAGGGTTGTGTAAACTCCCACCCCACTATAATTTAAACGACAAAAGACCGCTTGCAAGTTTTGATAAAAATCAATTGGTTGGCGGAAATGCGATTTTCGATGGCGATATTTGTCGTGGTCTCTTGATGAAAATGAATCGAATGATTGCATTTTCACATAACGGATATAATGTGTAAGTCAGTTGTGTTTTCAATCATAGCAAAATCGGAGCGAAGCCATGAACAGAATTCTATTGGTTTGCACATTGACGGCGGTGGTTGTTTTCGGCGCGGCGGACCGCTATATGGACGTGGATGCGGAGGGCGTGCTGCGCTATCGCGACAATGGCGAGGAGGTGGCGCTTTTCGGCGTGAACTACTATCCGCCTTTTGCCATGGATTTCGCTGATTTGAAAAAGCGCGGCATTGATCACAAAGAGGTCATCCGGCAGGATCTGGCCCATTTTCAACGGCTTGGGCTTACGGCGCTTCGCTTGCATTGCTTCGAACGCGAATTCTCCGATCAGGACGGCAATTTCATCGACAACGAACATATCGAACTTTTGGACTATTTGATTTCAGAATGCGCCGGGCGAGACATCTACGTGGTGCTGACGCCTATTGCCTGGTGGGGCTCCAAAGGCGCTAGTCCGAACTGTTTCGCTTCCCGTTATGACACCATCCGCGAAATGATCGCGGACCGCAAGGCATGGGGCTACATGGCAAACTTCCTCGAACAGTTCGGCAAGCATGTCAATCGCTACAACGGAAAGACTTATGCGGATGATCCCGCCATTCCGGTCTTCGAACTGATCAATGAACCGCTCTATGAAAAGGATTTTCCAAAAGAAGACATCACGGCGTTCGTGAACGCGTTGGTGGCTGGATTGCGTAAATCCGGCACGATGAAACCGATTTTCTTCAGTGTGTGGCAGAATACACAAGAGCCTGTGTCCAAGGCAAATATACAAGGCGTCACACATGGGTGGTATCCTTCCGGACTGCTGAACCGCCGGACGCTGACGGAAAATTACCTGCCGAAAGTCGATAAGTTTCTAAAGGAATTTTATGATCCAATTCTCAATGGCAAGGCGCGAATCATCTATGAATTCGACTGCGCGGACATCCATCAGACGACGATGTATCCTGCCATGGCACGGTCATTTAGGAATGCGGGAGCGCAAATCGCCACGCAATTCCAATATGATGCGATGGCCCTTGCCGCAAATAACCAGAACTGGCAGACGCATTATCTGAATCTTCTTTATACGCCCGGCAAGGCGATGGCTTTTGCCATAGCGGCGGAGGTTTTCCGCAGGATTCCACGCAACTTTCAATATGGAAAGTATCCGGAAAGCTGCGCGTTTGGTGATTTCAAATTGTCATATGAAAATGATTTGTCGGAGATGGTGACGGAAACGGAATTCCTTTATACGAATAATACGGAGACCGTTCCACCCAACCCGCAGGCGTTGAAGCGTGTATGGGGCGTCGGCAATTCACCGCTAATCCGTTATAGCGGCACAGGGGCGTATTTTCTGGATAAACAGGATACTGGTGACTGGT
This sequence comes from Victivallales bacterium, assembly GCA_017548425.1. Classification (GTDB taxonomy): domain Bacteria; phylum Verrucomicrobiota; class Lentisphaeria; order Oligosphaerales; family Oligosphaeraceae; genus UBA1407. The sequence goes on from JAFZAB010000143.1 coordinate 23,425, forward strand.
TGCTGGAAGTCTATCCGGACGCGTTGATTGTCAAAGACCCGTATGTCGGTGGCTTGCAGGAGAAAGTCCGTCTATTGGACAATGAAAATGAAATGGTTGTGAAGTTGCCTGATCTTGGCAATGTTTTCTCTGTCTGCCGGGAGAAAAACGGTGGTCTTGTAGTGGAAAATGTCACCACGGATGGCAGAATCAAACTTTTTGCAGGGCGTTATCGCTTGATGCGGAAGGGATTGGAACAAGCGGTGATTTTTACGCCGAATCGCGAATTCGTTCTGCCGTCATTGAACAGAGACACGGTTCAGCCTATATTCAATCTCAAGCTTGATTCATTCTGTGAAGGCGATGACGCAAACGTGACGGCCACAGGCGTCGCGGCAAAGAACTGTACAAGATTGGAAGTCGTTGCAATGCCAGTGAATGGGGGCGAAGCCATCCATGCGCCATTGACGAATTTGCAACGTTTCTCCTATAAAGCCGTTCTGCCGAAAGAAAAGATGAAGGCGGGTATCTATTTCGTTCATATCGAACATGAAGCGGATGGCGAGACGCTTGTGTTTCCAGGCGGAAAGCCATTGGTGAAATACGCAGTGAAGGCAGGCCAGACATGGCCTGCGTTGCGGATCAATGAAAACACACCGCTTGAGGAACAGAAGACAACCAATGACGGCCATGTCTATTCGTATTCCTATCATGCTGAGGATAAAAGTATAAGGATGTCCGCCGACGGCTTCGGAGAAGGCCGTGCGGCTGCCGGCATGCGATTCGCGTTGACGCCGCCTCCAAAAGACGCTGTTGTAACGGCTTTGCGGTTGCGGTTGCGCGGCGGTGAAAACACGGCAGGCGTGGAGGTCGGCGTGATTCATGACGGTGCGCATGCATATGGGCGCCCCGTCATGTTGACACCGACGTGGCAAGATGTGGAAGTGCCTTTGGCGACGCTTCCTGCGCTATGGAGCACGCAGGAAGGCACGGCGGACGCGAAGCTTGCGAAAGAGCTTAGTCTGATTACGGGAACATGGCTCTTCCAGGCCTTGCGTGAGAAGCCGCATTGGGTTGAAATCCAGCAGGCCGACTGGGTGTATCGGCCTGACGAGCCGTTGCTTCGCGTCATGGACAAAAACGATCCGCCTGTTCTTGTGGAATTCGACAATGCGATTGTGCCGCAGGGCAGGGGGCCGTCGATCAGCATGTCCGTGTTCGGCATGGAGCCTGGCCGTCTTGCGTGGCGGTGGTCCGCCTCATCCTTCGCGAACAAAGGCGGTGGACAGGACTTCGCATCGGCGCAACCTGCCATTTCACCGTCATTTAAACAGCAATTGGACGACAAGAAAACATACACGGCGATTGTCCTGACGGCTCGCGCCCTCTATCCATGGACGAACCGAGTGGAAATGGTCTTTTCGGAATCCGACGGCTCGTCGTGGGGCATGAACGTCCCACTGACGACTGAATGGCAGCATATTCGGATTCCGATAGAGGATTTGTACCTTTTCCGCCACTGGGGCGGTCAGCCCGAAAATCGCGGCGGAGAAGGCGACAAACTGAATATCCGTGCCATCATGAGAAGCAGTTTCTGCTTTGGAAAATTCCTCTATGGCGAGAATTCCGATCGTCCGCACGGCTTGGAAATCCAAGACGTAGTTGTAGAGTAGGGGAGAGATGGCGCGTGCGTCCCGCCTGCGCCTCCAAACGGCGGGACGTACTCGGACTACCGTTATTTCAAGGCGTCCAGAATGCCTTTTATGTATCCTGTGGCGAAAAGGTTGCCTTGCATTGTGTAGCCAAAATTTTCGTTGCTTTCTCCCGCCATGGTTGGGGTATGGTCCGGGCGGATAAGACAGTCGGGGGCATGTTTCAGGGTGGTCCGCAACAATTCGACCATGTCAGTCGGACCGTTGTCGTGGAACGTTTCGCGGAAACACGTCTTGCTGCCTGTCACATCGCGAAAATGGAGGAAGAAAATCCGTTTGCCGAATTCAGGAATCAGTTTGAAAACATCTTCTCCCATTGTACGGAAAGTGGCTTGGCAGAACGTGATACCATGCGATGGACTGTCGCTTAGCGCCATTGCGCGGCGATAGGCGTCCGCACTTGTCAGAATGCGGGAGAATCCGAACAGCGGCGACAATGGTGGATCGTCCGGATGCAGGCCCATCTTCACACCAGCGGCTTCCGCAGCCGGCATCACGGCGCGGATGAAATATGCGTAATTGTCCCAAAGCTGTTCTTCTGAAAGCTTTAGCGGAACATTGTTGTCGATGTCAGCAACGTCAAAACCGCTCGTCAATGCACCGCCGCGCTCCTTCAAATCATTTCGTGAACGAAACCAGCCGACTCCGGCCATGAAGTTGTAGCAGAGGAGCTTAAGGCCGAGCCGCCCCATGTTGGTGAGCATTTTGCAGTACTTTTCGATATCTTCGTCGCGGCCGGGCAGGCCAAGCTTGATGCGGCTCATGTCGAATTCATCGCCTTCGAGCGCATACAATTCAAGACCTGCGGCGTTGAAATTGTCACGGATAGTTTTAAGAGCTTGGTAATCAGATGGATCGGGAAGCCCTGTCAATTCCGGCGCGGCTTTTGTGACGACCGCTTCCACGCCAAGCTGTGAGGCAAGCGTCCATTGGATATTCTGCCTGGCTGGCAGCATCAGTCCGAGTTTCATAACTTAAATACCTGTACTGGAAAGGAATCCACCATCAACTGGCACCGTGATACCAGTCACGAAAGCCGCCTTTTCATCATCGAGCAGCCATTCGACACAACCCAACAAATCGGGTGCTTCGCCGAAACGTTTCATTGGCGTGTGCTGCATGACATTTTCGCCACGTTGCGAAAGACCGCCGTCTGGCGTCCGCAGGTATTTGATGCTCCGTTCGTTCACGAAGAAGCCTGGAGCTACGGCATTTACGCGGATGTTCGCAGGGGCAAGATAGGCGGCCAGCCATTGCGTGAAATTCGCGATGGCGGCCTTGCTCATGGCATAGGCGGACACACGCGAGAGCGGGCGGTAAGTATTCATGGAGGCGAAATTGAGAATGGAACCGCCGCCAGCCACAACCATCTGTTTGCCAAAAATCTGGCAGGGAATGACCGTTCCTACCGTGTTGGTTTTCAAAACGTTGGCGAAGACATCCATGTCTAGATCAAAGAAGCCGCGCATATCTTCCGGCTTGTCGGATGTGATTTCCACAGGATTGTAGGCCGTGTTGGTCGTCATCGCGTTGATGTTGTTACCACCTGCGCCATTGACAAGAATGCGGCAGGGGCCCCATTCGGCGGCGACACGGTTGGCGATGTCGGTCAAAGCCGCTACGTCATTCACATCTGCGCATTCAATTCGGCAGACGCCGCCTTTCGATTGGATGACGGCCGCCGTCTTTTCAAGCTTTTCCTTTGTGCGGCCGATCAAGACGACTTTCATGCCTTTTTCAGCCAGAAATGCCGCGATGACGGAACAGAGCGTTCCGCCCGCACCCGTGACGACCGCTACTTTGCCTTGCCATTCCATGCTCATTTGTTCATCTCCGTAACAAGCTGTTTTGCATTATCATACGCCAGCGCAGAGGCTAGCTCTTTTAAAATTTCCATGTCGCGGGGCAATTCATCCGCTTGGGCTTGCTCCGCAAGAAAATCACACATTACGCGACGATAATAGTCATGGCGGATGAAGCTCAGAAGGCTTCGCGAATCGGTCGTCATGCCCGGATGGACGGACAGCACGCCGAACGCGGCGGATGCCGCGAGGCATTCGCGAATGCCCATCCGATGGTCGCAATACCACCATGCTGGACCAAGCCTTACTTGGCCGCGAACGCCATCGCCTGTGAATGAACCCGTCAAACAGGCGAATGGTGTCAAGTCATTCGGCGACAACGGATAGAGAATGATTCGCGGCATGCCATATTTGCTATGTTCCAAATCGTTCAAAAGCGCTGTTAGCGCCGCCATGTCAGTGGAATTGCCAATCGTCGCATAGCCACCGGCGGGGCCTGCCACGCGGCGCAGACGGTCGCTTGTTTTTCGCAACGCCCCGACATGGAGCTGAAGAACCCAATGGAGTCGCGCGTATTCATTGGCCAATCTCCGAAGTACTTCTGATTGAAGATATTGCATTTCAACAGGAGGCAGTTTACCACGCCGCCATGATTCAAAACGCGCATTGTTGTGACCGTCATCTGGCTGATAGACGAAATCGCTGTCCAATGCATGGTCGGCGAATTGGCAGCCATGCTTTTGCAATGCTTGCAACCGTAGCGAAAGACACTCTGACAAATCATCAAGCGATTTTGGCTGCCAATCGTTTGGCAACCGCAAGTTCAAGGCGTCATCGCCTCTGAAACTTGGAACGATACCGGAAAGGCCATTAAAGAGAGATAAAACATCCGCCAATCCAACGCATGGTGCGGCGTATTCAACATGGAAATTTTTCAGCAGGCCTTGTGCCGTAAGATCATCGTGCCCAAGCATTTCATTGGCCTGTTCATAGATGTCACGGGCGTTCTTTTCAGTCAGTGGTTCCGTGATGCCGAAGACACGCTCCAATTCCATCATGCTCCAAAAATAGAGCGGATTGCCTGCAAGTTTTGGAAGCGTGCGACTCCAGGCAGCGAAGCGGTCGAAATCATCGGCATCGCCTGTGATGAGGCTTTCTTTTTCGCCGCAGATGCGCATGGCGCGATGCTTGTATGGATCGGACGCCACCCACAGTTCCGTGATCGTGCGGAATCTTCTGTTCTGCTGGATATCATTCACGGACAAGTGGTTATGCCAATCGATGAGTGGCAGGTCAGCTACTGATTCATATAAGGCCTGCGCTTCGCTGGAATGGAGAAGAAAATCCGGTCTCATTTTTTAGGGGATTTAAAGGACGAATGGGACAAAGGGACGAACGGGACAACAACTTAAATATATTCCTTCTGGAGCGATTTCAAACAAACAGCCATGGAAGAATTAGGCATGTTTCTTTGCATTTTCGCGTTGTGGATATAAGATTAATCCTCATCATTTTCAATCTGGACAACCATGAATCACAACAAAGGAAATCGCATGTCATTTGAAGGAAAGAAAGCATTGGTCACTGGTGCGTCGCAGGGCATTGGGCGAGTCATCGCGAAGACGTTGGCCGCTGAAGGCGCGGAAGTGATTGTCAATTGCGCACATAGCCCCGCAAAGGCACAAGCCGTGGCGAACGAAATCATCGCGGCTGGCGGCAAGGCGTCGGTCTATGTCTGTGACGTTTCGGACGAAGCGGCGGTGAAGCAGATGTTCGCGAAACTCTCGCCAATTCATTATCTTGTGAACAACGCACGCGTCGATCCGTATTTCCGCAAGCCTGAAATGTCGAACGGCGACTGGTTTTCGTTGGTCATGGACATCAATCTGAAAGGCGCCTACTTGTGCTCCATGTCGTTTTTCGAGCAGGCGAAACTGCTGGCGGGCTCGTGCATTGTGAATATTTCTTCCGTTCGGGCGTTCACGCCGGCGGAGATGCATATGATCGCCTACAACGTCTCAAAGCTTGGTATGCATGGACTTACGCGCGCTTTCGCGGCCAATGGCGCACCGTATCAAATCCGCGCGAACACCGTCTGCCCGGGCATGGTGATGACGGAGAATCTTGCGAAGCGGCTGACGCCTGAACAGGCGGCCGCCGAAGCGTCGAAAATCGCGTTGGGGCGTCCTGCCGAATCGGAGGAGATCGCCGCAGCTGTCGTGTATGCGTTGAAGAACGAATATGTGACAGGCGACACGCTGCAGGTCAACGGCGGCATGTATTACGCGCCGTAAAGGAGGACAATCATGAAAGTAACGGCAATCAAGACATTTGTCTGCAACGCCTTCCGGACGAATTTCGTCTTTGTGAAAGTGGAGACGGATTCTGGCCTATATGGTTGGGGCGAAGCGACTTTGGAATACAAGGAACATACGGTTGAGGCCGCCATCCATGATTTGGAAGGCTATCTCATCGGAAAGGATCCGCGAAACATCGAGGCGTTCCGCCACGACTGCTATCGCGACGCCTATTGGCGTGGCGGCCCTGTGTTGATGTCGGCTCTTGCGGGCGTGGAAATCGCATTGTGGGATATCAAGGGGAAAGAGCTGAATGTTCCTGTCTATCAACTGCTAGGCGGTAAAGTCCGCGATGCAATTCCAATTTACGTAAACGGTAGGTTCTCACCAGCGAAGACGCCCGATGAATTTGCGGAAAAGGCAAAGATTCTGAAGAAATTGAAGTTCCCCGGTTGCAAGTGGGATCCGTTCGGCAAGGCATGGCAGCAGATTTCAAAGCATGATTTGAATCAGGCCATGGAATGCATCGAAAAGGTCGCGGAGGCGGCGGGAGAGGACATTCAGTTGCTTATCGAAGGGCATGGTCGGTTCGACATCCCGACGGCTGTGAAAATCGGCCGCCGTCTGGAAGAGTACGATGTCTTCTGGTTTGAAGAACCGATTCCGCCGGATGACAAGGAGGGCATGCGGGAAGTGAAGGATCGCGTCCGCGTGTCGTTGGCGGCAGGCGAACGACTCTACAACCGTTATGAATACCGCCAATTCATGGAACTGAACTGCTCGGACTATATCCAACCCGACATCTCCCATGCGGGCGGCATCATGGAAATGCGTTTTCTCGGTGCGGAAGCGGAGACACGCCACATTGGTTTCTGTCCGCATAATCCGTCAGGCCCTGTGGCGAACGCAGCGACGCTGCAATTGGCGGCGTGCATTCCGAATTTCGTCATGCTGGAAATGATGATGACGGATGTGCCGTATCGTAAGTTGCTCTGCGATGAGGACTTGACGGTTCGCAACGGTTGCATGGAAATTCCAGATCGCCCGGGCATCGGCATTGATTTGAACGAAGCGGAATTGCTGAAGCATCCTTATATTCCGACGGCGTTGCGCCACTACCGCGGCGATTTGACGAACATCCGTCCGGCAGACGCGGATTTTTACTACAAAATCGTGAATGATTGAGAGTTAGAACCACGAATGGACACGAATGGACACGAATTTTTATCAAACCACAGATTACACTGATTACACAGATTTTCATCTATTGCCTCCCCGCAGGCGCCGATAATCGCCAGGAAGATTGATTGGCGGATTATGAAATCCAATCGCAAAGGAATTCCAACGGCTGCCTGCGGCTCGGCGGTATGAATCCGCTTCGCGGGAGCGGCGAGCCATCCATGAGCCATAAGCCATAAGCTATAAGCGAGCGAAGCTCTGGATGGCCTCCGTCTGCTCGGCGGTTCGTCACGCTTCGCGCAAGCGGAAACAACGTCATGCGGAAGCTTGAAGTTCATAGTCTGTTGGCTCGGCGGTTCGTCACGCTTCGCGCAACAGAAAAGTACTTGGCAAAACCTTTGTTAAAAAACAAGAATATGAACGATAGTAGTACAGAACAACACTAACTACTGGCCGCGCAGGAGCGCAGCCCTCCCGACCACTCCCACTAACAACTACCCACTAACAACTAAAAACTACCATGGGAAGAAAGGATTTTCGAGGCGAAGTCTGGACAACCGTTCATCCGGATATTCTGGAGCGGATTGTCGCCGTCAACGACGAACCGATTGATGACAACGATGGACGGGATTTCCATTCACGTCATGCCGTCGAACTGATGCAACAGTTCTTCAAAGAGCGGATTTGGACGACGTACGCCATCAACGGAACAGGTGCTAACATCTTGGCGTTGAAGTCGATGCTGCCGCGTAACGGTTGCATTGTCTGCGCGGCTCAGACGCATGTCAACACGCATGAATGTGGCGCGTTCGAATATACGCTCGGCTGTAAGATTCTGGAATGCGAATGCGACGATGGAAAGTTGACGGTAGATGCCGTGGCGGCGCGGCTGAAGGCCGCTCGACGATTTGGCTATGTCCCTCAGGTCGTGGTGATTACACAACCGACTGAATTTGGTACAATGTATTCATTGGACGAATTGAAAGCGTTGTGCGACTACGCCCATAGTCTGAAAATGGCGGTCTATATCGATGGTGCACGCATTGGCAACGCGGTCGTGGCATTGAATACGACGCTTACGGAAATGATTGAAGGGACGGGCGTTGACGCATTTTCGTGGGGCGCCACGAAAGCGGGCGCGATGTTTGGCGAGATGGTCGTGTTCAGACGGGAAGAGTGGGGCGCCAGCCTGCCATATTTGCAGAAGCAATCGATGCAGCATCTGGACAAATCGCAGTTTCTGGGCGTTCAGGCCGAATATCTGTTGGAAAGCGGCTTGTGGCTTGAAAATGCGAAACTTGCGAATCAAGCCGCGAAACGTCTGGAAGCACGGTTGAGGCAGATTGGAATACCACTCCGCTATCCTGTTGAGACGAACATGGTCTTTTGCATTCTGACGCCCGAACAGTTGAAGGCGATTACGCAAGTCTTTGATGCGCATTATTGGGATGAACCGACTCACGTCGTGCGTCTGGCGTGCACCTACAAGACGACGGATGAAGCAATCGACACGCTGGTCGCGCAATTGTCTTGAAAGTGATAAGTGGTTAGTGGGCAGTGGACAGTGGTAGTTTCGCATGAGACCGCATAATGGCAACACCATTATGTCTTATACAAGAAAAGGGCTGTTGCAAGTCTTTATACGTTTTGCAACAGCCCTTTGGTGTTTTTAGAAATTTGTGTCAGGCAATGGCCTGGACGGCGGTGTCCAACGTGCCGACGGAATTGATGGGGCAGGCCTTATAGGTTTTGTCCGTGCGTTTTACGAAACCGCAGAGGACATTGCCCGGGCCGCATTCGACGAGCACTTCGGCTTTTGCCATGAGCTTGCGCAGGCAGGCTTCCCAACGGACGGAGCCGCAGATCTGCTGGCGGAGGTTTTCGCTGATGTCGGAAGGCGTTTCCACGAAATCGCCAGGGAAGTTTTGTGCGATGGGGCAGGCGGGCTTGGAGAAGGAGCAAGCCGCCAACGCATCGGCAAATGCTTCCGCCGCAGGAGCCATGACGCGCGAATGATAGGCGCCCGCCACTTGCAACGTCACGACACGGAATTCGAGTTCCGTTAATTTCGCGACGGCGGTTTCGACTTTGGCGCTTTCGCCTGAAATGACAATCTGGCCGGGGCAGTTGTAGTTGGCGACGTCGATGCCGCTGGCCGCGCAGACTTCGGCGATTTTGTCCGGATCGCCGCCCAATACGGCGGCCATGCCGCCCTGCGTGTCACGGCATGCTTTATCCATGAGTTCGCCGCGTTTGGCGACGAGCCGTAGTGCGTCGTCGAACGACAAGACATTCGCCGCTACCAAGGCGGAATATTCTCCGAGGGAGAGTCCGGCCGTTGCGGCGGGGAGGAAGTCGCCGACGCGTTCTTTCAAGGCGGCCATGGCGGCCTGCGACATTGTGAAAATGGCTGGCTGGCAGTTCGCGCAAGCCGTCAGATCTTCGACGGAGCCGTTGAAGCAGAGGTTGGCGATGTCGCGATGGAGAATGTCGTTTGCACGGTCGAAGATGGCCTTCGCCGCAGGGGAGGCGTCATAGAGATCTTTGCCCATGCCGGGAGCTTGCGCCCCCTGACCGGAGAACATGATGGAAACTTTCTTCATAATGCTTAATGCTTAATGCTTAATGCTTAGTGACGATTTTTGAATGATGAATGGATAATGTTTGCGACTTGTGGCTTATGCTTAATTGCTTATGCTTCTTGCTTAATTACAAATTGTTATAAAAATGTATAATTAAGCATTGAGCATTAAGCATTAAGCATTACTTCAGCCTTACTTCTTTAATGGTATTGTATTGGCGTTTGACACCGAGATCCTGCATCCAGCATTTGACGTAGTTTGTGCGCCACGGGCCGGAGCCGGGGCCACCGCCGTTGTCGTTTTCCCAAAGCCATCTGGGCGTCGGCCAAATGGCGACGGACGGCTTGACGGCGTCGTAGAAATTCTTGTTGGCACCATTCTGCCCGTGATGGGCGAGTACGACGATGTCCGCCTTCAGTTTGTCAGGGCAAAGTTCCAGGAGACGGTTGCCGCCTTCAACGCCCAAGTCACCTGTTACCAACATTTTCTTGCTGCCGATGGTGACGTTGTAAACGACGGATGCGTTGTTGATGGGATTACCGGTCTGTATTGGGTATGGATCGTTGAGGACTTCGACTTTGACGCCATCGACTTCAAAGATGTCGCCCGCTTTGGTGATTTGCTGCGGAATGTTCGATGTTTTCAACGGTGTAATGGTAGTCATGGCTTCCTGGAGGCAGCCTTTTTCACGCTTGTCCGCTTCCTTAATCCATTCTTCGCTGATGAAATTATAGCATAACTTCTTGATTTTCAATGCATCCGGCGTCTTTTCAATGAATTCGGCAAGTTGCCAGAAGTGGTCGCCATGGGCGTGGGTGATGCACCACAAATCAACCGTGTCCGAAAATTCCTTCACGATTTTGATGAGATTGGCATTGTCTTCCCGCCAGCCGCCGTCGAAGACGATGACATGCTTGTTTTTCGTGACGATGATGGCGGAGAACATCTGGCTGCCGCGGACGGAGGACGGGAAGATGACTTGTTCGCCTTCGAACAAATCGGGAAGCTGTGCGCCGGAAACGGCAAGCGACATGAGCAGTACGGAACAGCATAACGATGGTTTCATGATGGCTCCTTTCATGGTTGTTGATATTATATATGGAAAAAAGTTAGAAGTAACATACCGCCATTGTGGCGAGTTTCAAGACAGACGGGCCTGCTGATGATTCATTAGACGTAGATATTGCTCTTTTTGTTCCTTGTGGGAAAATTTATAGTCAATGGAAAAAGTGCCGTGGAAGTTGATTTCCATGGAGCGGCTGATAAATTACGATTGCACATATTAATTTTGATGATAAACATTGAGGAAACACGATGGCGAAAGTACCCGTAAGCTTGATAATCGATGACGGCTCTCCCGTCAACCTCTACTATTTCCATGATTTAATGCGCGAGCATGAGTTGATCGTGCCGATTGAACAAGTGTTGCGGTTTGCGTCCATTTGCAAGAAGAATGGTGTCCGAGGGAAGTTCTCCGTCGTGCCCATGCCATGCAATCTGGGGCGTCTTGACAAAGGGCTGAGCCATTGCCCATGGGAGCATGTCCAGCAGTTTATCAAGACGGTTCGCGAGAATGTCGCTCCGATGTTTTCGCTGACGCCTGAAATCATTTCGCACTACTGGGCGTTCGACGTCAAGACGGAGCGTGTCTTGGACGTTCGCGAAGATATCTATTTCAGCACGCTAACAGCCGAACAGATCGCGGATTATGTCAGCTATGCCATAAAAATCCTCTGCAATGTGGATTTGATTCCGGAAGGCGTGACGTCGCCGTGGATGACGGGTATCGACAACGAACGGAATTATGCGGAAGGCATCGGCATGGCGTTCAAACGGACCTTGAACAAAGACATGACCTTCTATTTCCTGCACAACCAGTCCGTGCTTAAGGCTCCGAAAGTGATGTGCAGTTCCGCGGAAACAGGCAAGGTGGTTTCCATTCCGCGAGACTTTCCGGATGTCTTCTGGTCAGGAAACAATCCGGGCAATGACGCAGAAGCGAAGCGGAAGATCAAAGAGGGTGTCGACAGTATCATCAGTGAAGACGGTCGTAGCGGGCAGTTTGTGAATCTTCTTGATGCCGGACGGCCGATTGTGTTCATAACCCATTGGCAATCGCTGTTTTCGGATGGACGTTTCTATGGTCTGGACGGTTTTGAGGCGCTGATGGAGCGAGTTACCCGCTATTTCGGCGACAAAGTCGAATGGCTGACGTTCAAGGAGATTGCCGAACGTTATTAATATAGGATTTACAAATAACAGATAAAAACCAAAGGAACGATTATGAAAATGACATGCTTTTTGTGCGGTTTGCTGCTGTGCGGTCTTGCGGGTGCACAGACGTTGAAAATCGCCGACAACGGCAAAAGCGACTATGTGATTGTGATTCCGGACAATCCCGCCACAGTCCTGAAGAATGCCGCAAAAGAACTGGCTGAACATCTAAAATGGGTGACGGGAACGGAATACACGATATTTGAAGCGGCGGCGCGTCCGAAAGGCAAGCCTGCATTTGTTATCGGTGACGCAGGCAAAGCGGCATTTCCGGACGTTGATTTCACGAAGGCGAAAGCGGACACGACGGCCATTCGTTTCAAAGACGGCGACGTCTATCTGAATGGTCGCATGCCGCGTGGCCCGCTGTACGCCGTCTATACGTTTTTGGAGGACTATGTAGGCGTCCGCTGGTGGACGCCGACGGAAAATGACATTCCAAACAAGCCTACATTAATCGTTGATACAAAGGAATATCTGTATTCACCGCAGGTTGTCAGCCGCGAACCGTTCTATCGTCATGCCGTCGATCCCAAATGGGCGCCGCGTTTGAAGGCCAACGGTCATCATCAGCAGATTTCCGATGACTGGGGCGGGCATATGTCCATCATCGGCTGGTGCCATACGTTCTTCCAGTTCCTGCCGCCCGACAAGTATTTCAAAGATCATCCGGAATGGTATTCCATGCAAGGTGGAAAGCGCACGGCGAACTGGACGCAGCTCTGTTTGACAAACGAAGAAATGACGAAGGAATTCGCGAGAGTCTGCCTGGAGCAGATTCGCAAGAAGCCGACGGCCGGCGTGATTTCCGTTTCGCAGAACGACTGGCATGGCCGTTGCGAATGTCCGAAGTGCTTGGAAGTAGAGAAGATAGAAGGCAGCCAGTCCGGCCCGCTGATCCGCTTCGTGAACGCCGTCGCGAAGGAGATTGAAAAGGAATATCCGGAATTTCTAATTGAGACGCTGGCGTACACTTATACCCGCAAGGCACCAAAAGTCACGAAGCCCGCAAAGAACGTCGTCATCCGTCTTTGCAGTATCGAAATGAATTTTGCGCAGCCGTTGGAGACGGGACCCGCCAACAAGAGTTTCCGTCAAGACATTGAAGATTGGTGCGCCGTGGCGCCTAACCTCTACATTTGGAACTACATCACGAACTTCACAAACTACATGTTGCCGCAGCCGAACTGGCGTGGATTGGCTCCCGACCTCCGTTTCTTCGCCAACCATCATGCCATCGGCGTGTTCGAGCAGGGCGACATCGCGTGCAACGTCGGCGATTTCGTCCGTCCGCGTGCATGGCTGGTGGCGCATCTGTTGTGGAATCCGAACCAGGATGAAAAAGCGCTTATGCGCGAATATTTCAACGGCTATTATGGCGCGGCGGGGCCGTTCCTGCTGCAGTACATTGATTATCTGTGCGACACGGTTGAAGAGGCAGGTTACAATTTGCGTTGCTACAATGGCAGCGTCGCGGGATGGTTGCCGTTGGAGAAACTGGATGACGCATTGACGCTGTACAAACTGGCGGAAGACGCCGTGAAGGATAATCCTGTGTTGGCGGAACGCGTTCGCCGCGAACGCCTTAGCCTTGATTTGGCAGTTCTTCAGGCCTATCCGACGGCGAAAATCTGGAACCGCTATACTGGCAAGGATTATCTGAAGAATCTGCCGAAGCCTGCGAAGGAACTGGCGAAGGAGTTCGACGATCTGTGCATAAAATACGATATCGGCAACATTCGCGAAGGCGGCGCGTACGGCGATTACGGTAAGCGTTTGCTCGAAGGTCTTGAACCGCCGGACTTCGAGACGACGCGTGGCAATCCGCCTGAATGGTTGAAAGGTCTGCCCGATGACCGTTGGGATCATTTCACGGGCAAGCGTTTCCAACTGCACAAGGAAGGCGAATGGGTGAAATTGGTCGATGACAAGGAAGCCACCACCGGAAAGGCCGCGATGATGACGAATACGCATACGCAGTGGGCGACACAGGTTCCCGTCGGTGGCTATTACGGCATGACGAAGAGATGGAAATTCCGCTACGCCGTCCGTTGCGACGCGCAGCCGACGGCTGGCCATGTTTTGCAGTTCGGCATCTACAGCCAGACGCTTGGCCGTGACATCGCCCATCGTGATTTCACGGCGCAGGAAATCGCTGGCGAGAAATATCATGTCTATGAGACCGACTGGATCAAGCTTGGTTATGATCAGTATGTCTGGTTTGCTCCGACCATCAAGAATCCGAAGGATGCGAAAGCCGTCTATATCGACTACGTGTCCATGATGCGAGAGGAATAGCCGTAAACGGCTATGCTAATGGCTTATGGCTAATGGCTTATGGCTTATGGTGCTTAGAATAAGGCTATTAGCCATAGGCCATAGGCCCATAAGCACCGCCCGAAGGGCGGGCATGGGCGGTTAGGGTTGTTCGATGGGAAGGCAGAGGATGAATTCGCTGCCGACGCCTGGGGTGGATTCCAATGTGATCCATCCATGGTGGTGGGTGATGCAGCCATAGGCCATGGCGAGTCCCATGCCGGTACCTTTGCCGACTTCCTTCGTCGTGAAGAATGGCTCGAAAATTTTCTTCTGAGTTTCTTCATCGATGCCGCAACCATTGTCTTTCACTTTGATGCAGACATAGTTTTTGATGTCCAAGTCTTTGTCTGGACGTTGATTCCATTCATTCGTCATGTCTCGCATGGCTTGGGCGCGGAGGGTGATTCGCGGATTTTCCGTGTTGGAATTCAAGGCGTCGCGGGCATTGATGAGAAGGTTGAGCAGGACTTGCTGAAGCTGCGTGGCGTCGCCGCTGATGGTCGGCAGGTCTGGTTCGATGATGACTTTGAATTTGATGTTCTTCGCCGTGGGCTGGAAAAGTTGGGCTGTTTGTTCGATAAGAGCCTGAAGATCAATGGATTCGATATGGAACTTGCCTTTCCGTGCAAACGCCAGCAGTTGGGAGGTGAGTCGTGACGCGCGTTTGGTGGCGGAATTGATGTTGGTAATCAGCGACTGCTGTGACGTTGTCAGATTGCCTTGAAGGGCGAGCGCGTCTGAACTGCCTTGAATGGAATGGAGGAGATTGTTGAAGTCATGGGCGATTCCACCGGCCAGAACGCCGATGGATTCCAGCCGTTGCGAATGGACAAGTTGTTCCTGCAGTTCTTGTTGGAGCCGTTCCTGCTTGCGTTGTTCCGTCATGTCGCGCATGATGAGGATGCAGACCGGCGCGTCGTCGATTCGTCCGATTGAGACGGTGAAATCGATGTCCATATAGGTGTCGTCTGGCAATTTCAGCTTAGCATGTTGAAAGAAACGGAATGCTTGCGGATTGGGATCATTCAGCAGTTCCTGCCAGATTTGCTCTCTTGGTAACGGCTTCAGCTCTTCATCGAAAATAATGGGCGTATCTTGCTTGCTGGAAAGAAAGTAAGGGCCGAAGATATTGATGGCGGTGGCATTGGCGTTGAGGACATTTCTGTCTTGATCGATGATGATGATGATTTCAGGGGAGTGGTCGAGAAGGAGCTGATACCGCTCTTCCCATTCCTCCAGAGACTTGCGCATACGATCCGTGGATTGGAAGTTATAGAGGAATTCATCGAAGAAACTGGTGGTGTTGGGTTTGTCCTTCAAGGAGATATTCGTAAGTTTCAGATAGAGGCATGTGATTCCTGTTGAGACTATCATCAGAATGAGGCGTACCATCCATGCGATTTGACGGGCGGATGGTGTGTTTTCCATGGAAGTGGCGTCGAGATCGCGGCAGACATAGATGAGGCCAATGCAGACAAACAGGCTGACCGAGAAAGGCGTGCTCCAGTTGCGAAGAGCTTGGAAGATGATCGGGATGCAGATGATGATGACTAAATGGACAAAAGTGAAAACCGCCACTGATTTGAGGAAGAGCACGGCGGTGAAATGCTTCGTCGAATGACCTGTGATCATGCTTCTGGCTTCAGGCGAAAGGACCTCAAGCATGATGAAAAGGAATGTGATGGCGGCGGCGAGCGTGACAATCAGGCCGAAAATCAATTTCTGGGCTTCGCGTGTGCCGATGGTTTCATAGATGAGAATGTCCATCGTCATCATCGGAAGGAGGAGGGTGCCCAGACGGAACGGGATGTAGGAGCTTGAAACAAATGACGCCAGCGAGAAGTTCGGAATGCCGATGACCAGGCTGATGATCAAGAAGAGGGCCATTGTCATGTACAATGGAAAAAGGCTGAACGTCCTGCGAAGATAATGCAGCAACAGCAGGAGGCTCAGCGAAATCAGCAGCTCCGTCAATGACGGAAGGAGCAGATTCATTGTCAATGATAACGGTGAATCCATGATTCTGAAAGATGGCGGTTGTCGTCAACAACCGCTTTGTTCCGTATTATTCGGAGGTTTTTTTCTTAATGAAAAGCGGTTTGGCGGGCTTTTTCTTGGCGACTGGAAGAAGTGTTTTGCGCGGAGCGGTTGGCGCGGCATCGGGCTGTGCGGCCTCCGTTTCAGCCATCGTGGTTGCGGCTTCCTCAACTTTCGATTGTGCGGCATCATCCTGCGATTCAGCGTCTTCCGTGGCTGGTTCCGTGGGGGCGGAAGGTGTTGCGGCAACCGCAGGCTTTTCCTTTTTCATTTTGAAAGAAGGCGTCTTGCGTGGAATCGACGGCGAAGGAGTCGGTGTCGCGGTTGGCGGGTTCGTTCCGTTCTTTTCGGCCTTCAGCAGGGCGATGCAAGAACGTAAGGTATAGATGGCGTAGGCAGCCAAGCCGATGGCGATGATGGCCGACAGGCTGGAGAGGACGGCGACCAACGTGTTGCCATTGGATTTGATGGCGCAGATCAACGTCAGAATCAGAATCGCAATATAGGCATTGAGCCGCCAGAAGCGAATTTGGTTCTGACGGGCCAGTTTGTCGATTTTGGCTTTTTGTTCTTCAAATGATTCGACTGGTTGCGCGGCAACGACTTGCGGCGCTTCCGCCGTGGCCGACGGTTCGGTTTGCTGATTTTCAGCCGACTGTTTTTCCAGTTGCTGAGCGATGGCGGCTTCCGCTTCTTCAAGGCGTTTTTGCGCGGCGGCCTCCGCTTCTTCAAGACGCGCTTTCGCCGCGTTTCCCGCTTCTGCAAGCTGTTGTTGCGCCGCAGATTCCGCTTCATTTTTGATTTGCGCGGCGTTCTGCTTGGCGGTTTCGACGATGGCATTGGCTTCCGCTGTCGCTTCGGCCAGTTTCTGTTCGCGAAGCTGTTGAAGCGAAGCTTCCGCTTGGGCCTGGGCTTGCTGAATCTGCTTGTTGGCCTCCACCAGAAGGCGGTCGCGTTCCTGCTGGGCTTTGAAACGCGCCTCTTCAAGCAGGCGTTCCGTTTCCGCAGGTGACGCCGCTGCCGTTACTTGTGAGCCAATTGTACTGATCGTGCGGGCGACTCTCATGGGGCGCACAGGCGTAGCGGTCGCCGTTGGGGCCGCCGCGTCGGAAGCCGCCGTTTCCGGCTGCATGGTGGTCTTGCATTT
Organism: Victivallales bacterium; assembly: GCA_017548425.1. Lineage (GTDB taxonomy): Bacteria > Verrucomicrobiota > Lentisphaeria > Oligosphaerales > Oligosphaeraceae > UBA1407. The sequence goes on from JAFZAB010000143.1 coordinate 40,753, forward strand.
CGGACAGCGCAGGGAGGGCATGGGGGCGTCCAACGTGAGTGTGGAGCCGCAATTTGGACAGACATGCTTGACAGACATTGGAAAGGCCGCAAAATGGATGGATAAATTAAGAAAAGCCCCCTCGTGTGGAGGGGGCGTGGAATAGGGGTAGGTTTAGGCTTTGGCGATTTTGAAGAGTGCCTTCTGGTCGTTGAGCTTGACTTCCGTAAAGCCTTGAGCATCACCATTTTCAGCCTCGATGGAGAGGGCGAGGACTTCATTGGCGATGTAAGCCTTCTGGGCTTCGATGGCGGCGGCGATTTCGGCCGGAGCCTGGTAGCGGACGTTGATGCGATCCACGACTTCGAGGCCGCTGTCCTTGCGGAGCGACTGCAGTTGCGAGACGATTTCACGAGCCCAGCCTTCCTGAATCAGGGCAGGCGTGAGCTGTGTGTCCAACGCAACGGTGATGTCGCCTTCGTTGGCGACGGACATGCCTTGCTTCTCTTGACGCTGCACGAGAATGTCGTCTTCGACGAGATCCAACGTCGAACCATCCGCGGCGGCGAGCGTGAGCGTCTCGCCTTTGCGCAGTTTGGCGATTTCCTTGCTGGAGAGGTTGTTGATGAGCGGCATGAAATCCTTCATGCGTTTGCCGAGTTTCGGGCCGAGTTTCTTGAGGTTCGGCTTGGCGGACAGCGTCACGAGTTCCTCTTCGTCTTCCAAGACGTTGATTTCCTTGACGTTGAGTTCTTCGGCGATGACTTTCGCCATGCTGCTGAGATTGTCGCGGACCTGCTTGTTGGCGGAAACGAGAACGGCTTTGCCAAGCGGCTGGCGGACTTTGATGGAGACCTGCGTGCGCAGGAAGTGGCCGCGTTCGACGGCGCACATCGTGTCGGCCATGCATTTATTGAGATCGGCGTCCAGCAGTTCGGGAATGACCTGCGGATAGTCGCAGAGATGAACGGATTCGGGCATGGCGTCCGTCCGGAACTCGCGGTAGATCTTCTCCGTGACGAACGGGATGAACGGCGCGGCCAGCTGGCAGATGGTGACGATGACGTAGTGCAGCGTCTGGTAGGCTTCGTTCTTGTCGTCGTCGTTGTCCGACTTCCAGAAACGGCGGCGGGAGCGGCGGATATACCAGTTGGTCAGATTCTCGATGAGCGACGTGAAACGGTTGGCGCCGCCCTGCAAGTCAAAGGCGTCCATGGACTTGCGGACGTCAGCGATCGTCTCCATGAGTTTGGAGAGAATCCATTTGTCCAGAATGTTCGTGATCTTCTTCGGCGGAGCGGCGATGTTGCCTTCAGGCGTCCATTTATCGACTTTCGCGTAGGTCGCGAAGAACGACGTCGCGTTCCAAAGCGGGATGATGACGGTACGGAGGATTTCCTTCACGCCGGTTTCGGAGAAGCGGAGGTCTTCCGCGCGGACAACGGGGGAGCCGAGCATGAAGAGGCGGAGCGCGTCCGCGCCATATTTATTGATGATATCCGACGGATCCGGATAGTTCTTGAGGCGTTTCGACATCTTGCGGCCGTCTTCCGCGAGAACGAGGCCGTTGACGACGACGTTCTTGAAGGCCGGTTTGTCGAACAGGCAAGTCGCGAGAACGAGCAGCGAGTAGAACCAGCCGCGCGTCTGATCAAGGCCTTCGGCGATGAAATCCGCAGGAAAGGCGTTTTCCACTTTCGCTTTGTTTTCAAAGGGATAGTGGTGCTGCGCGTAGGGCATGGAACCGGATTCGAACCAGCAGTCGAGAACTTCCGGCGTCCGCTTGTAGGTCTTGCCGTCTTTGTGGATTTCAATCTTGTCGATGTAATGTTTGTGCAGATCCGTCACTTTCACGCCGGAGAGCTGTTCGAGTTCGGCGATGGAACCGACGCAGATCATGTCTTTCGGATCATCAACGTTGATCCAGACGGGCAGGCAGGAGCCCCAGAAGCGGTTGCGGGAGATGTTCCAGTCTTTCGCTTCCGCCAGCCAGTTGGCGAAACGCTTGTCGCCGACGTACTCAGGCGTCCATGATGTCTGCAAGTTGTTCTTCAGCAGGCGTTCATGGAGGTCTTCAACGCGGACGTACCATGCGTCGATGGCGCGGTAGATCAACGGCGTGTCCGTACGGTAGCAGAACGGATAGCTGTGGACGATGGTCGATTGCTGGACAAGCTTGCCGATTTGCTTCAAGTGATTGATAATCAGCTTGTCAGCATCTTTGACGTTCATGCCTTTGAAATCCGGGACAGCATCCGTGAATTTCGCTTCGTCATCGAGCGGATCGATGAGATCGATTCCTGCGGCGCGGCAGACACGGTAGTCGTCTTCACCGTAGGCGGGAGCCTGGTGGACGATACCCGTACCGTCCGTCGTTGTGACATAGTCGTCCATGAGAACGCGGAAGGCGTTCGGCGTGTCTTTGAAATACGGGAAGATCGGTTCGTAATGGAGACCGACAAGATCGCGGCCTTTGCATTCCATCAGGACCGTGTATTCCTCAGGCTTGCGATAATAGGCCGAAATACGTTCTTTTGCAAGGATATAGGCGTCATTCGTATCGCCATCCTTGAGGAGGCAGTAGTCGACGTCCGGACCGACGCAGACGGCGAGATTTTCCGGCAGCGTCCACGGCGTGGTCGTCCAGATGCAGATGTAGGGGGTGATGTCCGCCGGAATGTCGAATTTGGCGTCCGTGAGCTTCATGCGAACGGTGACGGTTGGATCCTGCACGTCCTTGTAGTTTTGGTTGGCCTCGAAATTGGAGAGCGGCGTCGTGAGCTTCCAACTGTACGGCATGATGCGGTGCGCCTTATAGACGCGGCCTTGGTCCCACAGTTGTTTGAAGACCCACCAGATGGTTTCCATGTAGGTGGGATTCATGGTCTTGTAGCCGTTTTCGAAATCGACCCAACGGCCCATGCGGTTGACGGTCTGCTTCCATTCGTTGACGTATGTCAAAACCATGGAACGGCATTTTTCATTGAAAACATCAACGCCGGCCTGCATGATGGCGTAGGTGCCGGAAAGACCGAGCTTGTCCTGCGCAAGTGCTTCGATTGGAAGACCATGGCAGTCCCAACCGAATGTGCGTTCGACGTATTTGCCGCACATCGTCTGATAGCGAGGAACGACGTCTTTAATCGTTCCCGCGAGGA